>JAZOOS010000013.1:0-123663 GCA_045655185.1 Eubacteriales bacterium
CTGTTGTCGATTCCGGTGCGGCACAGCATTTCACCGAGGCACCGCCGAGATACACCGAGGCTTCTCTTATCAAATTCCTTGAGGATAACGGTATTGGCCGCCCCAGCACTTATACGGCGATCATTACGACCATTATGGATCGTAACTATGTGCGCCGCGAGGGAAAATCGCTTGTCCCCACGCCGCTTGGCGAGGTGACCACCACCTTGATGAAGCAGAATTTCCCGGATATTGTTGACTATCAGTTTACCGCCGATATGGAGGATAAATTCGATAGCATTGCCAGAGGGGAAAGCACCCTTATTTCGGTTCTTTCCGATTTCTATAACGGATTTTCCGAGGCGCTTGAAAGCGCCACCGACAGTATTACCGAAAAAACCGTTGAGGTTCCGCTTGAAGAATCGAATATCCCCTGCGAAAAGTGTGGAAGCCTGATGGTATACAAATCGGGCCGCTTCGGGCGCTTCTTGGCCTGCCCGAATTATCCTACCTGCCGCAACACCAAGGCTATCGGGAAAGACGGCTTGCCGATCGAAAAGAAGCAGGAGACCGAAGAGGTAGCCGATTTTAAATGCGAGCTTTGCGGGGGCGATATGGTTCTTCGCAGCGGCCGCTTCGGCAGCTTCTACGCTTGCCGCAATTACCCGAAATGCCGCTTTACCAAACCCCGCGATATCGGGGTGGATTGCCCGAAATGCGGCGCTAAGATCATTACGAAAAACGGAAAAGGGAAGGTCTTTTACAGCTGTGAAAAGTATCCCGAGTGCGATTTCTCTACCTGGGATCTTCCGCTTCCCGAAAAATGTCCCGATTGCGGCGACCTCTTGCTTTACCGCAAGAGCAAGAAAACCGTGTTTTGCCGTAACCGTAAATGCACCTATAAGAAAGAAGACGTAGAAAAATGAATGAAAATCTGCCTTTGGTAACCGTTATCGGAGGCGGTCTTGCCGGCTCCGAAGCGGCCTGGCAGATCGCGAAGCGCGGGGTCAGGGTCCGCCTCTTTGAAATGCGCCCGAAAAAATATACGCCCGCGCACCATACCGATGGGATGGCAGAGCTGGTTTGCTCAAACTCTCTTCGCTCAAATGCCACCTCAAACGCCGTCGGGCTCTTGAAGGAAGAGCTAAGGCGTCTCGGTTCTCTGATCATGGAGGCAGCCGATGCGACCGCGGTTCCCGCGGGGAGCGCCTTGGCGGTCGACCGCACGCTTTTTTCGGAATATATCACGAAAAAGCTCAATGAAAACCCCTTGATCGAGATCGTAAACGAAGAGATCACCGAAATTCCCGAAGAGGGGATCACCGTGATCGCCACCGGCCCTCTTACCTCGGATTCTCTTGCCGAGGCCATCGGAAGGCTGACGGGGGAGGGGGCACTTCACTTTTTCGATGCGGCCGCCCCGATCGTTTCGAAAGAAAGCATAAACTTTGAAAAAGCGTTTTTCGCTTCCCGCTACGGGAAGGGGGATCCAGATGACTATCTCAACTGTCCCTTGACCGAAGAGGAATACAAGCGCTTTTATGAGGCTCTTATCGGGGCAGAGGTAGCCAAGCTCCACGATTTTGATACCAATGAAGAGCTTACGGTCTTTGAGGGCTGTATGCCTGTAGAGGTCATGGCGGCGCGCGGGGTGGATACCCTTCGCTTCGGGCCTATGAAGCCGGTTGGGCTTCCGGTTCCCGCAACCGGGCGCGATGCGTACGCCACGGTTCAGCTTCGCCGTGAAAACAAGAGTGGGGATATGTATAACCTCGTTGGCTTTCAGACCCACCTCACCTTTCCCGAGCAAAAGCGTGTTTTCGGTCTGATCCCCGGGCTTGAAAACGCTGAATTTTACCGTTACGGTGTTATGCACCGTAATACCTACCTTAATTCCCCTAAGCTTTTGCGGGCGGATTATTCGCTCCGCTCGGCCAAAAATCTGTTTTTTGCCGGGCAAATGACGGGGGTTGAGGGTTACATTGAATCGACGGGCTCTGGGTTCGTGGCCGGCCTTTCGGCCGCCGCCTTAGCCCTTGGGGAAGAGGCCCCCTCTTTCCCGCCTATCACGATGCTGGGCGCTATGGCAGCGTATATTTGCGACGAAGGGGTCGTTGATTTTCAGCCGATGAACGCCAATTTCGGCATTATCGCGCCGCTTACCGAAAGGGTAAAGGGCGGAAAAAAAGCAAGAGGAGAGGCTTATGCCGCCCGATCGCTTGCGTTTATCGACGCTTACGTTGCCGAAGGAAAATAAAAAGGAGACTTTCCGTGCGTATTTTAATTGATGTTATGAGCGGTGACAACGCCCCCGGCGAGCTGATTCGAGGGGCTGTGCTTGCATCTCTTGAATATCCCTCGTTGGATATCGCGGTCGTTGGAAACGAGGATATTATTCGCGAAACCGCCGAGGATATCGGGCTTTCGCTTGAACGTATAACCATTATTCCGTCCGTAAGCGTGATCGAAATGGAGGATAAAGCTCTTTCGGTCGTGCGTGACAAGAAGGATTCTTCGATGAGCGTTGGGCTTCGCGCATTGGCGGAAGGGCAAGCGGACGCCTTTGTCAGTGCGGGCAATACGGGTGCCCTTTTAGCGGGCGCCACGCTGCTCGTACGCCGTATTCGCGGCATTGCCCGCGCGGCGATCGCCACGATCCTTCCGTTCCCGTCCCCCGTTCTTTTGATCGATTCGGGGGCAAACCTTGATGTAACCCCTGAAAATCTTGAGCAGTTTGCCTTAATGGGCTCGCTTTACATGGAAAAAATTTACGGTATCCAATCGCCCCGTGTCGGGCAGATCAACAACGGCACCGAATACAACAAGGGCCGTGAGCTTCAAGTGGAAACCTATGCCCGCCTTTCGAATGCCGATATGAATTTCGTTGGGAATATTGAAGCAAAAATGCTCCCCTTTGACGTTTGTGACCTCGTGGTAACCGACGGCTTTACGGGGAATATCGTGTTGAAATTCTTGGAAGGTATGGGCAAATTCTTTTTGAGCGCGATGAAGGAATTGTTCTATTCCAACACCGCCACCAAGCTTTCGGCGATGATGCTTCGCGGAAAGCTGAAGGAATTTAAAAAGAAGTTTGACGCCTCTGAACACGGCGGTGCCCCGCTTCTCGGTATTTCGAAGCCGGTCATCAAGGCTCACGGCTCTTCGGACGCCAACGCCATCAAAAACGCGGTTCATCAAGCCATGAACTTTGTGAATACGGGCATTAATTACGAGATTGCCGCGTGGGCGGCCGCCTGTGAAGAAAAGGCCAAAGCCGAAAAGGAGGCCGCCAAGCAAGCGGCCGAGGCTTTTGGTGAAGATAAGGGCGAAACGATATGAAAAACTGCAAAGACCTTTCCTGTCTTGAAGAGGTTATCGGGTACCGCTTTTCAAACCGCGCCCTTTTGGAGCGAGCCTTGACCCATACCTCGTATTCAAACGAGCACGCCGTTCCTTCCTACGAACGCCTTGAGTTTTTGGGGGACGCGGTGCTGCAGATCATCATCACCGATCATCTTTATCACCAATTTGAAGCGGAGGCAGAGGGGATCCTTACCACGATGCGTAAGAACCTCGTCAGCAAGCCTCCTCTTGCCCGTATTGCCGAAGAAATTTCGCTTGGCGACTACCTTTCTCTCGGAAAAGGAGAGGATGCGGCCGGCGGGCGGCACAACGCCACCATTCTTGCCGACGTTTTTGAGTCGATGATGGCCGCTATTTATCTTGACGGCGGAATTGATAGGGCAAAAGAGGTCCTTCTTCGTTTGATGAAGGACGAGCTTTTGCAAAGTGCCGAAAACAAGGGCGCCGATTATAAGACCCGCCTGCAGCAGCTGATCGAGCAGGACGGGAAAGAGACCCTTGAATACGTGGTAGCCAAAAAAGAAGGCCCCGATCATAAGCCAAGCTACGTTATAAACGCCGTTATCAGCGGAAACGTTGTCGGAAGCGGAAAAGGGGGCTCTAAGCACGAGGCTGAGCAAATGGCCGCCAAGGAAGCCCTTCGCTGGTTTCACCCTTAAAGCATCGAATGAAAGGAACCGTTTATGTATTTAAAATCACTTGAACTGCATGGCTTTAAGTCCTTTCCCAATCGGACGCTTTTGACCTTTGAACGCGGTTCTACCGTCATCGTCGGGCCGAACGGGAGCGGAAAATCCAATATTTCGGATGCGATGCGTTGGGTTCTCGGTGAGCTGTCGAGTCGTAATATCCGCGGCACGAAAATGGAGGACGTTATTTTCGGCGGAACCGACTCGCGTAACCCGATGGGCTTTGCCGAGGTCTCGGTCACCTTTGATAACACCGATAAAAGTCACCGCATTGATTCGCCCTACGACGAGATCAAGGTCACCCGCCGTTACTATCGAAGCGGGGATAGCGAATACCTGATCAACGGGCAGAAAAAACGCCTTCGCGATATCACCGACCTTTTTATGAATACGGGTATCGGGCGAGAGGGCTATTCGATCGTTGGGCAGGGGCGTGTTGCCGAGCTTTTGTCGAGAAAAAGCGAGGATCGCCGTAACGTATTTGAGGAAGCGGCGGGGATTGCGAAATTCCGCCATCGCAAAGAAGAAACCGAAAGAAAACGCGCCCAGACCCACGATAATATGGAGCGCATTATCGATATTTACGATGAGCTTGCCGCGCGCCTCGGCCCGCTGACCAAGGATGCCGAAAAGGCAAAAAAATACCGCGACCTTCTGGAAAAGAAGAAGGAAGCCGACGTTTCGCTTTGGCTTTATGATACGCAAAAGAACCGAAACGATCTTCAAAAGGCTCGCGATACCTTTGAATTAAGCCGCAAGGAGCTGGAAACGATCGACGAATCGATCCGCTCTCTGCAAGCCCAGGATCAACGCCTTTTAGAGGCGATGGACGGTGGGCGCCTTGCTTCCGAGCAGCTTCTTACCCGCATCAACGAATACCGCGAAAGAATGTACGCCTGCGAAACCGAGCTTTCGCGCCTCGATACCGATATTCAGCATAAAAACGAGCTGATCGGGGCGGCCGAAAAGCGCATCGCGGAGATTGAGCAGGCCGCCCGTAAGCTTTCTGGTGAGGACGGTACGTACGATGCCGATCTGAAAAAAATTGTGGCCGAGCGCGATTCGCTTATGGAAGAGCGCCTCGGTGTTTTGGCCGACGGGCAAAAGGTTGCCTTGGCCGCCTCTAAACTTTCCAAGGAGCTGGAGGATTCCTTAGAGCGTCTTAATCGCTTACAAAACGACGCCACCGATCTCAAGGTAAATATGGACGTTCTGACCCGCTCGCGTGAGCAGGACAGCACGAGAGGGCAAAGCATTGAAGCCGCGATCCGTGACGGAGAAGCGCAAGAAAAAGAGCTGACCGACGAGGTTTCGCGTTGTGAGAAAAACGCCTCGGGCTTTACGGGGCGTATTGCCGAGCTTGAGGCTACGGCCGCTTCGTGCGATAAAAAGGCCGAAGCATGCCGCCTTGAAAAGGAAAAGATCGCCGAAGAGGCCGCCGCCCTTCGGGCTGAGCGCGCCGCCCTTGAAGAGGCCGCCGAAGCCCTTCGCAAGCTTGAAGAGCATTTTGAGGGGTACAGCCATGCCGTAAAAGCGGTTATGGAGGCCTATGACGCCAACCGTCTTTCGGGGGCGTCTACCGTATACGGCCCGCTTTCCCAGCTGATCTCGGTACGGCAGGAGCATCTGTTGGCCATTGAATCGACGATGGGCGCCGATCTGCAAAACATCGTGGTAGAGGACGAAGAGACCGCCAAGGCGGCGATCCGTTACCTGAAAGAAACCAAATCCGGCCGTACCACCTTTTATCCGCTTACCACCATTCGCCCGGGGCCCGAGACCGAAGAGGTCCGTTCGCTTGCTTCGTGCCGCGGTTATGTTGACCGTGCCGACCGTTTGGTCGCTTGCGAAGAGAAGTTTGACGATATCGTCGTATGGCTTCTTTCGCGTACGGTGGTCTTCGATACCTTGGATAACGCCGTAGAGGCGGCTAAGCGCGTACGCTACCGCGTAAAGCTTGTTACGCTTGACGGTCAGCTTATCAATCCCGGCGGTTCGCTGACGGGCGGCTCGCTGCGCAGCGGAAAGGGAAGCGGTATGCTTTCCCGCGGCGCCGATATCGAGGCGAAGATGGACGCGGCCGAGGCGCTGACCAAGAAGATCATGGCGCTCAACGGTAAGCTTTCCGAGAAAGAAAACGAGATCCACGATCTTGAGATCGCCAAAAAGGACGCCTTACAGCAGACCGAGCTTTTGCGCACCATGGCAAGAGCCCAGCTGAGCGCGCTGGATAACGCCAAGGCACGTCTTTTGGCGGGGCAAGAGCAGTTAGAAAAGCTTCGTGAGGAGTTTTCAACGGTCGCCGGCAAGGATAAAGAGATCGAGGATGAGATCGAGCGCTTGAAAAAGCAGCTGGCGAAGAAGAACACCGAGATCGCCGCCTTGCGCGAGGAACGCGCCGCCAAGGATATCGAGCGCAATCAGCTTCTGGATGAGAACGATAGCGCGCAAAAGGAAGCTTCGCAAATGTCCAACCGCATTTTCGAGCTGAATAAAGAGATCGAAATTGCGGAAAAAATGAAGGAAAGCCTTTCCGAGCGTCTTTTTGAGCTGAACAGTGAAAAGGATGGACAAAAGGCGCTTGTCAAAGAATATAAGACAACAATCGGCACTGCCGAGGAAAAGAAAAAGGAAAGCAAAGAAGAGATCCTTACGATCGAAAAGGGGCTTAAAGAGCTTTCCGAAAAACGCCAGGAGGCTGAGGGGAATATCTCGGCTTACAACGCCCGTCTCGGCGAGATCCGCGAGCAGCTTCGCCAAAAGCAGGATCAAAAGGATAAGTGCGCGAACAACCATTTTCACGCCGAAAACCGCCTGCACCGCTTAGAGGACGACCAAGAAAGACTCGGGGTTCGCATCTGGGAGGAATACGAGCTTTCCTACGAGGATGCCGTATCGCTGAACTATCCCCCCGTAACGCCCGAAAACCGTTCCGAGATCGCTTCGATCCAGGCCAGCTGCCGCAACACCATGAAGGCCTTGGGGCCGGTCAATCTCGGCGCGATCGAGGAATATGCCGAGGTCAAGGCCCGTTACGACGAGATGGCCGTACAGGTCGAGGATATGAAGGAATCCTACGATAAGATGACCGAGATCATCCTTTCGATGGAAGAGGATATGAAGACCCAGTTCTCGGCGGCCTTCTACGAGATCAACCGCAATTTCGGTATCGTTTTCTCCGATCTTTTCGGCGGCGGACAGGCTGAACTTGTTCTGACCGATCCCGAAGACGTTCTCAACTGCGGTATCGATATCAAGGCAGCCCCTCCCGGAAAGATCATCAAATCGCTCTCTCTCCTTTCGGGCGGTGAGCAAGCCTTCGTCGCTATTGCGTTGTTCTTCGCGATCTTAAAGGTCAACCCGACGCCCTTCTGTATCTTTGACGAGATCGAGGCGGCGCTTGATGCCGTTAACGTTTTCCGTTTCGGCGAGTACATCAAAAAAATGTCGGAAGAAACACAGTTTATCTTAATCACCCACCGCCCCGGAACCATGGAGATTGCCGAGCGTCTTTACGGCGTTACGATGCAAGAGCGCGGCGTTTCCCGCGTTCTTCCCATGGATCCCGAGCAGATGGAGCAAATGAAGGAGACCTTGAAGAAAGATGGCGTTCTTTGAGAAACTGAAAAGCGGCCTGCGCCGCACCAAGGATGCTCTTTTCGGAAGAATCGACGCGCTTTTGCGCGCCTTCGTCCGTATTGACGAGGATTTTTTCGAAGAGCTTGAGGAAACTCTCATTTTTGCCGACGTGGGAGTTTCGACCACCGAATATATTTTGGATACGCTTCGCGATACCTTAAAAGAAAAACGGATCACCGACCCCAAAGAGGTCCGAAGCGAGCTTTACGCCCTGCTTACCGATATGATCGGGGAAGACGATACGTTGCATCTTAACACCACCCCCTCGGTCATTTTGGTGATCGGGGTAAACGGGGTCGGTAAGACCACCTCGATCGGAAAAATGGCCCATTCCTTAAAGGAAGAGGGCAAAAAGGTCTTGGTGGCGGCGGCAGATACCTTCCGCGCCGCCGCGGCCGAGCAGCTGAAGGTATGGTGCGACCGTGCCGGGGTCGATATGATCCGCCAAGGGGCGGGGGCAGACCCCGCCGCCGTCGTCTACGATGCCGTCAGCGCGGCGATCAGCCGCAAGGCTGACGTTGTGATCGTGGATACCGCCGGGCGCCTTCATAACAAGAAGAATCTGATGGACGAGCTTTCCAAGATCAATCGCGTCATCGACAAGCTTTTACCGAACGCAGACCGTGAAACGCTTTTGGTTCTTGATTCCACCACCGGTCAAAACGCGGTTTCGCAGGCCAAGGAGTTCCGCGAAGCCGCCGCGATCACCGGTCTGATCCTTACGAAGCTTGACGGCACGGCCAAGGGCGGTATCGTCTTTTCGATCCGCCGTGAGCTTGGGATCCCCGTGAAATTCATCGGGGTCGGGGAACAGATAGACGATATGAAGCCTTTTTCGGGCAAGGAATTCACCGATGCACTTTTCGGAGGGGAAGAATGAAAGCTGTTTTAGCTTCGCACAATAAGAAAAAAATTGAAGAAATGCGCCGTATTCTTACGGCTGAGTTTCCCGAGCTGACCCTTTTTTCCTTAACCGACATCGGCTTTTTTGACGAAATTCCCGAAACCGGAACGACCTTTGAGGAAAACGCGCTTCAAAAGGCAAGAGCGGGGGCTTCGAGCGACTATTATTCGATCGCCGACGATTCGGGGCTTGAGGTCGATGCCCTCGGCGGGCGCCCCGGGGTTTATTCCGCCCGCTACGCGGGGGAGCCCTGTGACGATGAGAAAAACAACGCGCTCTTGCTTCAAGAGCTTTCTTCGGTTCCCGAAGAAGAGCGTACCGCCCATTACGTTTCCGTAATCGCTTGCGTTGCGCCGAGCGGCCGTTCCTTCACCGTGCGCGGCACCTGTGAAGGAAGAATTCTTTTTGAACGCTCGGGAAACGGCGGCTTCGGATACGACCCCCTTTTCTACGTACCGAAGCTCGGCAAGACCTTTGCCGAGGCTACGCCCGCCGAAAAGGATTCTTGCAGCCACCGTGGGGAAGCGCTTTCGCTCTTTTTGAAGGCGTTTTCGGATTTTGTAAAAGGAGAAGCGGATGATAAACAGTAAGCAACGCGCCTACTTACGTGGGCTTGCCAATAAGCTTTCGCCTATTTTTCAAGTGGGGAAGGCGGGATTATCGGAGGAAAGCTGCTTGCAGATCGGCAACGCGCTTTCAGCCAGAGAGCTGATCAAGATCCATGTTTTAGAGACCTGTCCGTATACTCCCCGCGAGGTGGCGGATATCCTTACTGAAGAGCTTTCCTGCGATGCGGTCGCGGTTATCGGTATGAAGGTGGTCTTATACCGCCCCGATGACGAGAAGCCGAAGATCGTTTTGCCATGAGCTTTGAAAAAAAGAAGATCGGGATCTTCGGGGGGAGCTTTTCGCCCCCGCATTGCGGGCATCTTGGCGCCGCGAAAGCCTTTTTGAAAGAGCTTTCGCTTGATTCGTTGTTTGTGATCCCCGCGGGGATTCCGCCGCATAAGACCCTAAAAGGGGATGCCACGACCGAGCAGCGCGTCGAAATGTGCCGCTTGACCTTTGGCGACCTTCCCGATACCGAGATCTTAACCATGGAGATCGAGCGGGGCGGAAAAAGCTATACGGCCGATACGCTGCGGGCACTTTCCTCACCCGAAAGAGAGCTGTTTCTTTTAGTGGGGACGGATATGTTTTTAACGCTTGATGAGTGGTATCACCCCGAGGAGATCTTTTCGCTTTCCACCGTTGTTTTGATGCGGCGGGAGGGGGAGGCGGCTCTTTCCGAGAAAATTTCGGAAAAGAAAAGTGAATACGAGAAAAAATATGGGGCTCGATTGCTTTTTTTAAAAGCCCCGATCGTGCAGATCAGCTCTGAATTTATTCGGGGAAGGATCGCAAAACGAGAAGAAATAGCGGCGCACGTCGTGCCGAAGGTGGAGGAATACATTAAGCAATGGCAGCTTTACAAGGCTTGACCGAGGAACGCTTTTTGCGCTTACGGATCCAGGTTTCCGAGCGTATCGGAAGCCGTCGTTTTTCGCATACGCTGGGCGTTGAAGAGGAGATCATCCGTCTTGGTAACATTTTTCTTCCCGCCGACATCGCGCGTCTTCGGATCGCCGCGCTTTTGCACGATATTACCAAAGAATGGAGCCCCGAAGAGCAGCTTTTGTATTGCCGAAAGCATTCCTTGCCCTTAAACGAGCTTGAGATCGCGACACCGCGCGTTTTACATGCCAAAACCGGCGCCCACGTTGCCAAAACCGAGTTTTCGGCGTGGGTAGACCCCGAGATCCTGCACGCCATTGAGTTTCATACGATGGGTGGCTTCGGTATGACGATCTTCGATGAGCTTTTGTACCTTAGCGATTATATTGAGCCCACGCGTACCTATCCCGATTGCATTGCGCTTCGCCGTATGTTCTGGGATGGGCTGGAAAAAGAGCAAGACAAAGAAAAACACCTGCATAACACCATTATTTTTGCACTTAGGGGCACGGTTGCCGAGCTGACGGCGAAGCATATCCCTGTTTTCCCCAAAACCTATGAGGCGCTTTCCTTCCTTGAAGAAAAGGTTTTGGAAAATAGCAAAAATTGATTTTAGTAAGTTTTCTTTTTTATCAAAGACTATCCTTGAGGTGTTATGATGAAAAAGAAAATCGTACTGTTTATTATCCTTGCCGCCGTTTGCGGCAGTATTCTGTTTATTAAAAAAGGCTTACCCGTTGAAGCCACGTTTCGCCAAAGCGAAAAAACGGGTCACGAAACCTTCTTGATAGCGGGGCTCGATCAAGTAGCGGGGAATACCGACGTTTTATTTTTAGCCTCGATCGACTACGGTAACCGTACGCTTTCGATCCTGCAGATCCCGCGCGATACCTATTTTTCGGCGGGGACGGCGCAAAATAAGATCAACCAGATCTATCCCTCGGCTTACGCCGAAACGAAAAGCCGAAAAGAAGGGATGCGCCTTTTGAAAGAGGAGATTGAGGATACCTTCTCTCTGCCGATCGATCATTATATGGCGATCGATATTGAAGCGTTTGAGGCTCTGATCGATTCCTTGGGCGGGGTGAGCGTTTTTGTCCCTTGCGATATGAACTATACCGATGAAGAGCAAGGGCTGCATATACGCATAAGCCGCGGGGAAAATCACCTGAACGGTAAAGAGGCCGTCCATTTTATGCGCTTTCGAAGCGATTATCTTATGGGGGACTTGGGGCGTATCGATGCCCAGAAGCTCTTGCTTTCCGCCCTTTTTAAAAGGCTTCGTGAAGCGGATATGTATAGCTTACTTGTCAAGAGCCTTCCTACGCTCTATAAGCATGTAGAAGGAAGCCTGACGCTGTCCGATGCGCTTTCGGTCGCGTATAGCTTCTATCGGGGAAAAGACGCCTTTTCGATGCGACTTATGACCCTGCCGGGGGAATCGGCGCGATACAGAGAAGACGGCGGCGTTTGGTATTACGTGGCCAACAAAAAAGCCGCCAACGAGATGCTTTCTTCCTATTTTTTCGCAAAGGGTGATTTTGACCCGCGAAGGAAAATGCTGGAGGGCAACAACCTTAAATTCGAAAATATTTATTTTGATAATCATTTTTCCTATACGGTCTACACCGAGGAAACCATTGATTCGTTAAAAATAAAAGTAAAAAACAAATGAGGTCAGAAATATGGAAAACCAAGAAAAGCTTGATTATACGGGGCTTTCCCCGCTGCAGCTTGCCGAAAAGGCCGCGTTGGCGCTTTACGGCAAAGGCGGCTTTCAATTGAAAATGTATCACGTGGAGGATACGACGGTCATTACCGATTATTACGTGATCGCGACCGGTCGCTCCACCACCCACATAAAGGCCTTGGCCGACGAGGTCTGCTACCGCCTTGACCTGGGCGGCGTTAAGGCCGCTCACGTGGAAGGGCGCGACGCCGGCTCTTGGGTCCTTTTGGATTTCGGAAGCGTGATCGCACATATCTTCGCCCGTGACGCACGGGATTACTATAATTTGGAGCGACTTTTGCCCGAAGAAAGCGAAATCGATCTTGCCGCGCTCTTAAAAGCCGCTGATGATGCGAATAAAGTAAGCGAAAATTAAAAAAATGCATTTTTTTTATCAAAAAACACTTGACAAGCCTTGAAACTAATTATATAATGATATGACGCATATTGTTGGGCTCTAAGTGCGTATGCCGCCTAACGTAGCGAATAACGAAGAAAGCGAGGTGCTTTTCCATGTTTGCGGTTATTGAAACAGGCGGAAAGCAGTACAAAGTCAGCGAGGGTGATGTTCTCTTCATCGAAAAGCTCGAGGTAGAAGACGGCGCATCCTATACCTTCGACAAGGTACTTGCCGTTTCCGACGGTGATTCCTTCAAGGCCGGTACCCCTTATGTTGAGGGCGCATCGGTAACTGCCAACGTCATTAAGACCGGTAAGGGCAAGAAGATCTACGTGATCCGTTACAAGCCCAAGAAGAACGAAAAGAAGAAGATCGGTCATCGGCAGTTCTACACCAAGATCCAGATTGAAAAAATCGTGGGTTAAGTATGACGAAAATCATTTTCTATAAGACAAACGGCGTTTTTTACGGGTTTGAAGAGCAGGGGCATACCGGATACGGCGAGGCAGGCGACGACGTGCTTTGCTCGGCGCTTTCGGGTATGACGATGCTCATTATCAACGCCATTGAGGTTTCGTACGCGTCGGGGGTTGAATACACCATCGACGAAGCGACGACCGATATTCGGTTGATCGCCAAGGGTGCTTTGCCCGAATACGAGGCCGATGAGAAAAAACGTTTTGCCGTTTCGGGTCTTATCATGGCTTACTTCTACCAGCTCAGCGAAATGACCGAGGAATATTACGATTATTTATCGGTCGACGTGATCGAGCGGCCCTTGTAAGCCCCCAAATCATTACGGAGGTATTTGAAATGCTGAAAATCAGTTTGCAATTCTTCGCCCACAAAAAGGGTGTTGGTTCTACCAAAAACGGTCGTGACAGCGAATCGAAGCGCCTTGGCGTAAAGCGTGCTGACGGTCAGTTCGTAACGGCCGGCAACATTCTCGTTCGTCAACGTGGCACGAAGATCGCGGCGGGCGAAAACGTCGGTCTTGGTACCGATGATACCCTCTTTGCTCTGATTGACGGAAAGGTCAAGTTCGAGCATGTTACGAGAGACAAAAAGCGTGTGAGCGTTTATGCCGAATAAGAAAAAGGCGAGAACGAATTTCGTTCTCGCTTTTTTTATTTAATTTAAGATCAAGCTTCGTTTCGCGGCAAAGTCGGTCATAGCGATATAGCTTCTTCCGCGGTTTACCGTCAGTTTTTCCCCATTTTCCAAGGTAAAGGAAAGGTTTGAGGTCGCGCCGTCTCTCTTCCAAAGAATCTTAACGGCCTCGCCCTCTGAAACGTAATAGCCTTCCCCCTCGCTTGCCGTATCAAGGGTAAGCACGGTGCCGTCCTTGGCCGAGGTGACGGTAGAATCAAAGAAAAGGATGAAAAGATTGGTAAAGCTTGGTGGGGTAGCCCCTTGAGGCGCTTGCGCCTTACGAAGCGTATAGACACCGCTTAACGCGTCATAACTGAAGGCAGTGGTCGCGCCGCCGTAAAAGGGGATAGAAACGTAATGTGAGGGGCTGCCGTTATATTCAAGCGTCTTTCCGATCGGCAAGACCGAATAAGGTAAGGCGATCCCGTTGGCGATGCTCTTTTGAAAATCGGAGGAAAGATACGCCTCGCGAAAAGCCGTTTTGTCGGATAAAAGCGAGGTATCAAGGGTGTCGTACAGAAAGGGAGTCGAGGGGCGCCCGTTATCCGAAGTGCCGTGATAGATCGAAATACCGAAAAAATCGTGTGAAAGGGCGGCAAGATAGGGGCGTATAGAGGAAACGCCGGGTGCGTTATCTAAGCATCCAACGTCCGAGCTAAGTAAAAGATATCGCTGCCCGTTTTCGGCGGTCGGCGCTTCGATCACGAGATCGGCCGTGGGAAAGCGCGAAAAAGCCTCTTCATTTACGCAAAGGCCGATAGGACGCGTAAGTGAAACCTCTTTATCGCAGGGAAGTGACGAAAGGGGGGTATAATAAATTGGCGCTTGCGTGGTGGTAACGGGGGGCGCCGTGGTAGTCGTCGGTGCCTCGGTCGTTGTTAGTGGGGGCTCGGATGTCGTTATAACGGAAACGGGGGCGGTCGTTGTGTTTTCCGTAATCGGTAGGAAAACATCGTTCGCCCCCGTTCCCATACTGTCTACGATCGAATTGAATTCACAAGAAGACAGCGAGATACAGATGAGCAACACCGAAAACAGTGCTGCCGTAAGAAAAAATAGGGTGGTGCGGTTGGGGTGTTTTTCTTTCATAATTGCTACCTCTCTCGACGGATCCCGTCGGCAATTAAAAAGGAAAACGGAAATTATTTGTTTGCTCTCTCGAGCCAGGCAGTCCCAAGTTCCAGGGCTTCACTCAGTCCATCCACGACCTTTTGCTTGTTTTCGTACAGCTTGTGATCGTCGGTAGAAAGAATTTGTACCATGACCTTTCCCGGAATTTTTTCGCCGAGGGAAGGATCCTCGACCGTATTCATAATCATAAGAAAAAGATAATATTTATCCGACATATCGCCGTAGAAGATCTCGTTTCCTTGGCGAACAAGGGGCTTGCCCTTATATTCGATAAAATTACCTTTGATTCCGATTGCTTCCATGTAAACTCCTTTCGGTAATTGAAAATGACTGCCCGTCCTTTTCACCGTTATCCTATCACAGTTACCAAAAATTGTCAATTCATTCGACATTTTTAGAACCGCATAAGATATCGGCAAAAAACGCTATATTTTGCGATACGGCTTGGAAAGAACGGCGTAATCCCCCGCCCGTTCGGTGGCCGAAGACAAGGCAAAAAGGCTGTCTGCCTTTTGCGAGAGGGCGGCCTGCGCTTGGGCTAAGGGAGAAAACGCGCGATAATCCGCGGGCTTGGAAAGCAGGGAGATCATGGCTTTTTTCCGAATCTCGGCAAGCTTTTTCTGTCCGACCGTATCCATGGCCAAAATCTGCGTATATTGCGGCAGGGCGTCAAGATCGGTAGAGGTAACACCGAAAAGCGAGTACCACAATGAACGGCGGATATGGGCATTAGTATAACGCTTGGTTGAGGCAAGCGACAGTACTTCGTTGATATTTTTTGATTGCTGTGCCAGGGTGGAAAGACGGTTAAAAAGATCGTCCTTCGATTTTTGGGAATGAAGCCGCAGGGCGGCAAGGATCGGCCCCGAAAGCCGAGAGAACGTGCAAGGCAAAAGACCATCCTTCATAGCCCGTTCGTACACCGAAAAGGCTTCCTCGGGGATAAGGGCGCGGGCTTCGTCGATGCGCCCTTCGGAAAGAGCAGATCGAACCGCCGTAGCCGATATAGCGCGGCTTGCATCCTCATCGTGATAATCGTCTGCCCTCGTAACGGTAAAGGGCGTAAGAGGGGAAGTGAGCGACTGTATGGCGCGCAGATATTGCACGGCCAGAATGTTATTCGGCTTTTTTAATAAAGTTAGGTTTTCTTTGCCAAAAAGCGCTTCGTACGCCTCTTCTTGGATCAAAGCATATCCTTTCTTTTTTTCTTCCTTGGCGGCGACCCTATTTTTCATTTCGGCAAGAAAAGGGGCAGAAGAAAGGTTGGAGGCAACCTCTTCAAGTTTCGAAAGATCCCCGCATTCGCTGCCAAAGGCCAGCGCATCGACCCCGCCCAAAGAGGAGGCGATATGAACCCCGGCGCGCGCGAAATAATCGGCCCCCGAGCAGGAAAAAGGAAAGGGAAGCTCTAAGACCAGGTTAATACCGGCTTTAACGGCCGCCTCGGCGCGAATAAACTTATCGGTAAAGGCCACGTCGCCCCGTTGGGTATAATTTCCGCTCATCACGGAAATGATACAAGTATCTGCCCCAAAAGACTTGCGAACCTTGTCTGTGAGCGAGACGTGCCCACGGTGGAAAAGATTAAATTCGCTGATAACGGCAACGGTTTTCATGCGTATCCCCCTTTACCGTTCGAATTTCCAATCTTACTTATGAAGTATAGCATATTTTATAACCGAAGTCAAGAAAACGCGAAATTTCTTTTCAAAAAGGCAAAAAGGGCGATGAATGACTTTTTCCATTCCTTGACAATTCCTATATAGTGATGTATAATATTATAAGTTAAGGAGGTGGGAAAATGCGCGTTATCGGGCTGTGTGGCGGAAGCGGGGCAGGAAAAAGCACGGCGCAAGCCTATTTTGCCGATTTAGGCATTCCCGGGATCGATACCGACCTTCTTTACCGCGATCTTACCGTCGCCGCTTCCCCCTGTACCGAAGCCTTGGCCGAAGCCTTTGGGAAAGAGATCCTTCTGCCGAATGGCGGCCTTGACCGACGCGCTCTTTCGGCGCTGGTCTTTTGCGGCGGCGAAGCACAAAACGAGCACCTTGGGCGCTTGAACCGTATCACCCATACGGTTATACTGGCCGAATGTCGAAAATGGCTTAGAGAGCAAGAAAACAAAGGGGTAAAGGCGGCTCTTATCAACGCACCGCTTCTTTTTGAATCGGGCTTTGATAAAGAATGCGACCTGACCCTTGCGATCCTTTCGTCACCCCACGCCAAATGCCAACGCATTATGAAACGCGACGAGCTGGATGAAGAAACGGCGCTTCGCCGTCTTTCTTCGCAGCATAGCGATGAATTCTTGATGAATAACACCGATTTTCAGATCGTAAACGATCAGGCACCACGGCAATTACAAGAAAAAATATATGCCTTTTGCCAAGCGCAAAAGCTTTTAACGGAGGAATAAGGATATGGCAGAGAACAAATACGAAGCCTTGCTTTGTAAAAGAGAAAACATTTACAAAACGGCAAACGAAGAGAAAATGAAAACCATTTTTTCGTATGCCGAATCGTACAAAAGCTTTTTAGACGCCTCGAAGACCGAACGCGAGGCCGTTATCGCGACCGTGGCCCTTGCCAAAAACGAGGGCTTTACCGAATACCGCCTCGGCGATGCTTTAAAAGCGGGAGACAAGCGTTATTTTGTTAACAAGGGAAAGGGTGTTTACCTTTTCCGTATCGGTAGCGCCGATATCGAGGAAGCGGGTCTTCGTATCATTGCGGCCCACGTCGATTCCCCTCGCCTTGACCTGAAGCAGAACCCGCTTTACGAAGACGGGGAAATGAGCTTTTTAAAGACCCATTACTACGGCGGTATCAAAAAGTATCAGTGGCTCGCCACCCCCCTTGCCCTTCACGGTGTTGTTCTGCGCCGTGACGGTAGCGTATTGGATATTTCGATTGGGGAAGATGCGGCCGATCCCATTTTCTATATCAACGATCTTTTGCCGCACCTCGGCCAAGAGCAAGCGACTCAGCCTCTC
Organism: Eubacteriales bacterium; assembly: GCA_045655185.1. Taxonomy (GTDB): domain Bacteria; phylum Bacillota; class Clostridia; order Oscillospirales; family CAG-272; genus UBA1740. Next base: position 17,477 of record JAZOOS010000013.1, read on the forward strand.
GGCAAAGCCATTTCGGGCGAAAGCCTTAACCTTCTTGTCGGCGGTATTCCCGTAGAAGACGGGGAAGAGGGGAAGGCCATTAAGCTGAACGTATTGCGCATCCTCCATGAAAAATACGACATTATCGAAGAAGATTTCGTCAGCGCCGAGCTTTCGGCGGTTCCTGCCGATAAAGCCCGTGACGTTGGCTTTGACCGCGCCTTTATCTCAGGCTACGGCCACGATGACCGCGGCTGCGCCTATTCCGCGCTTACCGCCCTTTTTGCGACCAAAGAAGAAAAGCAGACCATCTTCGTGATCCTTGCCGATAAGGAAGAGATCGGAAGCAACGGAAACACCGGTATGTGCTGCCGCCTCTTCTCGGATCTTGTAGACGAGATTTCCCACGCCCTTGGGAAGGATCCGATCAAGGTTCGTAACGTCTCCTGCTGCCTCTCGGCAGACGTAAACGCGGCGTACGATCCCAATTACCCCGAGGTATATGAAAAGAGAAACAGCGCGATTATCTCGCACGGCCCCGCGATGAGCAAATTCACGGGATCGAGAGGAAAATCCGGCTCGAACGACGCTTCTGCCGAGTACGTCGGCTTTATCCGCCGTATTTTTGCCGAAAACAACGTCAACTGGCAGCCTGCCGAGCTTGGTAAGGTCGATATCGGCGGCGGCGGAACGGTTGCGATGTTCATCGCCGAAGAAAACATCGATACGGTCGACCTTGGGCTTCCCGTCATTTCGATGCACGCCCCCTACGAGGTCATCTCTAAGGCAGACCTTTACGCGCTTCACGAGGCCTTCGTTGCCTTCTGTCGCGACTGATGGAAAAAAGACTTTCCGAGATCGATCTTCGCTTTTCGGAATTAGAGGCTAAGCTTTCCTCCGATGCGGTTACGAGTCAAGAGGAATACCGACGGTTGATCAAGGAATATAACGATCTTTTGCCCTTGGTGAACGCCTACCGAACGCTTTGTCGCGTAGAGAGTGAGCTTGCCGAGGCCCTTGCCGTAAAGGAAGATCCCGAAGCCGACGAAGAGCTTCGCGCCTTTGCGACCGAAGAGGAAAAGGAAAAGCGAGAAAGACTTACCGAGCTGCAAGGGCAAATTCGACTTTTACTGCTCCCCAAGGATGAAAACGATCAAAAAAACGCGATCGTAGAGATCCGCGCGGGGGCCGGTGGGGAAGAGGCGGCGCTGTTCGTCTCTGACCTTTACCGCATGTACCGTATGTACGTGGATGCCCAAGGCCTTTCGCTGGAGCTTCTCGGCTGTAACGAAACCGAGCTTGGCGGCTTTCGCGAGATCTCCTTTCGCGTTTTTGGGAAAGAAGTATACGGCCGCTTAAAGTTTGAAAGCGGCGTGCATCGCGTACAGCGCGTACCGCGCACCGAATCGTCGGGGCGCATCCATACCTCAACGGTTACCGTCGCCGTGCTTCCCGAGGTCGAGGACGAAGGCGAGGTTGAGCTGAACCCTGCCGATCTTGTTATCGAAAGCATGAAGAGCAGCGGCGCGGGCGGCCAGCATATCAATAAGACCGAATCGGCGGTTCGTATCCTTCATATCCCCACGGGCATCGTCGTCGCTTGTCAGACGCAACGCAGCCAGCTTCAGAATAAGGAAGCCGCTTTGCGTATGCTTCGCGCAAAGCTTTCGGATATCCAGCGTCGGGAGCAGGAGGAAAAGACCGCCGCTGACCGAAAAAGTCAGATCGGTACGGGAGACCGAAGCGAAAAGATCCGTACCTATAATTTCCCGCAAGGGAGGATCACCGACCATCGGATCGCCTTCTCGGTCTATACCCTTGAAGCCTTCTTAAACGGAGATATTCAAGCAATGATCGAAGCTCTATCCATGGCAGAAACCGCAGAAAAAATGAAAAATTACCATGATTAACACAAAAATTGTGACACTTAAAACAGGGCAGAAAGAAATTGACGTCGTTTCCATCCAAGAAGCGGCCGATATTCTTTTGCGCGGCGGGCTCGTTGTTTTTCCCACCGAAACCGTATACGGTCTTGGGGGGGATGCGACCGATCCCTTGGCCGCCGAAAAGATATACGCCGCCAAAGGCCGCCCTGCCGATAACCCCCTTATCATACATATTGCCGAGCCCGGGGACGCCGAAGGGTATACCTTTACCTCGCCGCTTTATTATCGGCTTGCCGAAGCGTTTATGCCCGGCCCGCTTACCGTGGTTATGCCGGTTCGCCCTACCATTCCCAAAACGGTTACGGCCAATCTTTCTACGGTAGCCGTGCGTTGCCCCTCGCATCCTACGGCGCGCGCCCTTATTCGGGCCGCGGGCGTTCCGATCGCCGCCCCCTCTGCCAATCTTTCGGGTAGCCCCTCACCTACCTGCTGTGCCCACGTTATCGACGACATGCAGGGGCGGGTGGATATGATCATCGACGGGGGAGAATCCGAGATCGGGCTTGAATCGACCATCGTAAAGATCGAGGATGATAACAGCGTTACGCTTTTGCGCCCGGGGGCCATTACCCCGAAGGATCTTGAAAGCGTATGCGATAAGGTCTATATCGCCCCCGCCGTGCTTGATTCCTTAAAGCCCGGGGAGATCGTGCTTTCTCCCGGTATGAAATATAAGCATTACGCCCCGAAGATCCCCTTCTATTTACTTTCGGGAGCCCCCGAAAGGTGCGCTTCTTATCTTGCCGGGCAGAGCGGGAATTACGCGGTGCTTTGCTACGAAGAGGATATTCCGCTTTATAGCGAGCTACTTTCCTGCCGCTTGATCGCTGTGGGAAAGAAAAGCGAGCCGGGCGTTTTGGCGCATCGCCTGTTTTATACCTTGCGCGAGGCGGACAAGGAAGGCTTTTCGGCCTTGTATGCCCCCCTGCCGCGCCCCGAAGGGCTTGGTCTTGCGCTTTATAACCGCATGATCCGCGCGGCGGCTCACCACATCATTACATTGTAAACGGAGACGGAAATGGCAAAAAAGAAAAAGAATGATTTGAGCGAATATCCCTTGGAGGAGGCGGAAATCACCAACCAGCCGATCACCGAAACCATCGAAACCAACTATATGCCGTACGTTATGAGCGTTATTATTTCCCGTGCGATACCGGAAATAGACGGCTTCAAGCCCTCTCACCGCAAGCTTCTTTATACGATGTATAAAATGGGGCTTCTCAGTGGGCCGAGAACCAAAAGCGCCAACGTCGTTGGGCAGACGATGCGTCTGAACCCTCACGGTGACGCGGCGATCTATGAAACGATGGTTCGTTTAACGAGAGGAAACGAGGCGCTTTTGCATCCCTTCATCGACTCGAAGGGAAGCTTTGGTAAGCAATACAGCCAGGATATGGCCTACGCTGCCTCGCGTTATACCGAGGTACGGTTGGATTCCTTTTGTCACGAGCTTTTCCGCGGGATCGACAAAAACGCCGTTGATTTTATCCCCAACTACGACAATACCATGGAAGAGCCGACGCTTTTGCCCACGACCTTCCCGAATATTCTTATTTCGCCTAACCACGGTATCGCCGTCGGTATGGCCAGCCGCATCTGTTCCTTTAACCTTTCGGAGATCTGCGACGGCACGATCGCGCTTTTGCGCAACCCCAATGCGTCTCTTGACCGTATGCTGGATATCGTCAAAGGCCCCGATTTCCCGGGCGGCGGCTATCTGCTTTACGATCGAGAAAAGATCAAAAAGATCTACGCAACGGGTATTGGTTCGGTCAAGCTGCGCGCCCGCTACGCATACGATGCCGAAAACAATTCCATTGATATCTTGGAGATCCCGTATAGCTCCAGCATCGAATCGATCATGTCGAAGATCTCGGATCTTATTAAGGGAGGCAAGCTGAAAGAGGTCACTGATTTTCGCGACGCGATCGACCTCAACGGCTTTAAGCTGACGCTTGACCTTCGCCGCGGGGCCGAGCCCGATAAGATCATGCAAAAGCTCTTTAAGCTGACCGATCTTGAAAACAATTTCGATTGCAACTTTAACGTTCTGATCAACGGCACGCCGCGCCAGCTCGGCATTATCGAGCTTCTTCGCGAATGGATCGACTTCCGTCTTGGATGCTATCGGCGCGAGCTTAACTTTGATCTTGGGAAAAAGCGGGAAAAGCTGCATCTGCTTCTCGGCCTTGCCGCGCTTATTTTGGACATTGATAAGGCCATTCGTATTATTCGTAATACCGAAAAGGAAGCCGACGTTGTGCCGCGCCTTATGGAAGGCTTTGCCATCTCCAAAACGCAGGCTGAATACATCGCCGAGATCAAGCTGCGCAATCTGAACCTTGAATATATCCAAAAGCGCGTGGTGGAGATCGAGGATCTGCAAAAGAGCATTGCCGAGCTTGAATCCATCCTCGCGGATGAGATCAAGCAAAAGGCCGCGATCGCCGAACAGCTAAAAGAGATCAAAAAGAAATACGGGATCCCCCGTAAAACCGAGCTGATCAACGCCGATGACGTTCCCACGTTCGACGCGGAGGATCTGTTTGAAGAAAACTTCCAGGCCCGGTATATTATGACCAAGGAAGGGTACTTTAAGAAGATAACGCTTCAATCCCTGCGCGGAAACGACGAGCAAAAGCTGAAAGAGGGCGACTATATTCTGTTCTCTGAGGAGCTTGACAACCGTTGCGAGCTGGTATTCTTCACCAACAAGGCTCAGCTTTATCGGGCAAAGGCCTCGGATTTTGAGCCGGTGAAGGCCTCGGCCCTTGGCGATTATTTGCCCGCCAAGCTTTCGATGGAAGCGGATGAATATCCTATCCTTATGAAAGGGCTTTACGAATATCACCCCGCCCATAATTTCATCTTTTTGTTTGAAAACGGAAAGGGTGTGCGTATCCCTGCCGATCGTTACGCCGTAAAATCGACCCGTAAGAAGCAGACCGCGGTCTTTTCAAGCGCATCCCCCGTCGTTGCGGCCTTTTACGAAAGTGAGCCGTTTGAGCTGTTGCTGACCGACAGCCAGAACAAACGCATGCTGATCAATTCTTCCTTGATCCCCATTAAATCGACCCGCACCTCGACCGGCGTGACGGTTATGAGCATCAAAGCAAAGCATAAGCTCAGCGCGGCCGTCAGCGATTTCGGGGAAAAGGGAAGCGCCGCCTTCGAAAAATTCCGCCGCCGCAAGATCCCCGCCCCGGGTACCTCGCCGCGCGGATAAAATACGGATAGGTTTTGTTTGACTTTTCCGTTCTTGTATGGTATACTGTTGACTGTTAAGCCGATTTTTCGGTCATAAAGGAGTTTATAATGAATTTTAACGAATGTTTAGACGGCCTTCGCGCCTGGTTTGAATCGCGTGAGCTTTTTGACGTGACCTTTGAAGAGGGGCTTGGGCAAGAAGGGGGCATCACCGCCATCACCTTCCCGGTAGAGGAAGAGGACGGCTGCGTTTCCTACGATATGATCGCCACCGTTGAGGACGGCGGCGACGCCTTCTTTTACGTCGATTACTGCGAGATCCCCGAGGTTGACGAATTAGAGCTTTTGCGTTACGTAAACGGGCTTAACCAACACACCCCCTTTACCGTAGCGGTAGAAGACGGACGTCTTTGCTTCAGCTACGTTTTGCCCTTCGATCTGATCGCTTCTTCGGAAACGCTGGCCTACACCTTCTTCGATCTTTGGGACGGTATCGATGAGATCAAAGAAGATATTCACGATGCCTTCGGTATCGAACGTGTGATCCTTGACGAGGAAGAGACCGAAGAAGAGGAAGAAGTGGTCTCCCTTGAAGAGGATGAAGAATACGAGGACGAGGAATACAGCGAGGAAGAATACGAAAAAGATTACGCCGAGGAAGAATACGAGGAGAGTGAATCTTCAGAGGAATAAAAATGGATTGAAGCGAGCGGCGTTTTTCGCAGAAAATTATACTTTCAACGAAGCGCATGTAATCAAAAACAAATCGATTAATTCCAAATTCCTTCTTATAAGCAAAAAGAGAGAAAAAACGGTTATTCCGCTAATAATATACACCCCAAAGGTGTCTAACTTTTGGGGTGTATATTTTTTATGGGTAAAACAGGACGAAAAAACAAAAATTGCTCACCAAAATTCAAAATTCGTGTTATAACGGACATGCGAGAACACCGATTAACCGTATCAAAATAACATCCAAAAGTATGTCTTCGACGAGTATGATCATGTCGGGTCTATGCTTATTCATAGCGTTTTACTTTCTTTTTTCAACAAAAAGAATAAGCAGTTTTTTATGCTTCTGTCAAAATGCGTCCTGATTTTTCATCAAAAACATAAGATTCTCTTTTCCAATCTCTGTTATGGATAAAATTCAGAAACTTTTCAAATAATATCCTTGTAAAACGCGTGAGAACGTGGATAATAAGGAGATTTATGTATGAAAGCAACAGGAATTGTGCGTAGGATCGATGATCTGGGGCGTGTTGTTATCCCCAAAGAGATCCGGCGCACTATGAGAATCCGCGAGGGAGACCCGCTGGAGATATATACCGACCGCGAAGGAGAAGTCATTTTTAAAAAATATTCCCCGATCGGAGAGCTTGCGGGCTTTGCGGCGCAATACGCCGAAACCCTTCACAAAACCTGCTCCATGGCGGTTTTAATTACCGACCGCGATGCGGTGATCGCTGCTTCCGGCGTTTCCAAAAAGGAATACCTTGAAAAAAAGCTGTCGGGAGAGCTGGAGGATATTATAGAGACTCGGGCGCTTTATACTCACCGTACGGGCGCGGAACGCTTGCGTGTTACCGAGGACGGCGGTTCACACTATATTAGCTGTGCGATGCCGATCCTTTCGGAGGGCGATATTGTCGGATGTGTTCTTTCTGTCCTTCACGACGAGGTCAACGGGGAAGGCAAGATCGCCGACGAAATCGAAAGCAAGCTGATTCAGACAGCAGCCGGATTTCTTGGGCGACAAATGGAAAACTAATACAAAAGGCCGAGTTAAGAACCCGGCCTTTTTGATCTTCTCTCGAAATGAAAGAAATATAAAATTAGGTATTGCAAAAAGCTTACAATAAGAGTATAATTATATAATGAGTATGTATACATATTTATGTTACGATTGTATTTTCATGAAAAAGGAGAAGGGGATACCCCTCATACATATATGGTACCGTTAAAAATTGAGCTGGGTGAACAGATCTTTCTGCATCATCTGCCAACCGACACCTTCAAGAGTGCGCATTTGCAGGTGCATTTCGTCGTCCCCATCGATAACGAGCGGGCGGCCTCTCATCGCGCGCTTATTCCAGCCGTTTTGCGCAGAGGTTGTGAAAAATACCCCACGCAAACGCATCTTTCCCGCCATCTTGAAGAGCTGTATTCTGCCGATTTCAACACTTCGATTTCAAGACGGGGCGATATGCAGATCATCACCTTTGACGTAGGGATGCTGCAGCAGGATTATATCCCCGAGGGGCTTGATATCCTTCCGTCTCTTTGCGAAACGCTCCAAAGCATTCTTTTTCATCCGTTGTGCGACAAAAATACCGGTGTATTTTTGGAAGAATATGTGGAAAGCGAAAAAAAGAACGCGATCGACGCCATTCGGGCTCAGCTGGATAATAAAACCTATTACGCGCGCATTCGCTGTATCGGGCATATGTGCCGCAACGAAAAATACGGCATCAGCGAATTCGGCACGGTTAAAGAGATTGAGGCAATCACGCCCGTATCGCTTTACGAAGCATACCGCTCTCTTTTAGCCGAAGCGAAAATTATGGTCTATTATACGGGGAACGAAAGCTTTGATACGGTACGGGATACGGTTTCTTCGCTCTTTACGAACGTTCGGCGTATCCCTTGCGCCCTCTTTGAAACCGAACCTAATCCCATAAAGCTTCGCGTAAAAAAGATACGCGAAAGCGCCAAAGCCAAGCAAGGAAAGCTTTGCCTTGGGTTTCGAGTGGGAACGCGCATAAACGATCCTCTTCATAGCGCAATGTCGCTTTTTCTCTACGTTTTCGGCGCTTCTCCGACCTCAAAGCTTTTCGCCAATGTACGCGAGAAATTAAGCCTTTGCTATTCTTGTGCGGCACGGCAAGAGCTTACGAAGGGCATCCTTTTGGTAAGTGCCGGAATCGAAAACACCAAATATCGGCGCGCCCTGCGCGAGATTCGGCGCCAATTTCATTTTATGAAGGCAGGTAAGATCACCGAGGATGAGCTTTTGCTTTCCAAAAACATTTTGGCAGGGCAATTCCGCTCGGTTTCGGATGACCCGCAGCTTTTGGCCAACTGGTATTTCGTACGCGACCTTTCGGGTATTTCGGAAACGCCCGAGGAAGCAGCGGAGGCCGTTATGCGCGTTTCCTTGCAAGAGCTTTGCGAGGTTGCCTCTACGGTTCGGTTGGATACCGTCTATTTCTTGCGCGGTTCCTTAGCCAAAAGAAAGGAAAAGGGAAGCGATGAAGAATGAGATCATAAACGTCAAGGATGCTTTTTTGCGAGAGGAATACGACCTCATCCACCACGAAAGCGGCCTCACCATTTACGTTTTTCGAAAAAAGCTCGGAACGGCGTACGTTTCGCTTTCCACCGCCTTTGGCTCGCTCGACAATTGCTTTTCGTTGCCGAACGAGGAGACGAGCGTTTCGCTTCCCGACGGCGTTGCCCATTTTTTAGAGCATAAAATGTTTGAAAGTGAAGATCATATCGACACCTTCGACAAGTTTGCCGCCGTGGGTGCCTCGGCCAACGCCTTTACCTCAAACGAGGTAACCTCGTATCTCTTTTCAACCAGTGGCGATATCGCAAAACCGTTATCGATCTTGCTTGATTACGTATTTCACCCGTATTTTACCGAGGAAAACGTGAAAAAAGAGCAGGGGATCATCGCCCAAGAGATCGGAATGTACGACGATTCCCCCTTCAATCGCCTTTATTACGCGATGATGGAAAGTCTTTACGAGCATCACGGCATCCGCAGAAACATCTGTGGCTCGGTCGAGTCGATCTCCACCATTACCCCTGAGCTTTTGAATACCTGCTTCCGCGCCTTTTACCACCCCAAGAATATGACTCTTATCGTTTGCGGAAAAATATCGGTGGAAGAGGTTCTTTCCTTGGCGGATAAATACATCCCCTTATGCGCATGGGAGTTGCCTAAGCGTATTTATCCCGAGGAATCGAAAAAGGTTTTGCGCCGAGAATTTTCCTTTTCGATGGATGTGGCGCGCCCGATCGTTTGCCTCGGTATAAAGGATACCGAGCGAAAGGGCGATCCCGAGAAAAACGTATCCCGCGCCCTTTGTATGAATCTTTTGGCCGATCTTTTGTTCGGTAGTGGAACCGATTTTTACGATACGCTGTATCGAAAAGGACTGATCTCGTCTGATTTTTCGGTCAGTTATGAATCAACGAATGGTTGCGGTCACCTTTTGTTTTCGGCTTCGACCGATGAGCCCTCTGCCTTGATTTGTGCCTTAAAGGAGGAGATCGCGCTTTACCAAAAGGGAGAAAAGAAGATCTCGCCTTCCGATTTTGAACGTATCCGTCGGGTTCATTTTGCTGAATTCGTAAAGGATTTTGACAGCACCGAGGAAATCGCCTCCGCCTTGCTTGATGCGGTGATCGACGGTGTGTCTATCTTTGAAACTGGTAAGCTTTTACAAAAGATCACGAAAGAAGACGTCGAGGACGTTATCAAAGTATTCTTACATGAGGATAATGCGGCCGAGGTGGTCCTTTATCCCGAGAAAGGAAAGGAAATATGTTAAAAATTTCTCATTTGTCGTTCCCTGGGCTTGGCATTGACGAGTTTAGCGTCAACAGCGTCGCCTTTACGCTCTTTGGGAAGGATGTAGCCTGGTACGGTGTCATCATCACCACCGGTATTATCCTTGCGGCCCTATACGTTCTTTATCGCGCCAAGCAAGAACACGTCTCCTCGGACGACGTTTTGGACGTTGGGATCTATACCGTCCTCTTCGCCGTGCTTGGCGCCCGTATCTTCTTCGTCGTCACCTCGCTTGACCAGTATATCGGGCGACCGTTCTGGAAGATATTTGCCATCTGGGAAGGCGGTCTTGCGATATACGGCGCCATTATTGCGGGCGCTGTCACCATTTTCGTCTGGTGCAAGCTTAAAAAGAGAGATCCTCTCGTATTCTACGATATGATCGCGCCCGCCGTTATGATCGGTCAGCTTATGGGTCGTTGGGGGAATTTCTTCAACGCCGAGGCATACGGCTCCGAAACCGATATTTTCTGCCGCATGGGTATTCTGCAGAGCGGGGAATGGAAATACTATCACCCCTGCTTCTTCTACGAATCCTTCTGGAACTTGATCGGACTTATCTTGATCAGCCTCTTCTACAAGAAAAAGAAGTACAACGGACAGATCGTTTTAATGTATTTTGCTTGGTACGGCTTTGGCCGTATGTTTATCGAGCAGCTTCGCACCGACAGTCTTGCCATCGGCGGAAACAACGAAAACGCCGTTTGGTATCTGAAGGTATCGTCGATCTTAGGACTCGTGTTCTTCTTGGTCTGCGGCGGCATTTTGCTTTATAACCTTATCAAAAAGACCAAGATGCCTACCGCCTTTGACGAAGTTTCCGAAAAGGCTGAATAAGAGAAAAGATTACTAAAGAATAAGGAGAAAACCATGGGAACCATTCTGGACGGACGGCTGGTATCTTCCGCAACGCGGGAAAAGATCCGTGAAAAAACGGCTGAATTTATTGAAAAAACGGGTCATACCCCCGGTCTTTCGGTGATCCTTGTCGGAAGTGATCCCGCCTCGTGCGTTTACGTACGGAATAAGCGCCGCGCGTGCTGTGACGTCGGCTTCCGCTCGGAGATCTACGAGCTGCCCGAGGAAACCACCGAAGGGGAGCTGCTTGCCCTTATTCAAAAGCTGAACCGCGACGAAAATACCGACGGAATTCTCGTTCAGCTTCCCCTGCCGAAGCAGATCTCCGAAGAGGCGATCATCAAGGCGATCGACCCCCAAAAGGACGTAGACGCCTTTCACCCCGAGAACGTAGGCGGCATTTGCACCGGAAACTACACCTTTTTGCCTTGCACGCCCGCAGGCGTTATGGTTTTGCTTGAATACTACGGCATCGACCCCCAAGGAAAGCACTGCGTAGTCGTTGGGCGCAGCAACATCGTTGGAAAACCCCAGGCGCTTCTGATGCTGGAAAAGAACGCAACCGTCACGATCTGCCATTCAAAAACCGAAAATTTAGCCGAAGAAGTGAAACGCGCCGATATCGTGGTGGCGGCGGTCGGTCGCCCTAATTTTATTACGGGCGATATGATCAAAGAGGGGGCTGTCGTCGTAGACGTCGGCATCAATCGCTTGCCTGACGGAAAGCTTTGCGGTGACGTTGATTTTGAGGCGGCCTTCCCGAAAGCCTCGTACATCACCCCGGTTCCCGGCGGTGTTGGGCCGATGACCATCACGATGCTGATGGAAAACACCCTCCGTGCGGCAAAGACCTTTGTCAAAGAGAAAAAATAAACCAAATTATTTTCAAAACCGTCTTGACAAAGCAAAAAAAGAAAGCTATAATATAATAGATATAATGAGATTTTATATCTCTTGCTAAAAGCGAGGGGAGGGATATCGGATGGCAGAAGTCAGAGTTAAAGAAAACGAAACGCTTGACAGCGCGCTGCGTCGTTTTAAGAGACAGTGCGTAAAATCGGGCGTTCTGACCGAGTTGCGTAAAAGAGAGCATTATGAAAAGCCTAGCGTAAAGCGCAAAAAGAAGGCTGAGGCAGCTCGCAAACGCAAATTTAAGTAAGAAAATAATGCGGATAGTAATATCCGCATTTTTTCTTTGGAAAAGGCGCCTTATTTTGCAAGGCGTCTTTCTTTTGTTTTTTGCCATAATAATAGAGAAAGGAAGGATTATATGAAAAAAATTACGATTCGCACCCTTGCGCTTTGTATGGCGCTTCTTTTTCTCTTATTCGTCCCGCTTACTGCCAAGGCGGTGCCTCCCCCGATGCCGAAAGGCCCAAAAGGATGGTACGTGAAACGGCAAAGCGATAACAAGCAACCGCCTCTTGACCCCCATTTTTCGTATATCGAAAAGTATGACGCTTATTATATTGATAAAAAACACGGCGACGATAACCCCGAAAAGGTTTTGTACCTTACCTTTGATGCCGGCTATGAGAACGGAAACATCGAAAAGATTTTAAACGTCCTAAAAGAAGAGGGGGTCACGGCCGCGTTTTTCATTCTTGATAATCTTATTCTGCGGAATAAAGAGTTGGTCTTGCGTATGGCAGACGAGGGGCACTTGGTTTGCAATCATACCTTAAAGCATCGGGATATGACGAAGATCAACGACGAAACAGCCTTTCGAGAGGAGCTTGAAGCCCTTGAAAGTCTATATACCGAAACAATCGGAAAAAAAATGGAAAAATTCTATCGCCCGCCCCAAGGAAATTTCAACGAAAGCAATTTGCAAATGGCACAAAAGCTTGGCTATAAAACGATTTTTTGGAGCTTTGCATACGCCGATTGGGATAACGATAAACAGCCGAGCCTTGATGCAGCTAAAAGTAAAATTTTAGAGAATACGCATAACGGCGCGGTGATCCTTCTTCATCCCACCTCGGCCACCAACGCTTCGATCTTACGCGATCTGATAAAAGAATGGCGACGGGAGGGGTATTCCTTCGGTAGTCTACACGATCTCGTTGCCTCGAATGGTTAAAACGTTCTTTGTAATCGCCCTTTCCGCCTTTTTTCTTTTGGGTGGAGGGCCGCGCGAATATACGCCGATCGAAAACGTATATCATCGCGTCTGCACCGAGGAAAAGGTGATTGCCATCACCTTTGACGACGGCCCACACCCCCAAAACACGGAAAAGGTTCTTGATCTGCTTCAAAAATACGATGCAAAGGCAACCTTTTTCGTTATCGGTAAAAATCTCGAATTATATAAATCGGTCATAAAAAGGGCGGTAAATGAGGGGCATGAAATCGGAAATCACACCTATTCCCATCCCCATCTTTCCACCTTATCCGAAAAAGAGCTTCTCGGAGAGATCAAGCAAAACGAGCTTCTTGTCGAAGAGCTGACCCAAAAACCGACCTTACTTTTCCGCCCACCCGAGGGATATTGCGGAAGGGCAGTACGCACGATCATAAAAGAAAGAGGGTATCGAGCCATCCTTTGGGATGTCGATACCCGTGATTGGGCCGGTACGTCGGCCGACGAGATTGTAAAAACGGTTCAAAAAACGGTATACCCCGGGTCCATTTTGCTTTTTCACGATTACGCAGGCAAGCAAAGTACAACGCTTGGGGCACTTGCCGTCCTTTTACCGTGGCTTAAAGAGGAGGGATATCGTTTCGTAACGGTGTCCGAACTTTTGAATTATTCTTCGAGGGGGAGCGTTTCTTCCTCATCCTGAATTTCTTCGGCCGGGTCAATCATAATTTCCTTGATCTTAAACCAAGCGGCGAAGACGCCCATAAAGGAGGTCGCTGAGAAAAGGATCACCAGCGGGGACGCGATACCGAGAGGCATCAGAAGTCCCCCCATCCCCATAACCAAAAATACGGTTAAAAGGATCGCAAGGGCGGCCCCGATAAGGGCGAGAATATTTCTCTTAAATCCGAGTAGGGAAAAGATAAACGCGTTCTTAAGGATCTTCCCCATCTTCAAATCAAAGGTAATGATCTGCAGATAAATATAAGGACGCATAAAGCAATAAAGGATGCTGACGATAATATTGACCCAAAGCAGGATACTGGCAAAGAATGTCGTTGTGCTTTGAAGCATAACGATCAGATTGAAGGGAAGCAGCAACAGTAAAAGCAGGTCAAGCATACCGAAGAAAAAGGCCTGCTTTCTGTTTCGCTTGGCGGCGTAGCGAAAATCGGCCATCAAAAAGGTCGGCTCGCCGCGAATCATAGAACGGATAACGTAAGTAGACCCAACCTTTATAAAGCCAAAGGTCAAAAAGGTGAGTGCCGAAAGCGCCAAAAGAATATACGAAGTCGTCGTCATTGCGCTGTTTTCGATCTGCATCCCCAAAACGCCGAAAAGCGCCATCGAAGCAGGGGTCGCATCCCCTTGCAACACCATTGCGTTATGCAAGCCCGAAAAAAGAGGGGATACGGGTGTCATATACGAAAGCTTAAACCACCCCGAAAGACCAAGAATCGCAAAAAGAACGGGGAAGTTCCCGATCACCATCATAAGATTGACCGAAAGAAGCTTGGTAAAGTTGCGCCCAAAGCTACGGAAAAAGCCGCGAAGATCGGGCGTGATCTTGGCGTCCTCTTTGCTTACGCCCTTTCCTTCACGCTGTGAATCGAAAAGACGAAAGCGCTTTTTCTTTTCGGGTCCCTCGGGAAGCCCGTTATCATGAAAACCGTTCATATTTATCCTCCGAATGTTCATTATGTAGTATACCATATTCCCCTAAAAATTGCAAGACGGCTATGCGATTTTACGCTTTCTTCACAGTTTTATTCACTATACATTTTTCCCTTTCGATATTCATAAGATAAAATATGATTATCAAAAGGAGAACCCGTATGAAAAAGATCGTATCCCTTGTACTTATCGCCTTGTTACTTTCGGTGGGTGCTTTTATGCCCCTAAAATCTTCTGCCGAGGAATATCCTCTCAAATTAGATGCAAAATCCGCTATTTTAATGGATGCTACCACCGGAACCGTACTGTTTGAGCAGAATGCGGACGAGGCTTTACCCCCTGCTTCGGTCACAAAAATTATGACGCTTTTACTGGTTATGGAAGCAATTGACGACGGACGCATTGCCCTTAATGATATGGTTACCACCAGCGAAAAGGCAGCCTCTATGGGTGGCTCTCAAGTCTTTTTGGAGGTGGGAGAGCAGATGTCGGTCGAGGATATGATTAAGTGCGTAGTCATAAGCAGCGCCAACGACGCAGCCTGCGCGCTTGCCGAGCATCTATGCGGAAGCGAGGAGGCCTTCGTCGCCAAGATGAACGAAAGAGCCAAGGAGCTCGGGATGAGCACCGCCCATTTTGAAAACACCAACGGCCTTGATGATACCACCGAAAAGCATCTTTGCAGCGCGCGTGATATCGCCATTATGTCGCGCGAGCTGATCAAGCACGAAAAGATCCTTGCGTATACCACCATTTGGATGGATACCGTCCGCAACGGCGCCTTTACGCTTTCCAACACCAACCGTCTTGTTCGCTTTTATCCCGGGGCTACGGGGCTTAAAACCGGCTCTACCTCCAAAGCTCTTTTTTGCATCAGCGCCACCGCTAAGCGTGACAATTTGCATCTGATCGCGGTCATCATGGGCGCTCCCACCCGTGACGTACGAAACGCAGAGGCGAAAAAGCTTTTGGACTACGGCTTTGCAAACTATACGCTATACGAATCCCCCGAAAGAGATCTGGGTACGCTTACGGTAAAGGGTGGTCTTACAGATTCGCTCACCGTAAAAAAGAAGGGTTTCTCTGTCTTACTTAAAAAAGGGGAAGAGAAGAGGATTGAGGAGGTAACCACTTTACCACCTTACGCCGCGGCACCAATTTCTCTGGGTGATACGGTCGGATGCGTAGAATATCGCCTAAACGGTAAGACTTTAGGGAAAGCAGACGTTTTTGCCGCCGAGGGAGTTGAGAAAATTTCATATTGGGATATCTACAAAAAGCTTTTGAAGGGATTTTTTACAGGCATCATTGTAAATTAACCCTTTTCCCTTGAAAGTTCCCTTAATGCGGTATATAATATAAATAAAGAAACGAAAAGGAGCAAGAAAATGGCGATTTCCATCGAACAACGATTTTTAAAAGGATTTCTCGGCACGCACGAGCTTTCATATTTGGAGGCCGATGCTGTTTCCGCTATAAAAAAGGTTAAAAACAAAAACGGAGCCGGTTCTGATTTTTTAGGATGGGTCGATCTGCCCGTTGATTACGATAAAGAGGAATTTGCGCGTATCAAGGCTGCCGCCGAAAAGATAAAGGGGAGTTGCGACGTACTCATCGTTCTCGGTATCGGTGGCTCTTACCTTGGGGCAAGGGCGGTGATCGAATTCATAAAATCGCCGCTTTACAATGTCCTTCCCAAAGATACGCCCGACGTTTATTTTTCGGGAAACAACATCAGCACGACCGCCCTTTGCGAGCTTCTTACGCTTTGTGAGGGAAAGGATATTTGCCTAAACGTTATCAGCAAATCCGGCACCACGACCGAAACGGCGGTCGCTTTCCGCGTATTCCGTGATCTTATGTATAAAAAATACGGAGAAGAGGAAGCGAAAGAGCGCATCTTCGTTACAACCGATAAAGCGCGGGGGACGCTGAAAAGCTTTGCCGATCAAAGCGGCTTTGAAACCTTTGTGATTCCCGACGACGTTGGCGGACGCTATTCGGTTCTGACGGCCGTCGGCCTTTTGCCAATCGCGGTCGCGGGGATCGATATCGTTTCCCTTATGAAGGGGGCGGCCGACGCCCGTTTGCTTTGCCTTAGCGAAAGCATGGAGGAAAATCCAGCCATGCGATACGCTGCGATCCGCAACGCGCTTTACCGCAAGGGAAAGAACGTCGAGATCCTCGTAGGCTACGAGCCCTACGCGCTCCTTTTTAACGAATGGTGGAAGCAGCTTTACGGCGAAAGTGAAGGGAAGGACAACAAAGGTATTCTGCCTGATTCGGTGATCTTTTCCACCGATCTTCATTCGCTGGGGCAATATATCCAACAAGGACAGCGTACGCTTTTTGAAACGGTTCTCAATATTGAAGATTGCGGTGCAAGCTTCACCATCCCCAACGACGAAGCCAATATCGACAGTCTTAACTTCCTTTCGGGAAAAACGCTGGATTTTGTCAACAAAAAAGCGATGCTCGGTACGCTTTTGGCGCATTGTGACGGCGGCGTACCCAATATTGTTATTAATATTCCCGACCGAAGTGCCTACTCGCTTGGCGAGCTGATCTACTTCTTTGAAGCGGCTTGCGCGATCTCGGGATACCTTTTGGGTGTCAATCCCTTTGACCAACCGGGGGTCGAAGCCTACAAAAAGAATATGTTCGCTCTGCTTGGAAAGCCCGGATATGAGGCCGAGCGTGAAAAACTGGCGGCAAAACTGGAAATTTAAGTAAAAAACTGATAAAACACTCTTGCAATTTAACCGAAAATAGTGTATCATTAAGGTAGAGATACCCTAATACTTTTAGGAGGATGTTTGTATGGTTAAACTCATCGTTGGAAAAAAAGGTAGCGGAAAAACGAAGGCTCTCATCGAACGGGTGAACGCGGCCGCCGTTAACTCAAAAGGATGCGTCATTTGCATCGAAAAGGGTATGACGCTTGATAAAGATATTACTCACAAGGCTCGCCTTGTTGATACCGATTCTTATAAGGTTGCCGATGCCGAAGCATTGTATGGCTTCGTCGCGGGCGTTATCGCCAGCAATTTTGATATCACCGATATTTATCTTGATTCCACGCTGCGTATTTGCGGCTCGGCCGAGGCGCTTGAAACCTTCATCAATAAGGTAGATGCGCTGGTAAAAAAACACGAGATGAACTTCACCGCAACCATTTCGATGGCGGTAGAAGAGCTGCCGGAATCGCTTAAACAATTCTGCTAAAAATCAGCCCCCTTTTGGGGGCTTTTCTTTTTCCTATAAGTCAAGGTTTCATGTTTTCGCATACCCTATTATCGAGGCGCTCTTTGCCTCGGTAATTTTTTTATAGGGGGATAACCAAATGTCTGATAATAGAGGTTCGCCCATCCCTTGCGGCTCTTCCGCGGATAGGGAAACCGTCTGTATCGATACCTTCCGTGTGTTGGATTCCTGCCGCGATCGGGATTGCTACGAGGACGTACGTGTTTATCTTGGCAGCTTTGGCCAAGAGATTATTGGGCGTACGACCTCTGTCCGTACGAAAAACGCTTCGATCCTTTGGACCTACGTGGGTGTCGAGCCGGTACAGTTCAACCGCGGCTTTTATCAGGTCACCGTTCGTTTCTATATCAAGGTAACGCTTGAGGCCTGCATCGGCATCGGCCGTAACCAAGAATTTGAGGGCGTTGCAGTCGTTGAAAAACGCGTCATTCTCTACGGAAGCGTCGGCAACGTTTCGATCTATCGTAGCAGCCCCGACGTCGGCCCCTGCGACCTTGGAAATTTCGATAACCGTTCCAGCAACGTTCCCGTTGGCGTCGTCGAGGTCGTAGACCCTGTTCTTCTTTCTGCCAAGGTGGTAGAGCCCGGTTGCTGCTGCGGCTATTGCTGCTGCTGCGCCGCTGATATTCCCAGTAGCATCTCTTCGTCGGTCTGCGGCTCTTTGGTAGACGATGATTCTCAAAACACCTTATACGTCACACTCGGTATCTTTTCTGTCATTCGCATCGAGCGGCCCGCCCAATACCTTATCACCGCCGCCGACTATTGCGTACCGGACAAGGAATGCATCGCCACCGAAGAGGACGATCCGTGCAGTCTTTTCCGCAAAATGGCCTTCCCCGTATCCGAATTTTGCCCACCTTCGCTCCAAGAGCTTGGAAATGAAGGGCGCAACGGATCTGTGGGCGGTTGCGGCTGCGGAAAGCAACGCTAAATTAATCAAAGAAGCGGGGAAGCACAACTTCTCCGTTTCTTTTTTTAAAAAAAGGCTTGCATTTTTAAATACGATGTGATATACTACATAAGGTCATGTGATTGACAAAATTGAATACGGAGAAGTCGCCTAGTTGGTCGAGGGCGCACGACTGGAAATCGTGTAACCGTTAAAAGCGGTTCAAGAGTTCGAATCTCTTCTTCTCCGCCAAAACAAAGGGTACCCAAACGGGGTACCCTTTGTTTTGGCGGAGAAGTTGACTGTGAGAGCTCTGTCTATGCCCTCGGCATAGACAAGAGTTCGCATTCCCGGCGTAGAGCGACGATAGCTTGCTGATCGTCGGCAAGCCGTAGAATCTTTGCCAAAGGCGAAGATCTCTTTATGTAACATAAGGGGACCCCAAGCGTTTCTTTTGCTTCATGTATTTTGCTCTTCACAACTATAATTTTTATCAAGCGCCTCGTTTCACGGATTTTTTTGAAGGCATTTAGGACATTTTGTTTCACCACTGCAAGGTTTTTACGGGTCTGCTTCAATATAAATCAACACCTTTTATACACGACGAGGCGGCACGACCTACCGACGATCACCCGCACCCTCCAAGGCGCATAAGGAAGATATTTCCCAAAGAAGCCTCATCTTTCAAAACGAAAGCAGGGAAAAGATCCCTGTTCAAAACCGAGCGTTTACGAAATACAGATTTTATCGAATTTTAGTGAAAATCCCTTGACAGACACCGAAATAAAACATATAATATTAATATTATGGAAACCAAGAAGGAGACAGAAAGTGACACTTAAAGTTTTAAAATTCGGCGGAAGCTCTCTGGCGGACGCAGAGCATTTTAGCCGAGTTAAAAATATCGTAACCGCAGAAAAAACAAGGCGCTATGTCATACCGTCTGCGCCCGGAAAGCGCTATAAAGAGGATGAAAAGGTAACTGACCTTTTATACGCCTGCTACGATGCAGCCCAGAAGGGACACGACTTTCTTTCTATCCTTTCGAAGATCAAGACTCGCTATTACGATATTATCAACGATCTTAGTCTTTCGGTTTCGCTTGAAGATGAGTTTAAGGAGATTGAGGCATACGTAAAACTGGCAGGAAACCGTGATTATACGGCCAGCCGCGGCGAGTATCTCAACGGAATCGTTCTGGCCGCGTACCTAGGCTTTGATTTTGTTGACGCTGCAGATGTTATCTTCTTTAATGAGGACGGCACGCTTGATTCGGAAAAGACCAATACGGTGATGGCAGAATGCCTCAAGAAGCACGAAAAGGCGGTCATCCCCGGCTTTTACGGCGTTTTGCCAAACGGGAAGGTCAAAACCTTTTCCAGAGGCGGCTCGGATATCACAGGCGCGATCGTGGCAAGGGCAACGATGGCCGATCTTTATGAAAACTTTACCGATGTATCAGGCTTTATGATGGTTGACCCGCGTGTGGTCGACGATCCAATGCCGATCGACATCATTACCTATAAGGAGCTGCGTGAGCTTTCCTATATGGGTGCTACTGTTCTTCACGAGGATGCCGTTTTCCCGGTTCGTGCCGCCGGTATTCCCATTAACATCAAAAATACCAACGATCCCGCCGCAAAGGGCACGTTGATCGTCCCCACGGCCCCCGCCGAAACGAACGACAGTATTTTGACCGGTATCGCGGGGAAGGTCGGCTTTTCGATCATTTCGGTCGAAAAGGATATGATGAACGCCGAGCTCGGCTTCGGCCGCCGCGTTCTTGAAGTTTTGGAAAATCAAAATATCAGCTTTGAGCATCTGCCTTCGGGCATCGATACGATGTGCGTCATCGTTAAGACTGCCGATATTGCGGGCAAAAAGGAAAAGCTGGTAGAAGAAATCTGTCGCGCGACGAATCCTGACGTTGTCACGGTGCTTGATGGGATCGCCTTGATCGCCGTCGTCGGGCGCGGTATGGTACGCTCTAAGGGTACCGCCGCCCGCATCTTTTCTTCGCTTGCAAAAGCCTCTGTCAACATCCGTATGATCGACCAAGGATCCAGCGAGCTGAATATCATCATCGGTATCGAAGAAGAAGATTATCAAACCGCCATTCAAGCCATTTACAACGAGTTTATGGTAAAATAAAAAAAAGAAGCTGTCTTTGACAGCTTCTTTTTTATTCTTAAAACGATCAAGCCTTTTTAATGGCCTCGATCGTAGCGTCGACCCAATCGAATACCTGCTTCTTTTCGTCCTCGGTATACTTTTTCATAAACTTGAAGGGAAGACCGCCATTGACGTAGAGAACGTTTTCGTGGAAATGGCATCCGGCGTTGCGGATCCACTCAATAACAGGAGCAGCCTTTTCGGGCGTACCGTCGACCACAAGCGCAACGTGCTGAGCATTATCCTTTTTCAGATTCTTACAGAAGATCTCGAAAGCCTGCTGATAGCTATTGCCGGCCGTAAAGAAAATAACGACGAGACGCTCGTTATCGCAAGGATAAGCCGGGGGGATCACGTCAGCAGCGTGTTGAATGGCGTATTCGGTAGCGACCGCAGAAGCAAGGCCCAAAAGCTTTCCTTTGTTCGTGTTGGTCAGAGAGCGCAGTTTTAATTTCATAAGAATTTTCCTCCGTATATTTGGCAATGCCTTTGTTGTATTCATTATACCATAGTTTTCGAAAAAAGAAAATACGAAAAAGATAAAATTTTTTGTTTATTAAAAATTATCGAAAAACAAGCCCCAAAATAGCCTTTCACCCTCTTTTCGCTTCCCTAAATTATACAAAATTTTGATTTTGTATAATTTTATGGGTGAAGCACCCGGGCACTATTATAAAGGGTTTTAGGGGCGTTCTGCAAGGGTTTGCCATACGCCGATACAGGAAATCCAAAAAAATCAAACGCTTCCCTTGCATTTACCCCATTTTTTTGTTATGATTATAAAAGAAGAATTTTACGAGGAATGACCGTATGTTTACCGATATACATCTTCATCTGCTTCCCGGGATAGATAACGGACCGGCGCGCCCATGGGAATCAGAGCGTATGTTTGACCTTCTTTACGAAGAGGGCGTTCGTGCGGCAGTTCTTACCCCGCATTTTGATCCGGACAAAGAAGAAATCGAAGATTTTCTTATAAAAAGACGCTTGTCCTATGCCAAAATGCGCGAGGTTTTAGGTAAAAAAGCGCATCATTTCGCGTTTTATCTTTCGGCAGAAGTCTTTTTGTCCCAAGGTGTCTCCTCCCTTCCTTTGCTTCCCTCTTTGTGTATCCCAAAGACGAATATTTTGCCTTTATCGCTCCCTATTTCGGATCATATCACCCCCGAAACAATGAAGGAGCTTGCAACGATCATTCAAAAGAGAAAGCTTCGCCCTCTTATATGCCATATCGAAAGGCATCACCTCTTTTGCGGCGAAAAGGAGTTTGACCGATTGCTTTCACTCCCCTCTTCCCTCTTTGCCGTCAGCGCGAGAGCGTTGGAGGACCGTCACCTGGCTTTTCTTCTTTTTTGCAAGCTGCAAGAAGGAAAAGAGATCTTTCTCGGCTCAAACGGT
Organism: Eubacteriales bacterium; assembly: GCA_045655185.1. Taxonomy (GTDB): domain Bacteria; phylum Bacillota; class Clostridia; order Oscillospirales; family CAG-272; genus UBA1740. Next base: position 39,532 of record JAZOOS010000013.1, read on the forward strand.
CATAACGCAAGAGGTCGCCCGCCCCTTCTCTTTCCCGATTATATTTCAGATGGGATCTGTAAGCGGACGCTTGTGGCCCTTTCTGAAAGAACGCAGCTTCTTTTTCAAGGGCGTTAAGTCTCCTTTTTTCTCTGCAAATATTTTATACGCGTGGCCTCTCCGCCTCGTAGATGCCTTTCCGATTTATTCACGTCAAGTATTTTCTTTGCCATCTGATATAAAATCGGGTTTACCACGGGCAAATGCATCGTAATATCCTTATGTACTGTGCTTTTACTGATATTGAAGTGTCTGGCTGCACTTCGCACCGTAGCCTTGTTTTCGATCAAATATTCCGCCAGCACCTCACAGCGTTCCCTTTGTTCGCGATATAGCATATCTTTCTGCCTCCCTACGGAATTTCCGTTATTATATCCTATGAAAGGCAATCTTTTGTCATGCATAAAGAAGTCGAAAATTTTTCATCTTCTCCCATTTTTGAGGGAATGACCTCTATCCGCGCCATTCTTGCCGCTATGGCGGCAGGCTCGCCCACCAATAACCGAAGGATCGTAAAGATCCTTTACGCCGAAGAGCGAATCAAAAAAATCGGGAAAGAAGTCGCATATCTTGGCCACCGCGGGAATGATTACGGCTTCCCCGTTCTCCCCGTTTCCGAGGAAGAGATCAACCGCATAACGACCGGCAACACACACGGCGGGATCGTGGCCGTTTGCACCGAACGGGATATTCCTGACCTTTCTATGCTTACAGATCCCCCCAAAAACGGCTTTTACTGTATGATCGAGGGGATCGAGGATCCCTATAACTTCGGATACGCCCTTCGCTCTTTGTATGCGTGCGGCGCAGATGGGATCATTCTCCCGAAGAGGAACTGGATGAGCGCCGCCGGTGTTGTAGCGCGCGCCTCGGCCGGGGCCTCGGAAGAGCTTTCCCTCTTCTCTGCTGCCCCCTTGTTTGCCGCCTCTTATTTTCGAGAAAAAGGATATAAGATCGTTGCCGCCGATGCAAATACGTCTGTTTCCTTGCCGAATGCCGATTTAAAAAAGCCGATCTTTTTGGTAATCGGTGGTGAAAAACGCGGAATTTCGGGTATCCTTGCCCAAGAGATCGATTTTACGGTAAAAATTCCGTACGGACGTCCTTTCAACGCTGCACTTTCGGCCGCCTCAGCCGCCACCATTTTCGGCTACGAGATCCTACGTCAAAACGTTGAATAAAAACAAAAAAAGAGTTGTACTTACGGTACAACTCTTTTTCCTTTAAGCTTATAAAAAGCCCACAATTATTCTTTGTTGGCGCAATCCTTCCCACAGGCCTCGCAGTTATCGGGGTCGCAGGTAGCATCGAATTTTTCACCACAGGCAGGACACATAAGATCGGAAGGGTCGACGTCTTCGTTAAAGCAAACGATCTCCCCGCAAGCAGGACAAGTGACCTCATAGTACTCGTCTGCCTCGAATTCCTCGTCATCCTCGTATTCATCGTCCTCTTCCGGCTCTTCTTCATAAAGAAGCTCTTCAAGATCGCCAAGATCCTCATCCAGCTCTTCGCAATAATCACGAAGCTCTTTGCACTCGACCTCAAGGTTATTGATGGTCTCGCTCATTTCGGAAACAAGGCTGATCAACTCAGAAAGAAGCTTGCCCTCGGGCGTTGCGGTTCCCAGCCCAAAGCCTTCGTAAAGACCTTTGAGGTAGGCGGCTTTTTCACAAATATCCATTTCAAAAACTTCCTTTCTTTTATTATAGGGAAAAGGGTTTTAAGAAATCTTACGCTCTTTCAAGATATTCGCCAACACGGGTATCGATACGGATCAGATCGCCGGTGTTGATAAAGATCGGAACGCGAACGACAGCGCCGGTTTCAAGGGTGGCGGCCTTGGTTACGTTGGTAGCGGTATCACCGCGAACACCGGGCTCGGTATCCGAAACCTCAAGGGTAACGAATACGGGGGGTTCAACGCTGAAAACGTTGCCCTTATAGGAAACGATCTTACAAGTGGTATTTTCTTTAACGAACTTGAAGTTGTCTCCAAGTTTTTCAGAGTTAAGAGGCATCTGCTCATAGGTCTCTGGATCCATAAAGTAATAAAGATCGCCGTCGTTGTAAAGATATTCCATATCCTTACGCTCGATGTATGCGCCCTCAAACTTATCGGTGGGGTTAAAGGTCTTTTCGATAACGGCACCGTTGATAACGTCCTTCAGCTTGGTACGAACGAAGGCCGCGCCCTTACCGGGCTTAACGTGCTGGAATTCGATAACCTGGACTACCTTACCTTCCATTTCAAAGGTAACGCCGTTTCTAAAATCGCCTGCAATTACAACTTCCATTTTACACCTATCTCTCAGCGGTATGCATTATTGTTGAAAGAGTTGGCCCATCGTTCCGCTGGTGCAATGGCTCCTCCGACCGTTTACACGGTTTATATACAGTATTATTGTACCTTATTTTGGATATTTTTGCAATAGAAAAACAAGAAAAAATTAAAAAATTTCTATCAGTTCCTTAGTTGAAGCGGTAAAGTTCATAAATCCGCCGTCTGTAACGCACCCCATATCCTCGATACGGCAACCGCAATCGCCGCATTTATAGATCCCCGGCTCGGCGGTAATGATGTGTCCCGGCAAAAGGATCTCATCTGAACGGGGGGAAACGCGCGGGCTTTCGTGAATATCAAGACCGACCCCATGCCCAAAGCCGTGGCCGAAGCATCCGCGGTATCCCGCTTCGTCGATCAAGCGGCGCGCCATGCCGTCTACCTCTTTACACGAAGCTCCGCCTTTTATAGCGGAAAGCCCCGCGAGTTGGGCAGAAAGAACGGTTTGATAGATCCTTTTCTCTTCTTCACTCGCCCTGCCGATAACGACGGTGCGCGTCATATCCGAACAGTACCCGCCGCAAACCGCGCCAAAGTCCATGGTTAAAAACCCTTTTTCCAGACGCTTGTTACGGCATGAGCCGTGCGGTAAGGCGCTGGCCGCACCGGATACGGCTACGATCGGGAAGGAAGCGACCGTAGCGCCGTTTTTTCGCATAAAGAACTCAAGCTCTAAGGCGACCTCGATCTCGGTCATATTGGGGGTCAACGTTTTAAGAATATAAGAATACGCCAGGTCGGTTATCTCCTGCGCTTTTTTTATACATTCGATCTCGTCTTGATCCTTGATCGCGCGCAACGCTTCGATCGCCCCTCCGATCGGGATCGGCTTAACTGAAAGCCCCCGAAAGAAGGCGGCTTGGTCAAAGCAGGACATCATGCGGTCCTCGTATCCAAGTCGGCTGACCCCCGCATCCTTTAACGTATCGGCAATAAATTCCTTCATCGAGGAAGGCGCAACGACCGAAATATAATCACCGACCGCAGCCGTCGCCTCTTCGAGATAGCGAAAATCGGTTACGAGATACGCCTTGTCTGCCAAAATAAGCACGTATCCATCTTCAAAGGTATAAGGAACGGCGTAAAAGCAGCTTTGCCACGAGGAAAGCAGCAACGCCTCTGCCCCGATCCCGTCAAGGAGCGCCTGCAACGGTTTTATATGGTTCATACGCCCTCCGTAATGCTTTGATAATAACGCTTCATCGAAAGCGCATCGTCCGACATCGTGCCTGCCGATTCACAAATGATCGTAGGATTGACGCGCAGCGCGGCGATCGCTTCCATTAAGGGCTCATACGCGGGGCCAAAAACCTCGTCTTCAAAGGTGAGGTGCTTTTTCTCCCCGGCGCCCGTATATTCGATCTTGGAAAAATGACAATGCAGATTCATGGCGTATCCGTCACCAAGATGGCAGGCGATCTGATCGAAAACGCGCATATAATCGTCCTTACTCTTAAAGCCGCCCTTTCCACATTCGCGAGCGTTCAAATGCCCAAAATCAACGACGGGGGCAAGGCGGGGGGAAAGACCGCACAGGGTAATGACCTCATCCAAGGTTCCAAGCTGATTGACCTTCCCCATTGTTTCAAGGCCGATCTTTACCCCGTTATCGGGCAAGACATCCAGCGCCTTATACAGGGTATCGGCACAGAGCTTCATAGCCTCTTCCCTTGTGATCTTGGCGGCGCTACCCGTATGCACGACGATCGTACCGGCGCCCAACAATTCGGCGGCGCGCAGCGAGGTTTCGATATAATCGATGCTCTTTAATCTTTTTTCAAGCTCAACACCCGAAAGAGAGATAAAATACGGCGTATGGAAGGACATGGCAATTCCGTGCTTTTTTGCCTCATCTCCGATTTTCGCGAGTGTTGCTTCACCCGCGGTTAAACCGTTTCCTGCCTCGTATTCGTAAGCGTCAAGCCCGATCTTTGCTAACCAAGCTGGGGCTTCCACGGTGGATTTATGCCCCGCCGCAGCAAAAGCCACGCTATTTCCGCCGGGTCCGAAAAGAGGTTTTTTGTTCATTTTTTTCTTCCTTTTCATACATAGGTTGTTTCTTGACTTCATTTTAACACAGAAACTAAGCTATATCAAGAAAAAAACCGATTTTTTTAAAAGAAATTTCGTTCTATCTCTTGACAAAGTCTTTCTTTTGTGTTACTATAATAAGGCGCGCGGATGTGCGGGTGTAGTTCAATGGTAGAATCCCAGCCTTCCAAGCTGGTCGTGTGGGTTCGATTCCCATCACCCGCTCCAATATGCGCCTGTAGCTCAGTGGATAGAGTGCCCGGCTACGAACCGGTAGGTCATAGGTTCGAATCCTATCAGGCGCGCCAAAAAAACGACAAGCTTTAACTTGTCGTTTTTTTATTTTTTATAATAGAAGTAAGGGCGAATTGCATGCAATTCGCCCTTGTTTTTACTTATTAAACCACCACAGGTAGAAAATGCCTGCCAACGTAGAGGGGCAAGGTTCTCCTGAAATTCTTTCAACAAGCATACCGTAAGGATTTTCTTCGCTGGTACCGTTAAAAAATTGGTATTTATCATTGGCTGGATTCGTGCAAACGTTGTTCAATTCGTTGCAAATCGCTTCAAATTCTTCACGGTCTTTTGCATTGTCTGCAAGGTTCATGTAATAGGAAGAAATCTCTACCGTCTGTGAAATAAACAGATCACAAAGATCGGTAGCCTCAAAGCGCAACGCAACGGACTCCATGTTCACCTTTGAGGTAATCTCCCTCTTTTTAGCCTGATACTCATCCGAAGCCTGGCGCTGCTCAAATTCTTCAAGCTTATCGGGAATTACAGGAACAGTCGGATGAACGTCACAAAGAATGTTGATCCAATATTCCTTGTAGAAGGATTCGGAAGCCGATTTGGGAAGCCCGGCAATCAAATTAGATGTCAGCTTTTGCAGCTTCGTTACGTTATCATCACTACTATTGATATCTCCGTTGTCTATAAGGGTTTCCAGCATATTCGGGCAATCATTTATAGTCAAAGCGATGATATCGCTTGAGATTGCGGTGACCATATTTTTACTTAAGGCCGCAGAGATCATGCCTTCACGTGCTTTTTCCCACAGATAATCGCTGGTAAGGCCGTAAATCGGGTTACGCGTCGCGTTTTCGTTTTGCTGACGGAAATACTCCTTAAAGGAGGTAGTCATCCCATCATCAAGGCAAGGATAAAGTGTAGCGACATTCCCGGTGTAGTTATAGTTCATGAAATAATCGCAATTTCTCGTGCGATTTACCGTAAGCACATCTCCCTCGTTCAGCAGGAAATGCTGATTGGGCGCGCCATACTGCAGAATATTGCGAAGCGTCGCCTCTTCGTTACACAGTAGATCCTCAATGATCGTCATCGAGCGCTCAAGCGAAACCGTGTGCTTAGAAACAGCAAACATCGCCTTGAAAGGATCGTCATCTCCAAGACGGGGACTGTCAACCTGATACAGGTAGTAATCCTTCTCGTACAGCTTAGCGTCGGCATAAGAGGCTTCGATCACGTCGATCCCATAAAGGACATTCTGTCCGATAGTACCCGAGGAGGGATAAAAGCCCTCGCTCTTGGCTGCGATCTTTAAGGAAAGGAAGCTGCGGAAATCGTTACCCGCGTCAAGAGAGAGAACATTAGTAAGCTTTACGCTACTTCCAAAGGTGTTGTAGTAAGTATAAGTAGTGCCGAAGACGGTCTTAACCCCGTTGTAATCATAAAGAGCAACCGTAGGATATTCAAAATCCTTGAAATTGTTCGTCATTGGATACAGATCGGTGTATTTCTCAGCCGGGTCAGCAATTGATTCATTAATGTTGTGAAGAATAGTCTCTTTGTCAGAAAGGAGATTCTTTGCAAAGGTGTACGCTACATTATAATCAAAGAGTTCGCGTTCGTTATCCAAACGGAGAAAGTTTGATTGATCCATATACACCATATCAACAAGCTTTTTATTGACAATGATGTATTTGTAGTTGCCGATCAAAACGTTATTGGGGATACCGTACAGGCTTCCATCCACGCGGCTTCCGTTTAGAAGGTTGCTGTTGATGTGTGAGTTGATGGCCTTGTTGGTATCGGCAAGTGAAGCCGAGAGATCCAGGATCTGCCCGTCTTTTTTCAGCTTATCGTGCATTTCACGGCTGGTGATCAAGAGAATATCCATCTGATTCTCGTAAATCTCGGGATAGACATCAACGGGAAGCCCAAGCTCATTATATTGAATGTTAGGATTGTCTACCGTATTTTGATATTTATCGGTAGGAGACGGAGCGGTAGAATTCTCGCAGGCCTCCAGCTTTGCGTATACCGTTTCCTCATATTCTTCGGCCGTGCAAAAAACGAAATGAACCTCGGTCTTATAATCGTTTTCCTTGCATACAAGATTGAAAGCCTCTTGCATCTGCTCTTTAGCCGTATCGGTCGTGCGGTCATCGGTAATTATATAGAAATTCAAGGAAACGGGAGGCAAATATACCTCTTCTTCCTTCTCGGTGGTATCGGTGGGATCTTCCGTACCGCCACATGACGTTAAAATAAGGGGAAAAACGATTACTGCACAAAGCAGCAGAGCCAAGACTCTCTTTTTCATGGCAACCTCCTAATGGTATAAGGGAAATTCTCTTATCAATTATATATGATTTTTACAGCAAAGTCAAGTTGATTTTCTCAAAGAAACTGCAAAAGCGACAAAAGTAGCGAAATAACCAAGCAATGATTGAAAATATTGTAGATTTTGACTGTTAACTTACAGCTCTAAATAATCACGAAGCTGTTTGCTTCTCAAAGGATAGCGTAATTTTCTAAGCGCCTTGGCTTCAATTTGGCGGATACGCTCTCTCGTTATATTAAAACGTTTTCCTACCTCCTCTAAGGTCAGTGCTCTTCCGTTGTAAAGGCCGTAACGCAAACGAAGAACCTCCGCCTCCCTTTGAGAAAGCGTCAAAAGCACAGCCTCCAGCTGGTCTTTTAAAAGCGAATAGGAAGCAGTTTCGGCAGGACTTGGCGTATTGGTATCCTCTACAAAATCCCCCAGATGGCTGTCATCCTCTTCCCCGACCGGTGTTTCCAAGGAAACCGGATCTTGTGCAATCTTTAAGATCTCTCTCACCCTTTCGGGGGTCGTTTGCAGCCGAAGCGCTATCTCCTCGCAAGAGGGCTCCCTCCCAAGTTCTTGAAGAAGCTGCCTTGTGACGCGAGAAACTTTATGTATGATTTCAACCATATGAACGGGAATACGGATGGTTCTTGCCTGATCAGCAATAGCCCGAGAAATGGCTTGGCGGATCCACCAAGTAGCGTAGGTCGAAAACTTATAGCCCTTCGTATAATCAAACTTTTCAACGGCACGCATAAGACCAAGGTTCCCTTCCTGGATCAGATCCAGAAGAAACATACCTTTACCAATGTGTCTTTTGGCAATACTGACTACTAGACGCAAATTTGCCCTTACCAGCTCATCCTTTGCGTTCTTGTCACCATCCGCCGCCAAGGCGGCAAGTTGCAATTCCCGTTCCGATGAAAGAAGCGGAATCTTACCGATATCCTTCAAATACATTCTAACAGGATCATCGACAGGAAAATAATCGGATCCAAGAAGCGTATCAATGGTTTCAGTGTCGGCTTCGGCATTGGAAAGCTCTAAGAATGAAGGCTCCCCCGATATACGTTCGGGTTCCTCATCCGAAAAAACATGGGTCATATCGTCGTCAATATCACTGAGTGCACTCATAAGCCCACTGTCCGAAAGCCCCTGTCCTTCTGCCGAATGATTTAAAAAATCGTTCACATTGATCTCTTCGTTCATAGGATCACGTCCTTAAAATCAAGTATCAAGATAATCGCGCAAGGCTTTGGATCGGCTGGGGTGACGAAGCTTGCGCAAGGCCTTTGCCTCAATCTGACGGATACGCTCACGCGTGATGTCAAAGCGAAGCCCTACCTCCTCAAGCGTACGGGGACGCCCATCCTCAAGACCGTAGCGAAGCTTCAGAACCTCCTCTTCCCGCGGGGTAAGCGTATGTAAAACGCTATAAAGCTGTTCACGCAAAAGCGCGAAGGAAGCGGTCTCCGAAGGAGCGGGAGAATCGTTGTCCTCCACAAAATCACCAAGGCGGCTATCCTCCTCTTCACCGATAGGGGTCTCAAGCGAAACGGGATCCTGCGCGATCTTTAAGATCTCGCGGACACGCTCGCCCGACATACCGAGAACCTCAGCGATCTCATCGGTCGTAGGCTCTCTTCCCAGCGTTTGAAGAAGCTGATGCGATGCACGGGACACCTTATGAATGGTTTCAACCATATGCACGGGGATACGAATGGTTCGGGCCTGATCGGCGATCGCGCGTGTAATGGCCTGACGGATCCACCAGGTTGCGTAGGTCGAAAACTTATAGCCCTTTCGGTAGTCAAACTTCTCAGCCGCCTTCATCAATCCGAGATTTCCCTCCTGGATAAGATCCAGAAATGACATACCTTTGCGAAGATGGCGTCTTGCGATATTAACGACCAAACGAAGGTTGGCTTCCACCAACTCGTCCTTTGCTTTTTTGCTGCCCTGCTCGATCAACTCGGCAAGCTCAATCTCTCTTTCGGCACTGAGGCGCGGAATCTTACCGATCTCCTTAAAATACATCTGTACGGGGTCGTCGGTTGAATACCCCTCATCTACCAAAAAGGTCTCGATCTTCTCATGCTTTTCAAAATAATCGACATCCTGCTCGATCTGCTGTAGCTGATCGTCGCTGGGATAGGCTTTGCCGATATCGTTGGCCTCCATGATTTTATAGGATTCATCGATGCTGTAATCGAGATCCTCAAGGGTGCTCATAAGCCCCCCTTCGGAAAGGCGGATGTCATCCTCACTCTGGTCGATCAGATCACCAAGCGTGTTGTTTCTTTCATCAATGTTCATACAATACCTCTAATGTTTACTTCTTTTCGCGCATTGCGCGTATCATGGAATCAAGATCGGAAAGCGACGTGCTTTCCTTGGTGAAACGGTGCTCGGAAAGCGCGCGCCGTAAGGCTTCTACGCTTTCACGGAAAACGGCGTCGCCGTTATCGGTAAGATCCATACGGGAGATACGGATCTCGGTAATACGTCCTACCTCATCATCACTAAAGCGCTCATTCATCGCGGCGTTATCTAAGGTTGGCCCTTGACAAGAATCGCGCAGATACGCAAAGACCCGCTTTCCGAAAGCGGTAAAGAAATCCTCTTCGGTCAAAGAAAGCGGTGGAAGGAAGGCAACCTTTCGGTGCTCGGGATAGGAAAGCATCAGCGAAAGCACGCTGTTTTCACAATTGGCAATGTGCGGATTTTTAATACGGTCGGGATTGATTCGATCGCCGTATCCCGCCGCCGTCTGGCGTAGCGCATCGGTCTGCGCGCGGCTTTTTTCACGGTTGTTTCGCGCGATTTTTCTCGCTACATCGTTTTTAATATTGGCGGCATCCAGCCCTAAACGCTTTGCAACCTCAACTATGTAGATTTCTCTTTCTGCCGAAGAATAAACCTCAGAAATCACAGAAACAAGCTCTGCACAAGCGGCTATTTTCTCTTGCGGAACCAAAAGATTATGCTTAGAAAGCACCTTGCCAAGGTTAAATTCAAACTTAGTCTGGCTTCCTTTTATCAGTTGCCTAAAAGCTTCAACGCCAAACTTCCCGATGTATTCGTCGGGGTCCTTGGCTCCCTCCATTCGGAGAACCGAAACCGTAAGCCCCACCTGCTCCAAAAGCGAAATGGCGCGGGCGGTAGCCCTCTGCCCCGCTTCATCGCTATCGTAGGAAAGAATAACGCGTTTCGTATAATGGCTGATAAGCCTTGCTTGCTCGGGCGTAATGGCGGTTCCAAGTGTGGCAACGGCATTGGTGACCCCCGCGGCGTGCATGGCAATGGTATCCATATACCCCTCGCAAAGAATCAACTCCTCGGCACAACTTTGCCGCGCGAAATTTAGTGCGTACAAATTCTTGCTTTTTTTATAAACCGGCGTATCCGAGGAATTTTTGTATTTTTGCGGAGAGGCGTTCGAGGAAAGGATGCGCCCACCAAAAGCAATCACGTTTCCCGCTACATCAATAATAGGGAACATCACGCGGTCGCGGAAGGATTGATACAGTCCCCGATCGCCCTTCCCCAGTAAAAAGGCGGCAATCAGCTCGTCCTCCCGATAACCGAGCTTAAAGAAATGCTCGGCAAACCCACGCGGATCGTATGGCGCAAAACCGAGGCCGAAATGCTTAACGACGGCCATGGAAAGCCCGCGCTTTTCGAGAAGATAGCGTCGCGCCTCGTCGGCCGCGGGGGTATTATCAAATAAGTGTGTGTGAAAATACCGCGCCGCTTCCCGGTTCAACTCTAACATCCGATTACGGTCAAAACGAGGGCCGCTTTGTTCTTTGTCTTCTTTGCGGACAAAGGGAATGCCCGCACGCTTTGCCAGCGATTCCACCGCGTCCTCAAAGTCCATATTCTCCATCTTTTTCAGGAAGGTGATTGCATCGCCGCCTGCGCCGCATCCAAAACAATAAAAGCTATTGTCCTTCGGATAAACGACGAAGGAAGGGGTCTTTTCGCTGTGAAACGGGCAAAGTCCCTTGGTAAGCGAGCCTGCCCTTTTCAAGGAAACATAAGGAGAAATGACCGATTCGATATCAGTGCGGGATAAAACCTCGTCTACCAACGCTTTTTCGATCATACGTCTCCCCCTCGCCAAGGCTTTGGGATAAAGAGCCTTTGATAGGTTTCGATCGCATAACGGTCTGTCATTCCCGCAATGAAATCACACACGCAACGGTCTTTTCCGTCGCGTTCTATGTTCCCATAGTAAAGGCGCGGCATCTCTTCGGGCCGATCCAGATAATAATCGTAAAGGCGGCAAAGCAGATCCTGGGCCTTTCCGTCCTCGGTCTTGGCGACCGAATTGGTGTAAATATTGGCGTACATATAATCGCGAAGACGCATAAAGGCTTCTTCGATATCGGGAGTCATCGCGATCTCCCCTTTATCGGTACTGGCGGTTATGACCGAGGAGACCAACGTATTGATACGCGCCGAATGGCTCTCACCGAGAATTTTCGTAATATCGGACGGAATATCCGAAAGCGAAAGAATCCCCGCCCTCATCGCATCGTCGATATCGTGGTTTACGTACGCGATACGGTCGGCAAACTTAACGATAACGCCCTCAAGTGTGGCGGCCATGTGCTTTCCCGTATGGTTCACGATGCCGTCTCGCACCTCGGCCGTAAGATTCAGCCCCTTGCCGTCGTTCTCCAGAAGATCGACTACGCGCAGGCTTTGCGCGTAATGGGTAAAATCACTCGAAAAGCATTTTTGCATCGCCATTTCCCCGGCGTGCCCAAAGGGCGTATGGCCAAGATCGTGCCCGAGCGCCACGGCCTCGGTCAGATCCTCGTTTAAGCAAAGCGCGCGAGCAATGATCCTAGCAATCTGCGAAACCTCAAGTGTATGCGTCATACGGGTTCTGTAATGCTCTTCGGCAGGGGCAAAAAAGACCTGCGTCTTATGCATCAGACGCCGAAAGGACTTGGAATGAAGAATACGGTCGCGGTCACGCTGAAATTCGGTTCTGAAATCGCTCGGCTCGCAAAGGTGCAGCCGCCCGCGTGTATTTTCGGTCAAAAAAGCATATTTTGAAAAATATTCCCTTTCCCGCTCCAAAAACAACTCTCGCAAGGTTTTCATCCGTATTCCTCCTTATTTTTTCGTTACAGCAATAAAATACGCATACAACTTAAAAAATACTTTATTTTTTTATATTTTTTTCAAAATAGGCTCAATTTCGACATTTCGGTATGCTTCGCCGAGGGACCGATAAACGAGTTGGCCGGCTGAAGCCTCCTTTAAAAGAGCGTGAATCCTCTCGACCGAATCGGTCGAAATGGCGTAAGAAAGCGTAACCTTATCGGTAAAATCGACCCCATCTATCATGACACCGTTATCGGTGAGCAGCTTTTCAAACTTCCCATAATTTCCGTATTCACAAGAAAAGGAAAACAGCGAAAGAAGCTGCTTTTGTACGGTGCCCGCATCAAGGATCGCGCGCTGCGCGGTTTCGGTATACGCACGGACGAGCCCACCCGTTCCCAAAAGGATCCCCCCGAAATAACGGGTAACCGTAACAAGGCAATTCTCGTATTCGTTTTTCGAGAGAATATCGAGGATCGGAACGCCCGCCGTGCCAGAGGGCTCTCGGTCGTCACTGTAACGTACGCGCGCCCCCTCACGCAAACGGTACGCGTATACCGTATGGCGAGCATCGGGATATTCGCTTCGTACCGATTTTATGGCAGAGATCGCCTCTTCTTCGGTAGAAACCGGCATTGCCATACCTAAAAAAACCGAATGCTTTTCTTCGTATCGGCCGTATCCGACCCTTCCAAACGTTATATAATTCATTTTTCTTTCTGCCCCAAAATAAATTCGGAATATTTAGACAAATTTCGACTATCCAAGCGTGCTTTGACCCGTATTCCGTCCTCTTCGTAGGCCGCTTCACCCAGCAAAGTGCAGTCACGGGAAAGCGAGGAAAAGCTCCCGGCGGAAACGTACGGGAACAAAAGCTCAACCTCCTTTTTATCGGCGTCCAGAAGCGCGCAAGCGCAGGAAAGCAGGGCATCGAGCCCCCGTTTTTCTTTAGCCGAAACGAACACACGCCCCGGGGCACCGTTGTCTTTTTCTTCGTCAAAGGAAGCAGCCCGATCGCATTTGTTATAAACCGTAAGGGTCGGAATATCGCCCGCCCCAAGCTCGGAAAGAACTTGCTTCGTGACCTCTAATTCGGCGGCCGATTCGGGGTCTGAAACGTCAACCACCAAAAGCAGCAGATCGGCATACAGTACCTCTTCCAACGTGGAACGGAAGGCATTTACCAAATGATGCGGCAGACGACGGATAAAACCGACGGTATCGGTTAAGAGCACTTCTCTGCCATCGTCAAGCGTCAAGCGCCGCGTGGTCGTATCAAGCGTAGCAAAAAGCTTGTCCTCGGCCAAAACACCCGCATCGGTCAACGCGTTTAGGAGGGTCGATTTTCCCGCGTTCGTATAGCCAACGAGCGAAAGTCGCGAAATCCCACTTTTATCGCGCGCGCTTCGCATAACGCTGCGCGTTCTTGAAAGCTCCTTGATCTGCTCCATGAGGGCGCTTTCACGGCGTTTTAGATAACGCCGATCGGTTTCAAGCTTGGATTCACCGGGGCCGCGGGTACCAATACGTCCCTCTTGACGGGAAAGGGCTTCCCCTTTTCCAATAAGACGCGGCGCCGAATATTTCAGCTGAGCCAACTCTACCTGCAGCTTTCCCTCGCCACTTTTGGCGTGCAAGGCGAAAATATCGAGGATCAGCATAGTACGGTCGATCACGTCCACCGAAAGCTCATCCTCCAAATTTCGAATCTGTGAGGGAGAAAGCTCATCGTTAAATACGACAAGCTCCACCTCTTCTCTTTCGACAAGCGCGGCAAGCTCACGGATCTTTCCACTTCCTAAATAGGTTCGGGGATCGGGCGTATCCTTGATCTGGACCAGTTGCGCAACCTTGGTGCCCCCGGCGGTATGAAGAAGCCTTGCAAGCTCTGCCATTTCCACCTCCACGGTGGGAAGAAGCGCGTTATCGGGGCAAAGACCTGCGAGGATCGCCCTTTGTTCTCTTTTTTCTTTCATCCAACTCTCCAAAAGATAAAAAAGGCGGGTGGGCATTTGCCCACCGCGCCGTTTTTCTTATTTTTCAAAAGCCGCCAAGCGTTTTTTGAATTTGTCAACACGACCGCCGGCATCGACGAATTTCTGTTTGCCGGTGAAGAAGGGATGGCAGTTCGAGCAAATATCAACTGTCATATCGCCCTTTACGGAACGGGTGACGACGGTATTTCCGCAAGCACAGCGGATCGTAGCAGTTTTGTAATCGGGATGGATTTCGGGTTTCATTTTTATTACACCTCTTTGAGTATTCATAATTCTAAACTATTATATCACACACTTTTTTATATTGCAAGAGGTTTTTTAAAAAAAATCATATTTTTTCCGCCATACTGACACGAAGCCGCTCCATAATCTTTTTTTCGAGACGAGAAATATAGGATTGAGAGATGCCGAGCATATCCGCAACCTCCTTTTGTGTCCTTTCCCTCCCGCCGCAAAGACCGAAGCGAAGCTCGATGATCTCACGCTCGCGCGGCTCTAACGCCGCAACCGATTGACGAACCATCCTTCTCTCCTCAACTTCCTCAATTCGACGGCAGACCACGTCCGCATCGCTACCCAAAATATCCGAAAGCAAAAGCTCATTTCCGTCGAAATCGACGTTTAGAGGCTCATCGATTGAAATTTCCCGTTTTTGAGCACTGGTCTTTCGTATATGCATCAAGATCTCGTTCTCAATACAGCGAGAGGCGTAGGTCGCCAGCTTGATGTTTTTTTCGGGCTGAAAAGTATTGGCCGCCTTCATAAGCCCCACGGTGCCGATCGAAATGAGATCCTCAATGTTTATACCCGTGCTTTCAAATTTTTTGGCAATGTACACAACAAGACGCAGATTTCTTTCTACCAACACCTTTTTTAAGGATTCATCCTCGCGCATCCGTTCAATAAGATCCGCCTCTTCTTCTCGCGAAAGAGGGGTCGGTAAAACCGTAGAGCCGTTTATGTAATAAATCTTCCCCCACGAGCGAGGCAAAAAGAGCTTTTTTAAAAAAGAGGCGATTTTTCTCAAGATCCTTTGAAAAAACGAAATGATAATACGCATAATTACCTCCATTATAATAGTAATACCGAAGGAACGATCGCCGAAAAGCCGTTGAAGCCTTCGTTATGCTTAGGCGCAATAACGAGCAAGGCATCGGTTTCATAGCTTTCCTTTTCCCCAACAAGCTCGATCTTGTCGGGCATATATCCAACAAGAAGGCGGTTTCCCGAAAGCGATTCAGCAGGAACAATGCGAATACGCCGTCGGCTTTCCCCCGCAAGCTTCTCGGGGTCAAAACCGCCCGAGCGCGCAAGCGAAAGAACATCTTTCGGTAAAACGCCCTCAACGGCCTTTGCATTCACCACGATCGCCGCACGCCCCGAAAGCGGATCTCTTAACGTATTTCCGCTATCAACAAGCCCTGTTAGCGTAACCTTTTTCCGCCCCGAAAAAACCGCTACCCCCACCGAATTCGCGTTCTTATCAACCGAAAGAAAGCGTTCGGCGATCGCGATGATCGAAACCGATAGAAGCACTGCCGCAAAAAAGAAGAAGGCCTTGGCATCCCCGCCGCTTAGCAGCTGATAAAGATCGGGCTTATCGGTAAAAAAGCGGGCAAGCAGCTGATAAAGCGCGGTCAGCATACCGCCAAAAAGCAAGGATATCCCGTAAAAGAGCGCGCAAAGACAGATAAATCTTCTTTTGGGCATCCTTTCACGGTACGCGACGTAGCAAAGAAGAACCGAAGCCGCCATACCTATCACAACGGTTAGGGTGTGATTACCCGAAAGAACCGAAGCGGCCGTTCCGTATACCCCCCCTAAAAAGGCGGAAAAGAGCAACGCCCTTCGTTTTCTTCTTATATGCATTAGCTTCCCCACAAACCACAGCGAGATAAAATCCATTGAGAAATTGATAAGAAATAAAGTATCCACGTATACGACCTGCATTTTCCCCATCCTTTCTATACGTACAGTATATGAAAAGGAAAGAGAAAAATATGTCAAAGCAAGACAGCAAATGAAAAAAAGCCGCCCAAAAGGCGGCTTTTACATTTTGTTCTTATTGCATAAGCGAGGTAAGCGTTTCAGCGGCAAAATCGAGTCCGTTGCAAGGAAGCGACTCGGCCTCTCCCTTATCGCAAAGGGCGGCGACCGTAGGATCGAAGGGCAGCTTCGCCAAAACCGAAAGCCCGTTTTTCTCGGCAACCTCGTCGATATGGCTCTTACCGAACAGATAGTGTACCTCGTTACAATCGGGGCAACGGAAATAGCTGAAGTTTTCAAGCAGCCCCAGCACCTTGATATCCATCATCTTAGCCATGGTGATCGCTTTCTGAACGATCAGGGAAACCAGCTCCTGAGGGCTCGTAACGATCACGATACCGTCAACCGGAATGCTTTGGAAAACCGTCAAGGGCACGTCACCGGTTCCCGGAGGCATATCGATAAACAGAAGATCAAGGTCGCCCCAAGCGACGTCGGTATAGAACTGGGTGATAACGCCCGCAATGACAGGGCCGCGCCAGACGACCGGCTTCTCTTCTTCGGCTACCAGAAGGTTAACCGACATGACCTTGATACCGCCCGCGGTCGAAGCGGGAAGCATGCTTCCTTCTTCGTTCCCCTCCACGATACCGGTATGAAGCCCGAAGGCCTTCGGGATAGAGGGGCCGGTGGCGTCCGCGTCAAGAATACCGACGCGGTACCCCTTTCTCGCCATACTGACGGCGAGCTGCGAGGTGACCGAGGATTTCCCAACGCCGCCCTTACCGCTGACGATGCCTATGATCTTTTTGATATGACTTCCCGTGTTAGGTGCCGCGAGAAGCGAGGCCTTATCGGCCGAAGAGCATTTGTTTTTGCACGTACTGCAATCGTGACTGCAACTTCCCGACATATCTTACTCCTTTACATACATACGATTCGAAGCTTTCCGTCCTGATCCAAGCTGATATCGGCTTGCGTAACGGATTCTTCGTGGTGTGAAATAATTTCCTCCGCCAAGGCGTCCTCGACGTGGGTCTCAAGATAGCGGCGCATATTGCGCGCGCCGAACTTTTCGGAATAGGATTCCTTTGCGATGGTAGAAATCGCCTCGTCGCTATAAGAAAGACGGATCCCGCGCGAAGCGAGCGTGTCCTGAAGCTCATCCATCATCAGCCGCGCGATCTTCGCAAAATCATCAAGCGTCAACGATCTAAACGTGATGATCTCGTCGATACGGTTGATGAATTCGGGGCGCAGGAAGGCAGAAAGCGCCCGCTCGGTCTTTTCCTTCCCCATTTTTTCACTTGATTCGGCAAAGCCCGAGATCGCCGCCCCCTTTTCCGAGCCTGCGTTTGTGGTCATAATGATCAAGGTGTTCTCAAAATTGACCACACGCCCTGCGGCATCGGTCAGCTTTCCGTCATCAAGCACCTGCAAAAGAATGTTGAGAACGTCGGCGTGCGCCTTTTCGATCTCGTCAAACAGAATGACAGAATAAGGGCGACGGCGGATCTTTTCGGTCAGCTGCCCCGCTTCATCAAACCCGATATAGCCGGGCGGGGACCCGATGATCTTAGAGACCGAATGCTTTTCCATGTATTCGGACATATCAAGGCGAATGAGCGTATCCGGCTGTTGAAAGAGCTCTTTGGCCAAAACCTTCACAAGCTCAGTCTTTCCAACCCCCGTGGGGCCCGCGAAAATAAAGGATATGGGGGCACGACGAACTGAAACGCCCGCGCGCTTACGCTTGATGGCGCGGCATACGGCGTCCACCGCCTCGCCTTGTCCGATAATACGGTGCGAAATACGCCCCTTCAATTCATCTAAACGGCGGAATTCGTTCGTATTGATCGAGGTGGCGGGGATCCCCGTCCAGATCTCGATAACGGCCGCCAGATTATCTACGGTCACAAAAAGCGATTCGCACTTCTCTACCAAGGGCTCCAGCGCCTCTCGCGCCTTCAGCTCGCGTACCGTAAGATCGGCGATCGCCTTGTATTTTTCCTCGTTTTCTTCGGCCTTTTCGGAATCGGGCTTCGCTTGCAAGGCGATCTTTTGCTCGGTGATCTCGGCAAGCTCTTTTTCAAGACGGCGCTTTTCGCTGATCTCGGGTGAATCCAGAGAAAGGCGGGCAGACGCCTCATCTAAGAGGTCGATCGCCTTATCGGGCAAAAAGCGGTCGCTGATATACCGTTCGGAAAGCTCGGCGGCGGCGCGCACGGTCCCGTCGGGGATCTTCACGCCGTGGAAGCCCTCGTAATAGCCCTTTACGTTAAGAAGCATCGTTGCAGTCTCTTCAACCGAGGGCTCGTTCACCATAACCGGCTGGAAGCGCCGTTCAAGCGCGCTGTCCTTCTCGATATATTTACGGTATTCCTTTAAGGTCGTTGCGCCGATCACGCGGATCTCGCCGCGCGAAAGCGCAGGCTTTAAGATATTGGCGGCGTTCATGCTGCCGTCGCTATCCCCCGCCCCGACGATATTGTGAACCTCGTCGATCACGAGAATGATATTCCCGGCCGCTTTAACCTCGGAGATCAGCCCGAGGATACGCGACTCAAACTGGCCGCGGAACTGGGTCCCCGCCAGAATGGCAGTAAGATCCACAAGATAGATCTCGGTATCCCTCAAACGGAAGGGAACCTGCCCCGAAGCGATCCGAAGCGCAAGCGCCTCTGCGATCGCAGTCTTACCGACGCCCGGCTCACCGATAAGGCAAGGGTTATTCTTCTGGCGGCGGGAAAGGATCTGGATCACACGCTCCAGCTCACGGTCACGCCCCACGATCTTATCAAGATTCCCCTTGGCCGCTTCTTCGGTAAGGTTTTTACAGTAGGTAGTTAAAAATTTGCGGTTATTTTCCGCTTTTTTCTTTTCCTTCGCGCCCTTTTTGTCGTCGTTACCCGCTTTTTGGGCGTTTTTATCCGACATCATCGGGAAGCCGAAGCGCTGAAAGAATTTAGGCAGATCAATGGCAGGGGCGCCACCGTCTTCACCCGAATCCTCCCCCACACTCTCGGGGGTAATATCGGTGATCGCGGTTTCAAGCTCCTCTGACATACGGTCAAGATCCTCTTCCGAAACACCGAGGCGCGAAAGCATATCGTTCACGGGGCGGATCCCCAGCTTTCGGGCGCAATTCACGCAATACCCCTCGTTTACGGTGCGATCCTTTTCCATTCGGGTGACAAAGACCACCGCAATACGGCGGTTGCAATTGGTACACATTTGCATAGCAGTTTTCTGTTTGCTCCTTTAATTCCCACTGAAGAAATATTCAAGCGGGTGGAAATTATAAATACGGGTCGTTAAAACGGTATCTTCGATCATAAGACTGTCGGATGCCAGCATCATAAGCAGCTGCACGAATATCCACGAGAAAAAGAGGGCAAGGATCGTAGCAAAAAGCACACCGAGAATACGGTTAAGCGTCGAAATGATCGGAATATGCTCGATGATCGCACTGACGAGCGAGCCGCACACGCGCAGACCTATATAGACGAGGACCACGGTCACGGCGTATCCGATGATGATCGAAAGCAGCTGCGAGATCGAATTGCTGACCGCGAGGGTAAACATATCGACCGCCTCTTGCCCCGATTTTGCGGCCGAATCGGCAAGCGCCTCTAAATTCAACCCAAAGACATCGGCAACCGATTTTACGCTATCGGGCACAGCTTCCAGCAACCCGTCTGCCCCAACGACCTCGCCGCCGATCGCGTCGGTGACCGCCTTATGCACGCTTTTGCTGATATACGGAAAAACGAATTTATCCTTTATGCCGACCGAAATGGGTTGGAAGAATGCGAGCGTTATAATAAGCGACAGCAAGCCGTGGAAGGTCTGCAAAACGCCGCGTACCAACCCCTTTTTCCATCCGTACACCAAGGATGCCAAAATAAACAATGCCAATAGTATATCGATAGCGATACCCATAGCGTATCTCCTTCTAAAATTAATATAAGACCTAAAATATTATACAACAGCGATATACGGCTGTCAATCCCAAAACCTTATTGAAGAATGACGTTTTTCGCCCCTAAAAGGCGGCAAAGCGACGAAAGAAGCGCTTCGTCGGGAAAAACCGACTTATCGGTAGCGGTCACGTAGCGCCCGCTTTGGCTATCATAAAGCACCAAGGGCGTCTTTCCCCGATAACGCTCACATAGGCGCAGGGCTTGGCGACAGGTATCCGAGGAAATCGAATCTACACGCAAAAAGAGCCGCTTCTCTTTATTCGCCCCCCCCTCTTGCTTATCGGCTTCCTTTTTTGGCGCTTGTGAATCCGAAAGAAGGCTTACGGCCGATTGCAAAAGGATCTCGGGCTTTTCCCCCTCCTTGGCGGAGATTTTCCCTGTTACGGCGACGGCATTCTCCTTTTGAAGCAACGCCCCCACCTCGGAAAGTAGCTTCGGGAAAACGATAGCGGTGATCTCGCCATAACGGTCCTCCAAGGTGATAAAGGCCATATTCTGGCCGTTGCGCGCCGTTTTGTTGGTACGGCGGCTGATGATCCCCCCTACCGTAACGCGATCCCCGTTCTTGAATTGCTCGTTCCCCTCTTCGTCCTCGGCAAAGGCCTCTAAGACCTCAGAGATCCCGATGCAACCAAGCTCTTCCATATTTTTTCGGTAGTCTTCGATCATATGACCCGAAAAATACATGCCCGAGCTTTCCTTTTCAAGGGTCAGAAGCTCGCGTATGCCATATTCGGGCAGATCGGGATACTGATAGCGGTAGGAAACCGAATTATCTTCGTCCCCCATAGAGAAAATATCCAGCTGTCCGCTGACGTTGGCGCGCGCCTTATCGGCAAGCTCGTCCATCATTCGCTCGTACGAAGCTAAAAGCCGAGAGCGAAAAACGCCAAGTCGGTCAAAGGCGCCACATTTGATGAGGCTTTCTACCTGGCGGCGATTAAGCTCCTTGCCACTCATACGTTCAAGGAAGTCCTCAAAGTCGGCAAAGGGGCGCTTTTCCCTTTCGGCAAGAAGCGCGCTGATAAAGGGTCTTCCCACGTTAAGGATCGCCAAAAGGCCGAATCGGATATGCTCTCCGCTGACCGAAAAGTTCATCGAGCTTTCGTTGATATCGGGCGGTAGGACCTTGATGCCGTAACGGGCGCATTCCCCGATATATTCGGCGATCTTGGTCTGATCCCCGAGCACCGAGGTAAGCAGAGCCGCCATATACTCCTTCGGATAATGCACCTTCAGGTAAGCGGTGCGGAAGGAAAGCATCGCGTACGCCGCCGCATGGCTTTTGTTAAAGGCGTATTCGGCAAAGCTTTGCATCTCGGAAAAGATCCCGTCGGCCACGCGAGGGGCGATCCCGTTCTTTTTCGCCCCCTCGATAAAGCCCGCCTTCTCGGCCTCCATAACGTCTGCCTTCTTTTTGGACATAGCGCGGCGCACGAGATCGGCGCGCGCAAAGGAATAGCCCGCAAGACGGCGGAATATCTGCATAACCTGCTCTTGATACACAATACAGCCGTAGGTGTCACCGAGGATCTCTCGAAGCTCGGGGGTTGCGTAGGTGACCGCCTCGCGCCCCTCGCGGCAAGCGAGGTAATGCGGGATCGAGGCCATCGGCCCCGGGCGGTACAGCGCGATCACGGCCGTAATATCGTAGATCGAGCGGGGGCGCATCTGGGTAAGCACGCGGCGCATGCCAGCCTTTTCCAGCTGAAAAACACCGTTCGTTTGCCCCTGCGATAAAAGCTCATAGGTCTTTTCATCGTCTATTGGGGCATTGGCAAGCGAAAATTCGGGTTGCTTCTTCCGTACGCTTGCCTCGGCATCGGCAAGAATGGTGAGGTAGCGAAGCCCCAAAAGGTCGAATTTAACCAACCCGAGGGCGGCCACCGTATCCATATCGTATTGGGTAACAATTACGTCCCCGTTGGTAGAAAGGGGTACGTAGGCCGAGATCGGCTCGTCTGTGATCACGATCCCCGCGGCGTGGGTAGAGGCGTGCCTCGGCATCCCCTCCAGCGCCATAGCCGTATCAAGCAGCTTTTTGACCGTGGGGGAAGACTCGTATTTTTCGGAAAGCTCTTTGCCCTGTAAAGCGTCTTTTATGGTGATCGAAAGCGCGTGCGGGATAAGCCGCGCCACGGCATCGACCTCCCCGTAAGGAAGCCCCATCGCGCGCCCGACGTCACGAACCGCTGCGCGGGCCGCAAGCGTCCCAAATGTCACGATCTGCGCGACGTGATCGTCACCGTAACGCCGACGCACGTAGGCGATCACCTCGTCGCGGCGCATATAGCAAAGGTCTGTATCAAAATCGGGCATCGTGATGCGCTCGGGGTTCAAAAAGCGCTCAAAAAGAAGATCGAAGCGGAAGGGGTCAATGTCGGTTATCCCAACACAGTAAGCGACCATGCTTCCCGCCCCGCTTCCGCGCCCCGGACCCACGGGAATACCTTCTGCTTTTGCGTAAGCGATAAAATCCCGAACGATCAGATAATAGCCGTTGAAGCCCATGTTATCGATGACCGAAAGCTCATACTCGATGCGTTCAAGATATTCTTTTTCGGTCCCGAAGGAAAAATCCACTTGACCGCGACGGTGCCGCTCGTAAAGCCCGTCCTTCGCGTATTTGTGAAGCAGATCGCGGTAGGAAAGACCGCCCTCGGTCGGATAGGTCGGCAGGTGTATTTCACCGAAGGTAAAGCGGAAATTACATTTATCCGCAATGCGCGCCGAATTTTCAAGGGCCTCGGGATACGACGCGAAGAGCGCTGACATTTCCGCGGTCGATTTATAATAAAACTCGTCGGTCTCAAAGCCGATCGGTCGCCCGTCGGTGATCACGTTGTTGGTCTGAATACAAAGGAGTGTCGCCTGGATTTCGGCGTCGCTTCTTTTGATATAATGCACGTCATTGGTTGCGACGAGCGGGATCCCCGTTTTCTTGGAAAGCTCTAAAAGCGCGCGGCAAACGGTCAACTCGTCAGTCAATCGGTGGTTTTGGATCTCAAGATAGAAGTCATCGCCGAAAAGGCGCTTCAAAAAAAGCGCGTGCGCCTCGGCCGCTTGCATATCGCCAAGCAGGATCATACGGGGGATATACCCCGCAAGGCACCCAGAAAGGGCTACAAGCCCCTCGTGATGCTTTTCAAGCAGTTCAAGATCGATACGCGGCTTCGCGTAGAAGCCGTCGATAAAAGAAGAGGATACCATCGTGATCAGATTTTTATATCCGATCTCGTTTTTACAAAGCAAAACGAGGTGATATCCCGAGGAATCGGCCTTCCCCTCCTTTTGCAAGCGCGAACGGGCCGATACGTAGACCTCACAGCCGATGATCGGCTTAATTCCTTCCTTTTCGCAAGCGCGAAAGAAGGAAACGGCCCCGTACATAACGCCGTGATCGGTGATCGCTACGGCATCGTGCCCCGCGGCCTTGGCGGCAAGAGGGATATCCTCAATACGGCAAGCGCCGTCAAGCAGACTGTATTCGCTGTGTAAATGCAGATGAACGAAGCGCGACACCTTATCCCTCCCCCACGCCGTCCTCGCCCAAAAGCGAAACGGCCGATTTTATGATTTTATTCAATCGGTGCGAAAGCCCCGATTTTGAAACAGGCGGCGTCATCTTCCCCCCTAAAACCGATAAGGGCATATCGGGGTTTTCGGCGCGAAGCCTGGCGGTTTCCTGTAATTCCTCGGGCAGAAGCGATAGCTTCCCCTCCGCTTCAAGCAAGCGGTACAAATGCAAAAAACGCATCGAAGCCTCGATCGAACGCGCGATATTACGGGTCTCACAGTTGGCCCGACGGTTGGCATCGTTGCGGTATTCGGCTTCAATGGTATTATTGATCAAAGAAAAGGTAATATTCTCCGCCCCGATCGCGGCGAAAAAATCACCGACGGTGGCGGCCGTTTTATAATAAAGAATCTCTTCTTCTCGGCGTTTGGTATACTTCGGCTCGCCCGCCGCTTCGGTAAGAAGCGGAAAGAGCTTGTCCCGCCGCGCGCCGACAGAAAATTCCAAGCGGCAAAGCTTTTTATAATCCGACATACGCCCCGCGGCAAGAAAGATCCCGCGCAGAAAATGGGTGTGACAAAGTGAGCAAGGGCGCCCCGAAAGCGGGATCGAAGAAAAATCGCTCTCCAAAAATTCTTTTACCCCTTTTCCCTCGAAGGAAAGCTTTACGTGCCCCTTCCCGATCCCGTAAGAAGAGACGCGGGGCGCCTTCCCGAAAAGGATACGGATCTGCCGCTCGGCAAAGGAAGAAACCGCCCCCAAAGGCAAACCGAGAGAGACAGAGCCGTCCTCTAAAACCGTGCCGCGCACGGCAAGCATGCCGTAAAGCATAGACGTGCGGCAGCAGGCCTTTTTGATCTCTTTTTCGGCAAGCGACTCTTTTAAGTCGTAGGAATAAGACATGTTACTCTCCCCAATCTTCGATTTCCTCGCAAAGGGTAACGCCAAAGGCTTCAAAAACCCTCTCTTTTACAAGGGCGATAAGCGCCCGAACCTCGGTAGCCGTAGCGCCCCCGAGATTTACAATAAAGCCCGCGTGCTTATCTGATACGGCAGCGTTTCCAAGGCGAAAGCCCTTCAAGCCCGCCCCTTCAACGTAGGCGCCCGCATAGCCCTGCGGTGGGCGCAAAAAGGTACTCCCCGCGCTTTTTTGATGCAATGGCTGCTTCTCTTTTCTTTTTTGGGCGATCGCATCAAGATCGGCTTTTATTTCGGCGGGATCCCTCGGTATTCCTTTAAGGGTAGCCGAAAGAATAAGTTCTCCGCTTTTTTGAAAGCGGCTTTTGCGGTAGGCGAACCCACATTCATCGGCAGAAAGGGTAAAAACGCGCCCTTCGGCAGGTGAATAGCAACGAACCGACTCAACGAACGAAGCAACCGTACGCGAAAAGGCGCCGGCGTTCATATAAAGGGCGCCCCCAAGCGTTGCGGGGATCCCAAAAAGCGATTCGAAGCCCCCGATCTCGCTTTCGCCCGCCCTCTTTATCAGTTGGCTGAGCAAAATACCCGCCCCTGCCGTTACAGCGGTTCCGCTATATTCGATATGGGATAAGCCTCTTGTCGAAAGAACGGCACACTCGATGCCCTCGTCGGGTATCAAAAGATTGCTGCCGTTCCCCAGAAAACGAAAGGGATATCCACTGTCCGAAAGAAAGGATAGCACCGAAAGAAAACTGCTTTCGCTTTCGGGAACGAGGTATACCTCGCAAGGGCCGCCGATACCAAAGGTGGTCAAGGCCGCCATCGGCTGCTTCGGCAAAATAAGACAATCGTTAATTTTATACTTCTTACAGTACGAAAGAAGTGAGTGATACAATCAATCCTCTTTATAAACGCTTCTCTCGGTATAAAGCTCACGGGCGGCCGCTCTCTGGGCCTCGGTGACCTCGATACCGCCGAGAATGCGGGATAGCTCGTTGATCCTTCCTTCTTCATCCAGAGGGCTTACCGAGGTTTCGGCGCGCCCATCCTTCTCTTCCTTGGCGATCAGATAATGCGTATTTGCAAGCGAGGCGATCTGGGCCGAGTGGGTTACACACAAAACCTGAACGCCGCGAGCGGATCGCAAAAGAGAAATACCGATCTTTCGGGCGGTCTTTCCCGAAACGCCCGAATCGATCTCATCGTAAATAACCGTACCGACACCGTCTTTATCGGCGATAACCGACTTGATAGCCAGCATGATACGGGCAAGCTCACCGCCCGAGGCGATGGAGGAAAGCGGCAAAAGCGGCTCTCCGGGGTTCGCGGCCAGTAAAAATTCGACCTCATCAAAGCCGTCACGCCGCAAAACAGGATTGCCGTCCTCGTGTGCGGTCTTCGCCGATACCTCAAAACGAACCTTCGGCATATCGAGGAAGGAAAGCACCGAAAGCACCCCGTCTTGCAAGCGGGCAGATGCCGCCAAGCGGCGATCGTGCAATTCCTTTGCCAGCCCTTCACATTCTACGCGAAGCGCTTCCTCGCGCGCCTTGTATTCGGAAAGCGTGCCGTCGGCATCGTCAAGAGCCCCTAAGCGCTCTTTGGCCTTTTGGCAAAACGCAAGGATATCCGAAACCGTGTTTCCGTACTTACGGCGAAGCTTTTCAATGGCGTCAAGGCGCCCCTCGATCGCGTTAAGCCGCCGCGTGCCGTCCTCTTCCCCGTCGTAAAAGGCGTAGATTCGTTCGGCCGCGTCCTCAATGCTCGCGTGACATTCTTCCAACCGATCGGCAATCTCATCTGCCTCGGGGATCACGTCTGAAAGCGTACGGACAGAGGCGACCGAGCGTTCAAGAATATAAAGCGCGTTTGCCTTTTCCCCACCCTTTAAGGCGCGGTAGGCGAAGCTTGCCTGTTTATTGATCCTTTCGGAATTTTTAAGGCGAAGCTTCAATTCGCGAAGCTTCTCCTCTTCCCCCTCTTTTAGGGCGTAGGACTCGATATCCGTGACCTGATAACGAAGCATTTCGATCTCACGAAGCCGCTCGCCTTCGCTTTCCGAGATCGAACGGATGAGCTTGCGAAGCTCGCAAAGCTCGCGGTATTTTTCGCCGTACGCCTCCAAACAGGAAGCGCTTTCGGCAAAACGGTCAAGGATCGAAAGATGATTTTCCCGTTCGGTAAGGGTATGCGTTTCGTTCTGGCCGTGAATGTTTACGAGCAAACGCCCGGCCGCTTTAAGAAGCGAGAGCGTTACGGGGCGACAGTTGGCCTTTGCCGAAGAACGGCCCTCTTTATTGATCGTTCTTTCCAGCAAAAGCTCACGGTTTTCATCGGGAGGAACGCCGCACGCCGTAAGCTTTTCGGCCGTCGCGCCGTCGATATCGGTAAAAAGCGCGCGAACCGAGGCGCTGTTTGCCCCCGTACGCAAAAGCTCTTTGCCGATGTGAGCGCCCAAAAGGAAATTGATGCTGTCGATAAGGATCGATTTTCCCGCGCCGGTTTGGCCGCTTAGGACCGAGAAGCCCCTATCGAAATCAATATCGGCCTCTTTGATCACCGCGACGTTTTCAATATGCAGCGTTTGTAACATGAAGCATCCTCTTTTTTGTTTTTCTTATCCGCAAATTCAGATCAGCTCGATCATACGGCGGATCTTATCGCGAAGATCCTTCGCGGCTTCTTTATCGGTGACGACCACCAAAATGGCGTCGTCTCCCGCTACGCACCCCACGATCTCGTCGATATTAAAGGTGTCGATACAGGTAGCGACCGCCTGCGCCATACCGGGATAGGTCTTGATCACGATGAGGTT
The DNA here is from genome assembly GCA_045655185.1 of Eubacteriales bacterium. Taxonomy (GTDB): domain Bacteria; phylum Bacillota; class Clostridia; order Oscillospirales; family CAG-272; genus UBA1740. Next base: position 66,858 of record JAZOOS010000013.1, read on the forward strand.
TTCGGCCGCGTCGATCTTTACGATCGATTCGGTTAAGGAGCTGTTGAATTTCGGCAGCGCGTGCTGCTTGCGCGTGGGAAGCGTATATTTATGTACGCCGCCGACGCCCGTCCCCTTCATCAGCTTAAGCTCGCGAATATCGCGGGAAACCGTCGCCTGGGTGGCGCTCACGCCCCTCTCCTCCAAAAGTCGGATCAGATCCTCCTGGCGGCTTATATCGTAACGGTCGATCAGCTCTAAGATAATTTCCTGTCTTTGGCTCTTTTTCATAAGAAGCACCTCGTTTGCTTAGTTGTATTGATTTAAAAGCTGCATTTTACTGCACAAAACACCCATAACGCTGCGGTGTTTCAGCGAGATCAGTTTCAAGCGCGCCGAAGCCGCCGTGACCTTCACCGCATCACCGGGATAAAGCTCGTAATTCTGAAGCCCGTCAAGATACATACGCAAGGAGCCCTCGCGCCTTGATACGTTTTTCACCGTAATGGTATATTCGGGCGGAAAAAGCAACGAGCGGTTAAAAAGCGAATGCGGGCAGATCGGCGTTACGCATACCGCGTTCAGTGACGAATCAACGATCGGACCGCCCGCCGCCAAGGAATAGGCGGTAGAGCCGAGCGGCGTTGCCACGATCATTCCGTCCGCAATGTATTTCATGCGGTTTCCGACCCCGTCAGTCAGCTCGATCTCGGACATTCCTTCGCTGTTTCCCTGACTGACAACGACGTCGTTCACCGCGCGCCTGACAAGCGAGATCTCCTCACCGTCCTTGACGAGCGTAACGTCAAAGACCATACATTCGCGTATTTCGAAATCGTCGTTCGCCAAAAGCGAAAGATCCTCGATCTCGTGCGAATCAAGCTCGGTCAGATATCCAAGCCTTCCCATATTCACACCCAACAGCGGAATATCGGCCGCCAGGGCGTCAACGGCAGAGTCGAGAACCGATCCGTCTCCTCCCACCACAACGATAGCCTCGGCTTCCTTGGGGAAGGCGTTGCTGTAATAATATATGTTTTCACCCCCGATAAGGTCACGAAGCTCCTCCGACACATATGCCGAAATACCGCATTTCGCCAAGACAGAGATCACTCGTCTGGTAATGAAATATTCGGGGTCCTTGTGCGCATTGGGTGATACAACCACGTTTTTCATACTTAACTCCTTTTAAATACCGCAAGGTATTCCTTGTTTCCGTCTCCCCCAAGGATCGGGGAATCCATCGTTCCAACGAGTAAAAATCCGTAATGCGAAGCATTTTCGCATACGTCCCTGAGCGCCCGACGGCGAAGCTTTTCATCACGGACAATACCCTTTTTACTAAGCCCCTGCCTTCCAACCTCGAATTGCGGCTTGACAAGACACACGAATTCCGCCCCCGACGGCAAAAGCGAAGAAAGCGAAGGAATGATCATGGTTGCCGAAATAAACGAAACGTCCATCACCGCAAAGGTAGGGGGACAAGGAAAATCATCAGCATCCAAAAATCGCGCGTTATAGTTTTCGTATACAACGACGCGCGGATCGTTTCGAAGGGTGGGGTCCATTTGCCCCTCACCCGCATCGACCGCATATACGGTAGCCGCCCCGTTTTGCAAGAGGCAATCGGTAAAGCCGCCGCTGGAAGCGCCGATATCGATGCAGATCGCCCCTTGGGGGCAAAGGCCGAAATGAGAAAGCGCGGCCGCCAGCTTTTCGCCGCCGCGGCTAACGTACGGATGGGCACTTTTATCCACCCGGAACAACGCCTCGTCCGCATCGTCGGGCACCGAAAAGGCGGGGCGACAGCAAGGCGCGTCTTTATAAAAGACGGCCCCCTCCTCGATCAAGCGCGAAGCCTCGGTTCGACTTTTACAAAGCCCCTTGGCAGCCAAATATACATCGAGGCGCATCAGGCTTGGCTTTGCGGGTCAAAGGGAGCTTCTCCCATCTTCCCGTCTTCTCCCGCAAGAAGGATCTTGACCCGTTGCTCGGCCGAGTCAAGCTTTTCGTTACAGAATCTTATCAGCGCGATCCCCTCAGAAAAGGCTTCTAAGGAAGAGTCAAGGGTCAGCTTCCCCTTTTCCATATCCGCAACGATCTCGTCTAAGCGCGAAAGCGCCTCTTCAAAGCTTTTTATCTCTTTTTTCACAGTTTATCCTCCACCCGACCTATCGCGTCGGTATCCGGGTAAATTTTTTCAACAACGGCATCCGCCGCCCCCTTTGAAAAGAGTAAGCGAAGCCGCTCGCCCTCGGTAATATCGGTGACTGAGGTGACGGTTCTTCCCTTCTCGTCCTGCAAGGCGGCGTACCCCCTTGAAAGGATCGCGAGCGGGCTCATCCCCTCCAGCATCCCCGCTTTTTTTGAAAATTCGGTACGCAGATGCAATATTTTTTGCGAGGCGGCGTGCGAAAGACCGTCAGTAAGATGCATAAGCATCATTCTTTTTTCGTCCAACAAGGAAAGCGGACGGAGAAAGATCGGCCGTTCGGAGATCTCGTTGACCCTTGAACGGTTCTTCTCCAACGCTCCTTTTATAAAAAAGCGAGCCCTTTCCCCATACGAATACAGCCTCTCCCTTATTTCCTGCATATCGGGAACGGCGATCTCGGCGGCAGCCGAGGGCGTGGGGGCACGCATATCGGCTACGAAATCGGCAATGGTGAAATCGGTCTCGTGCCCAACGGCCGAAATCGTGGGAATTTTCGATGCGGCAATTTCTCTTGCCAATCCTTCGTCGTTAAAGGCGCAAAGGTCTTCAAACGAGCCTCCGCCCCGCCCGATGATCAAAAGGTCCGCGTTTTCTTCTCGGTTGAAATAGCGAAGCCCCTCGATAAGCGAGGTCGGTGCCTCTCTCCCTTGCACGAGGGCGGGATAGAGCAAAACCTCGGCTAAGGGATAGCGGCGGCCGAGAATATGCAGCATATCGCGCACGGCCGCCCCGGTCGGCGAGGTGATGATACCGATCTTCTTTGGAAATTTAGGCAGCGGTTTCTTTCTTTCCGCGTCAAAAAGCCCTTCTTCGGAAAGCTGACGCTTTAAACGCTCAAAAGCGACGTAAAGCGCCCCTTTTCCGTCCTCCTCCATCGAGTTGACGTAGATCTGATACGACCCGTCACGCACGAAAAGCGACACGCTTCCCCGCACGATGACCTTCATTCCCTCCTTCGGGACGAAACCCAAGCGAGAGGCGGCAGAGCGAAACATAACCGCGCGGATAAGCGATTGCTCATCCTTCAAGGAAAAATACAGATGCCCAGAGCTATGATGCTTAAAATTGGATATCTCACCGCACAAATATACGCGGTTCAAAAGCGGATTTCCATCCAAAAGAGCCTTAATATATTCGTTCAGCGCGCTTACCGTAAGGGGCTCCGCTTCCCCGTACGAAGCGATCCTAGTGTACGTCATTGAACCGAAAGATGGCGCCTGCGGCACAAAAGCGCGATGCCCGCCGCGTTGTCGGCGCTGTAAAGTGGCTCGGCAAAATGCGAATCGGATAAGGGGGCAAGCATAGCGCGAATGCGCTTATTCGACATAACGCCGCCCGCATATACGATCGGGATATCCCCCTTCTTTGCCAAAAGGTTTTCGGTAAGCTTTGCAAGCGTTTTTCCTACGTAATCAAGAACGTAAGCGGCGCAAAGCGGCGCGTCCTTTTCGGTCTCGTACAGCTTTTTCGCCAAATTTTCAAGACCCGAAAGATTGGCCTTCAAGCCCTTGACCGACACGCGTATATTTTTTATTGGAGAAGCGCATTGCGCGGCAAGCTCCTCCATCGGACGGCCCGCGGGAAAAGGAAGCCCCAGATGAACGCCGATACGGTCAATCACCTGCCCTGCGTGCAGATCGACGCTTTCCCCCGCAACCTCGGCTATAAAGCCGCCAAGCGCTTCGTTATAACGGCAAAAAAGCACCTCGGTCGTGCCGCCCGAAACGTGAAAGGCGCCGAAGGGGCGACTGTAAAGCCCCTCAGCCCCCGAGGAATACAGGGCGGCGGCAAGGTGACCGCATTGGTGCGAAAAGCGATAAAGCGGTACCCCCGCGGCGGTCGAAGCGGCCGAAGCGGCAGCGACCCCCGAAAGGAAGCACGGCATATACGAGCCCTCGCAAGCCCGCGGCTTTTCGGAAACACCGATCGCCGTAAGCCTTCGCCCATTCAGCTCGTTTTCGATCTCTTGCATAAGAGACGGCAGATTTTTGATATGCGCAAAAACGGCGTCTGATTGCCGAAGGCCGCATTCCCCCGCCTTTACGGGGAGAGGGCGCTTACAATTGGCAACGATGCGCCCGTTTTCATCAGCAAGGGCGGCAGACGTCGTATAATTGCTGGTATCGATCCCAAGATACATTTTATTCCCCGTCGCGAAGAGCGGCGGCCTTTTTGGAAACGGTATTCAAGATCCCGTTTACGAAAGCCTTCGCCCCATCTTCATCATAGCTTTTCACAAGCTCGATCGCTTCGTTAAGCGAAACGCGGAGCGGTACCTCTTTGCAATAAAGCATTTCGTAGACCGAAAGCTTCAGGATCGAAAGAGAGATCTTGCTGATACGCTTTAACGACCAACCGACCGCCGATTCGGCAATAAAGGTCTCAATCTCCTCTTCCTTCTCGGCAACGCCGCGCAAAACGCCGCGAACGTATCCGCTTTCCTCAACCGCCCTCGTTTCCTTGGCGAGATCGTAAAGCTCGTCGGGGGTGCGAGTCTTGTCGAATTCACGTTCGAAAATCAACGAAAAAGCCAGCTCTCTTGCTTGATGTCTGTTCATACTCAATATCCTCTGGATTATAAATAATTAATTTATGCTTATTATATAGTATTTTTATGCATAAGTCAACTTATTGAAGAAAAAATTATTTCTTTTTCCGTTAATTAACGCGGAAGAGAGTCGCGCTTTCGGAGAAACTAACGAAAACGAGGTGAAATAATGAATATTTTCAAAAAAGCCGCCCTCCTTTTCCTCCTTCTTTTGTTTAGCTTTCCCTTATCCGTATCCGCCTTGGCAAAAGAAGAAAGCCGGGGGATCAAATGGGTGGAATTCGGGGTGACAAAGGAAGCTCTTGCCGATGCGGCCGCCGTCGATATAAAAACCTACGGGCAAAAAAGGCATTATTCATGGATCGAGCTTCTTTCCTACTTGGGTCAGCGGTACGGCGGTGACTTTTCGCGTTATAAAAAGAGCGATCTTGATACGCTTGTAAAAGAAGCGGAAGAAAAAGAAATATCGGAATTAGCCAAAAACAAAAAACTTTATAATTACTATCTTTCCGCCTATGGCGCCACACTTTCGGGGATCATCGGCCCCTATACGAAGGAATGGGAAAAGGGTGGCATAACGGTTTGGGAAGAAGGATACGGCGTTCGAGCCTTTTCTCCGATCGCCGCTTTATATTCCTATAATCATTATGACGATTTCGGGGCTTCAAGAAGCTACGGCTACAAGCGAAAGCACCTTGGGCACGATATGATGGGAAGCGTGGGAACCCCAATCGTTGCAACCGAAGGCGGGATCGTTGAACACCTCGGCTGGAACCAATACGGCGGCTGGAGGATCGGCATCCGTTCCTATGACGGAAAGCGGTATTACTACTACGCGCACCTTAGAAAGAACCATCCCTACGCCGACCTTTACGAAGGACAAAGCGTAGCGGCGGGAGAGGTGATCGGCTACCTCGGTATGACCGGATACAGCGCCAAGGAAAACGTGAACAACATCAACGTTCCGCATCTGCATTACGGAATTCAATTGATCTTCTCTCCCGAGCAAAAAGACGGAATTAACCAAATTTGGCTTGATTGCTATGCCCTTACGGAATTTCTTTCCGCTTATCGAAGCCGAACCTATTTTTGCGAAGAAAGCGGGGAAAGAAAAGCGACGTTTCGAATTCTTGTTCCCGAAACCCCCGAATAATCGTTTTCCTCTTGCATTTTTCATCTTTTTTTGCTATACTGAGATAAATGCACGGAGGTTCCTATGAAAAACAATAAAACCGAAACCTATCTTTCCTTTTTTAAGCGCGGATTTGCGCGCGGATGCGTGATCAGCGTTCTCGTTCTCTTTCTCTTTTTTACGGTTATGAGTATACACGCCGCCTCTACCGGTCGAACCGAGCCGGGGATCAACTTCGCGACCCTTTCGGTCATTATCGTCTTTTCGCTTATCGTTTCCTATGCGCATGAGATCTTTTCGATCACCTCCTTGCCGATGCCGGGGCGCTACGCCGTTAATTTCATCGTTGTGGGGCTTGCCTTCTTCTTCGTTTTTCTGCGCAGCAAGCAGTTTTCACTGACTGCGGGCGGCTATTTTGTGGGGATCGTGGTATACTCGTTCGTATACGCCGCTATCTCGTTGGCAGTTCATCTCGTTGCTCGCAAGAAAAAGCCCGCCGAAAAAGTCAAAGTAAAAAAAGAAGAAAAAAGCGCTTACAAGAGCATGTTCGACTAAAAAAAGAAACCCGCCGAGGCGGTTTTCTTTTTATTTATTGATCGAATCAAAGTCAACGGGGGCGACCCCGCATTTTTTTAGATATTCGTTTGCCCTTGAAAAATGGCGGCAGCCAAAGAAGCCGCGATAGGCCGATAAGGGGCTTGGGTGCGGTGCCTCCAGGATCAAGTGCATGGGATTGGTTATAAGCGCCTTTTTCGACCGCGCGTTCGAGCCCCAGAGCAAAAAGACAACCGGCGTTTTCTTTTGATTAAGCGAGGAGATAACGGCGTCGGTAAAGGTCTCCCAGCCGCGCCCCGCGTGACTCAGGGGAGCGCCCGCGCGCACGGTAAGGGTCGCGTTCAAAAGAAGCACCCCTTCCTCGGCCCAAGGCAAAAGACAGCCGCTTTCGGGAATCATGATCCCAAGATCGGAAGAAATCTCCTTAAAAATGTTTTCAAGCGACGGCGGCTTCGGAACTCCCGGCTTTACCGAAAAGCAAAGGCCGTGCGCCTGCCCCTCTCCGTGATAGGGGTCCTGCCCCAAAATGACCACCTTGACCGAAGAAAAAGGGGTCGCCTTTAACGCCGTGAAAATATCGTACATATCAGGATAGATCTTACGGGAAAAATATTCTTGCTTCAAGAATTGGCGAAGCGAAAGGTAATACTCCTTCGCAAATTCCTCGCCGATGATATCGTCCCAATCGCAACCAAGCTTCATCGTCATCACCTCACGTATTATTGTAACATAAACTTTTTAAATTGCAAGAGAATTCACAGAAAACCATAAAGCATCGTCTTGACATTTACTAAGAAAAAAGATATAATTATTTTGCTTATAGTTAATTCTCATATTTTGAAAGGAACTGTATAATGAAACGTTTTTCTCTTTTTCTGCTCGTTTTTTCCATGCTGATCACCTCTTTGATGCTTCTTTCCGCCTGCAAGGGCACCCCGCCTGCCGATACCACGACGGCAACGGCGGCAGTAACCACAACGCTTCCTGTTTCCAGCAACCCAAACCACAGCTGCACGACCACGGCGCCCACGACCACCGAAGCGCCCGCAACGACCACGGCACCCGTAACCACCGAAGCGCCTGTTACCACCAAAGATCCTTATGAGCACGATAACAACGTAAGCTTTGGCGATCTTAATTGACATCACCTTTTCCCAATAAAATAAAGGAGTCCCTATGAAGCGACTGAACTCTTTTTTTGCCCTTACCCTAATCCTTTGTCTGCTTTCCTCTCTTTTTTCCTGTACGCAGAACACAATTTCCAAAAAGCTTACGGAAACCGGCGATCTGATGGATTACTATAAAAGCGACGTTTCCCCTTACATTTCGCTTTCGGAAAGCGATTATAAGAACGCCACATTTTCCTATATTTCGCCCACCATTCCCTCACTCGAAACATGCTTAGAGCAAATAGCGCTTGCGCATCCCGATACCGAAAAGGTAACCGATGAAGCTATTAAGGCCACCGATACCGTAGCTATTTATTTTTATGGGGAAATAGACGGCTTTCCCTTTGACGATAGCTATAACGTATTAAACAGCAATCCCTCTACCCTGTCTATCCCCACCGCCGTTTGGGAAGGCTTTGCTGAAGCGTTGAGCGGTGTCGTTCCGAACCAAACCGCCTTCTCCAAAGATCCGTTTGGGTATCCGTCCGAGGGATGTGTGCTCTATTTTTCTTACAGCGGCATATATGAAGAGCCCACGGGAGGCGATCCCATTGAGGTCAATTGTCCCCTGATGCGAATCGATACGCAGAACGTTTCTCCCGCTTATGCCACCATCTTAGAGGAGCTTTATACGATGAACGTGGACGGCCCCGCCAAAAGCCTTGGCGGTATAAGCTGGGATATTGACAAGGACGGTATCCTTGAAACCGTAGATTTCACCTCCTTGAAGCTGCTGCTTGTCACGTATGAGACACCCTTAAAAGTCAACCTTACCATCCCAAAGGAACATTACGATGAAACGCTTCGCGGGAAAACGGCAACCTTTTATATGACGGTGAAGCATATCGAAAAGAAGGTTCCCGGCACCATAGACTACGAATTCATGGCCGAGCATTTTCCTCTGGTCTCGCTGGACGGGAAAACGCCCTTAGAAGCCCTCACGCTGCTTGTTGAGGATTGGCGTCTTACCCTGCAAAAAAAGGATGACTACGAGGCTATGTCCGATGCCTTTTACGAAGAGCTGATGGAAAAAGCCGAGGTCATTGCTTATCCACCGAATGAGGTTGAAGGATATATGGCTCTGATGCGGACTGAAGCGATGGGCGCCTTTGAGTTAAACAACCAAATGGCAGCACTCGGTTATCAGGGATACAAGACCTACGAATCAACCGAGGCCTATGCAAGGGATTATTTCGGTCTTCAAGACGGCATACCGATTGAAAGCTTTTTAGAAACGCGCGCGAAAGAAATCGTCAAGCGTTCCTTGATTCTCGGTTATATTCTGCAAGCGGAGGGGCTTGATGTATCGGAAGACGGCATTAACGCCTACAAATCCACCTATTATAAACGCCTTTCCGATTACTCTGCTGCCTTCTCGTCGATCTCCCAAGGCGCCGTTGTTTCCTCCAATCCAACCGTGTTTCAAGAGGAATACGAAAAAAATAACGGAACAACCGACCTTGTCCCCTATCTCATCTTTGACCATCTCATGGATCAAAACACCTTCACCGGCTCTGACTAAAAAGAAAAAAGCGGTTTCAAACCGCTTTTTTCTTTATTAAATCAGCTTACCAAACACCCAATAGCCGATAACCAACGCGCCAAGGGCGATACGGTACCAACCGAACGGCTCGAAGCTGTGTCTCTTTACGAAATCCATCAGGAAGCGAATGGCCAGAAGCGACACGGCGAAGGAAACGACAAGCCCAATGATCAAAACCCCGATCTCGGTACCGCTCATTCCAACCCCGGACAAAACGAATTTCGCCCCCTTCAGAAGCGAAGCCCCGGCCATGACCGGAAGCGCCATAAAGAAGGAAAATTCAGCGGCCGCCGTACGCCCGACGCCGAGAAGCGAGGCGCCGAGGATCGTCGAGCCCGAACGAGAGGTGCCGGGGATCAAGGAAAGCACCTGAAAGCACCCGATCGAAAAGGCGTCGCGGAAGGAAAGATCCGAAAGATTTTCAACGCGCGACGCTTTTCCCGCCTTTTTACGCTCTAAAAGGATAAAGGCTATGCCGTAAACGATCAGGGCGATCGCAACGGTTAAGAAGGGGCTTATTACGCTTGTTTCTTCATTGTATAAATTCACTTCAAACCAATCGTCCAGCAAAACGCCGAGGACTCCAGCGGGCACACAGCCAACGAGTACCTTTCCCCAAAGGCGAAAGGTATCCTTCTTCTCGGCTTCGCTTTTCGTTGCCGAAAAGGGATTAAGACGGTGGAAGAAAAGCACGCATACCGCAAGGATCGACCCCAGCTGGATCACCACCAAGAAAAACTCCTTAAAGGCGGGGCTAAGCTGCATCTTGACGAACTCGTCAAACAGGATCATATGCCCCGTGCTGCTGACGGGTAACCATTCGGTGATCCCTTGAATGATTCCGATAAAAAAGGCTTTCAATAATTCAATAAAGGTTTCCATATTACACTCCTTACGGTTCTTCCCCGGCCCGCAGAAGATCCCCTTCGGCTACCGGGAACGGCATTTTAGCATAAAAGCGCATTTGCGGATGCGGGACGTTTTCAATGGGGTTTAATTCTTCGTCATAAAGCTGACCGATATCAAAGGGAACGCCGACGCGCCCCGGGGTCAAAAGCTCAACCCTTTGAAAAGAGGAAAGCTTATTGTTTTGCAAGATCAGCGCGATCCCTTCTCTTTCATTATAAGAAAGGACCTTGCCAAGATATGCTTTTTCTCCGATTGGACCGTCAACCTCGGTGATCTTAGCCCGCTCGTGCGGGGAATCGAAGAAATAGCCGGTATCATAGGGGCGGTGGCTAAGGCATTCAAGCTCTCGCATCAGGGCGGGATTATAGGGTCTCTTATTCAAGGCATCGTCGATCGCCATACGGTAGGCATTGGTAACGGCGGCCGTATAATAGGCGCTTTTCATACGTCCTTCGATCTTAAAGGAGGTGACCCCCGCCTCAATCAGCTCGCCGATATGCTCGATCATACAAAGATCGCAGCTGCTCATAAAAAAGCTTTCGCCGCCCTCTTCGTGTACCGTGATGATCTCGTTGGGGCGTTTTTCCTCAACAACCGTGGCGGTAATCTCTTTGACCGTGTAATGCCAACGGCAGGGTTGCGCGCAAGCGCCGCGGCAAGCGTCTCGCCCGATGAGATAATTGGAAAGCAAGCACCGACCGCTGTACGAAACGCACATAGCCCCATGCACAAAGGCCTCAAGCTCTACCTCTTTTGGTAGCTTTTCGCGAATCGCGCGTATTTCTTGGAGAGAAAGCTCTCTTGAAAGGACGATACGCTCAGCCCCAAGGGTGGCGTACGCACAAGCGGCAGCGGAAGAAACCACGTTGGCTTGAGTGGATATATGAATCGGCATATTAGGCAAAATCTCTTTTACCAGCGCCAAAACGCCAAGATCGGCAACGATCAGCGCATCGGGGCCGACCGTACCGAGGTAGCGCAAATATTCGCCTAAGCGCGCATATTCCTCTTCGCGGGGCTGAACGTTTACGGTAATATAGACCTTAACGCCCCGCTCTCGCGCATAGAGGACCGCGTCTTTCAGTTCTTCTTCGCTGAAATTGCCGGCCGCGGCTCGCATACCGAAGCCCTTGCCTGCCAGATAGACGGCGTTGGCGCCAAAGCGGATGGCAGCCTTCATCTTTTCAAAATTGCCCGCGGGCGAAAGCAGCTCGATCATACGGTTCCTTTCTGAGAAATGCCTTGATTTTCTTCATTTTTTTTGGTATAATAAAAGAAAAAACGGGAGATATAACGATGGACTGTCTTTTTTGTAAAATTATAAAGGGAGAGATCCCCTCGAAAAAGGTGTATGAGGATGAAAAGGTGTACGCCTTTTACGACATCAATCCCCAAGCCCCCTGCCACGTCCTTATCATTCCGCGCCTTCATATCGGCGGGGCAGACGAGGTAAGCGGTGAAAACAGCGCCTCTGTCGCGGCGGTTTTTGAAGCGATCCCCAAGATTGCGAAAGAACTTGGTCTTACCAACGGTTACCGCGTGATCACCAATTGCGGTGAGGACGGCTGCCAATCGGTACGCCATCTGCATTTTCACCTTTTGGGCGGAAAAAAGCTGCCCGAAAACATGGGTTGATCACGCTTGAAGAAAAGAAAAATGACCGCCGATATCGGCGGTCATTTTTCGGTCAAATCTTCTCTTTGACTTTCGCATCCTTGCCGACTTTGTCACGCAAGTAATAAAGCTTGGCGCGACGAACCTTACCGGCGCGAATCAGTTGTACTTTGACAACGTTGGGAGAATGAATCGGGAAGGTCTTTTCAAGACCTACGCCGTACGAAACTCTGCGGACCGTAAAGGTCTCGGAGATTCCGCCGCCGTGTCTGGCGATAACGGTGCCCTCGAAGAGCTGGATTCTTTCTCTCGATCCCTCTTTGATCTTGTTGTGAACGCGAATAACGTCACCGATCTCGAACTGAGGAATCTCCTGTTTTAATTGCTCACTTACAAAAGCCTGGATCTTTTCCATTATAGGCTCCTCCTTCACATCGAACATTCTTACGGAGCATCGCAGCGGACTGTTCTCTTTTTCATCATATACCGCCAAAACGCGGATGACTAATGAATTATATCACAGTGTTTTTAAAAAATCAAGGGTTTTTTTACATTTTTTTATTTTTTTTCCTTTCCCATTGTAAATATAAAAATTATATGATATAATATGTTGAATAATTTTGTACGGAGATAATTATAATATGAAATTTCTGGTTCTTGTATACGACGGCATGGCGGATTATAAGATCGCGGAGCTTGGAAATAAGACCCCGATGGAGGTGGCCAAAAAGCCTTTGCTTGATAAGCTCGCCTCGGTCGGTACGGTCGGTACGGTTCTTAACGTACCCGCGGGTATGGTGCCCGAAAGCGATACGGCTAACCTTGCTATCCTTTCTTACGACCCGCGTCGCTTTTCCAAGGGGCGCTCGCCCTTAGAGGCGGTCAGTATGGGCCTTACGATGGAAAAGGACGATACCGCTTACCGTTGCAACCTGGTCGCCCTTAGCGAAGACGGCGAATACGAGGATAAGATCATGCTTGACCACAGCGCCGACGAAATTCCGACCGAGGAGGCCGATCTTCTCATCAAGGCGCTTGACGAGAAGCTGGGGAACGAGCTTCGCCGCTTCTATACGGGCATCAGCTACCGTCACTGCATCCTTTGGAAAGACGGGGACGATACCTATAACTTCTGCCGCCCGCACGACATTATCGGCCAGCGGATCGGCGATCATCTTCCCAAGGACGAGGCGGGAGAGCCCTTTTTGCGCTTGATGAAGCAAAGCCACGAGATCCTTAAGGAGCACCCCGTCAACCTTGACCGCAAGAAGCGTGGGCTGAAGCCTGCAAACTCTGCTTGGCTCTGGAGCCCCGGGAAAAAGCCCGCCCTTCCCTCCTTCTATGAAAAATGGGGGCTTCGCGGCACCGTCGTTTCGGCCGTTGACCTCATCAAGGGGATCGGTCTTTGCGCCGGCATGCAGGTTCCCTTCGTCGAAGGGGCGACCGGCAATTATCACACCAACTACACGGGGAAAGCCGACGCCGCAATCGAAGCCTTTGCAAACGGGCAAGATTACGTGTACATTCATGTGGAAGCACCCGACGAGTGCGGTCACCGCGCCGAATTGGAAAACAAGGTGCGCTCGATTGAGAAGATCGACGAGCTGATCCTGCGCCCGGTTTATGAATATCTTTGCAAAGGTGGCGAAGCCTTCCGCATTCTGGTCCTTCCCGACCATCCGACGCCAATCGCGCTTCGCACCCACACCTCGGATCCCGTCCCTTTTATGATATACGAAAGCGACCGTATGCACGTCGGCACGCCCTCCTTCACTGAGGAGAGCGCCGAAAGACGCCGCCGCTTTATTCCGGACGGGACGGCGCTTATGGATCTGTTCCTTGGAAAAAAGCCTATGGAAGGAGACGCCTAAGCCATGGATGAAAACCAAATCAGCTACGAGGAGATAGACCGCGAGATCGAGGAAAGAAAGAAGGAGAAGCTGCAAAAGCTTCCGCACAGTATCTTTGACGCCGTTGAGCTGATCGCGATCACGCTGGCTGTCCTTTTGCTGGTAACGAGCTTTCTTTTCCGTTTATCGGTCGTTAGCGGCGGCTCAATGAGCCATACGCTCGAAGGCGGTGACCGTCTGCTGATCTCCGACCTTTTATACACCCCCAAAAACGGGGACATCGTGGTTTTACAGATGCCCGACGAGATCACCGAGCGCTATAGCCAGCTTGAAAAGGGTGAGGCCATTATCAAGCGTGTGATCGCCGTAGGGGGGCAGACGGTGGAAATTAAAGATAGCGTCGTTTACGTAGACGGGCAAGCCCTCCGTGAGCCCTACGTTCTTTTGGATGACATGGACAGCAAGGCGAATATGAAGCCGATAACCGTTTCCGACGGCTGCGTTTTCGTTTTGGGAGACCACCGAAACAATTCGCTTGACAGCCGTTATTTCGGCGAGGTAGATGCCGATATCATTATCGGGAAGGTGCTTTTGCGCCTTATGCCCTTCTCAAGCTTTGGGAGTGTTAACTGATGCAACCCGGTGTTATTCAATGGTTCCCGGGGCACATGGCAAAAACGCGCCGCCTTATCACCGAATGTCTGCCACAGGTCGATATCGTGTTGGAGGTGCTTGACGCCCGCGTTCCCAAAAGCTCTGCCAATCCCGAGCTTCGGCGGCTTATTGAGGACAAGCCGCTTTTAAAGATCTTAAACAAATCGGGGCTTGCAGACCCGAACGCCTCCCGCCTTTGGCGCGCCTTTTATGAAAAAAGAGGGGTTACGTGCGTGGAGACCGATTGCATAAGCGGGAACGGCCTTTCTTCGATCTCGGAAGCGGTAAAAGCCATTCTTGCCGAAAAGATCACCCGCTACGAGGAAAAAGGCATGAGCGGGCGCCCTCTTCGCGCCATGGTCGTGGGGATCCCGAACGTGGGAAAATCCTCGCTGATCAACCGCTTGGCGGGCGGAAAGAAGGCCAAAGTCGAAAACCGCCCCGGGGTCACGCTTACCAAGCAATGGGTCACGGCCGGCGGCGGGCTTTTGCTGCTTGATATGCCGGGCGTTCTTTGGCCGAAATTTGAAAATCACGCCGTTGGCGTTTCCTTAGCGCTGACCGGCGCGATCAAGGATAATATTCTAGATCTTGAAGATCTTTCCTTCCGCTTGTTGGAGATCCTTGTTGCCCGTTATCCCGAAAGGCTTTGCGAGCGGTATCGCCTCGATCCCGAAGCGATCAAAAGCCTTTCTTCGTTTGAGCTTTTTGACGAGATCGCCAAAAAACGCGGCCTCATCATCTCAAAGGGAGAGACCGATACCGACCGCACCTGCCGTATGCTGCTGGATGAATTCCGCCGCGGCATCTTTGGGCGCATCTCGCTTGAATTCCCGAAGGAGGAAGCGTAAATGCCCTCTTACGAATACGAACTGCTTTACACCGACCAAGGATACTCCGCTATTTGCGGGGTAGACGAGGCGGGTCGAGGACCGCTTTGCGGACCTGTCGTCGCCGCCGCCGTTATTTTACCGATGGGGCTCCTTCTTCCGGGGCTAAACGACTCGAAAAAGCTGACCGAGAAGAAACGCGAAGCCCTCTTCCCTATTATTAAGGAGGAAGCGATCGCCTACGCCATTGCTTCCGCCACCCCCGAAGAGATCGACTCTTTGAACATTTTAAACGCCTCTATGCTGGCGATGCGCCGCGCGATCGAGGCGCTTTCCCCTGCGGCGGATTTTGCCCTTATCGACGGAAATACCGTACGAAACATCCCCGTCCCCGCCAAGGCAGTGGTAAAGGGGGATGCGGTCAGCGCCTCGATCGCCGCCGCCAGTATTCTTGCCAAGGTAACGAGAGACCGACAGTGCATAGAGCTGGACGCTATGTATCCCGAATACGGCATCGCCAAGCACAAGGGTTATCCCACGAAGGATCATATGGATCTTGTGAGAAGGCTTGGCCCTGCGCCCATTTACCGCAAAAGCTTTTTAAAATTTTTGGATAGCGAAAAATGAGTGAAAAAACCGAAAAGCGAAAGCTTGGCGTTCTTGGGGAAAGGGCGGCCGCCCGTTACCTCTTTTTTCGCGGCTACCGAATTTTAGAGAGAAATTGGTTTTTTTACCGAAAAGAAGCCGATCTTATCGCCAAGCGCGGAAAGACGCTGGTGATCTGCGAGGTAAAGACCCGAATGAGGACGGAGGGGGGATACTCCCCTTTCGGCACACCGAAGGACGCCGTTACTCCCGACAAGCAGAGAAACCTTATCACGCTTGCCAAGGCATACGCAAAAAAGATCGCTTGGCCCCATAATATCCGTATTGATATCATTGAAGTCTATACCGAATATTCTTCCAAAAAGGGGATCCGCGTACGCAAGATCAATCACCTTAAAAATCCTTTTTAATCATAAAATACCTTTTAAAATAAGAAAGAGACGAAAGCCATGAATTTCTACAGCACGCGAAGCACCGCAAAAGAAGGCGTAAGCGCCGCTTTTGCCATCAAAAACGGCCTTGCCCCCGACGGCGGCCTTTATATGCCCGAAGCGATCCCTCCGCTCAGCGAGGGGGATATCAAGGCCCTTTGCGACATGGATTATCCCGAAAGAGCCGCTAAGATCCTTTCACTCTATTTAACCGATTATACCGAGGAAGAATTGCTGGAAGACTGCCGCGCGGCCTACGCTTCTGACCGTTTCGTAGGCGGGGCCGCGCCTCTTTCCGAGATCGGAGACGGGGTCTATGCGTTAGAGCTTTTCCACGGCCCGACCTGTGCCTTTAAGGATATGGCCCTGCAGATCATGCCTCGCTTGCTTTCGCGCGCCCTTAAAAAGACCGGTGAGACCAGAACCGCCCTTATCCTCGTGGCTACCTCGGGTGATACCGGAAAGGCGGCGCTTGAAGGATACCGCGATATCCCCGGCATCCGTATTCAGGTCTTCTATCCTTCCGAGGGGGTCAGCCATATTCAAAAGCTGCAAATGACCACCCAAGAGGGCTCTAACGTTGACGTTTGCGGCATCTACGGAAACTTTGACGATGCCCAAAGCGGCGTAAAGCGCATCTTCTCGGATAAGGAGATCGCCGCCCTCTTAAACGATAAAAACGTCTTTCTCTCCAGCGCCAACTCGATCAACTGGGGGCGCCTTGCCCCGCAGATCGCCTACTACGTTTCGGCCTATTGCGATATGCTGCTGGGGGGCAAGATCAAGGCGGGCGACCCCATCGACGTAACCGTTCCGACCGGAAACTTCGGCAACATCTTCGCGGCGTATCTTGCCAAGAAAATGGGGGTTCCGATCCGCCGTCTTATTTGCGCTTCCAACAGCAACAACGTCCTGACCGAGTTCATTGAGAGCGGTGTTTACAACCGTTGCCGCCCCTTCCATATGACCGTCTCTCCCTCGATGGATATTTTGATTTCCAGCAACCTCGAACGGCTTTTATACGTCCTTTTCGGGGCTGAAAAAACCGCAAATTGGATGAAAAATCTTAATGAAAGCGGAACTTATTCCTTGGCAGAAAATGAATTGGCTAAAATCAAAGAGCATTTCCTCGCTTTCTGCTGCTCGGAAGAGGAAACCGCCGACGCGCTTGATCTTTCCTTTAAAAAATACGGGTATCTGATGGATACGCACACGGCCGTCGGCTATGGCGCGACCTTAGCGTATCTTGAAAAGAACGGGGACGGCGTTCCCGTCGTTGTTGCCTCGACGGCAAGCCCCTATAAATTCGCCCCCGCCGTGCTTTCGGCCCTTCATGAGGATGCCAAAGGCGACGTTGGCGTTTTAGATCAGCTGGCTTCCTTTACGGGCACCGAGATCCCCCTGCCGCTTTGCGGACTTTCGGAAAAGAAGATCCTGCATCCCGATGCGATCGATCCCGCTGATATGGCCGAGCGCGTGCTTTCCTTTGCGCAAAAATAAAAAAGCGGGCCAAACGGCCCGCCCGGGTACTTAGCCCACAACCTCATCCTTCGGCTTGAAGGTCGCGCAGATGGTTTCGGCGCTCGTGCAAGCACTGTGAGGGCCTACCAAAATCTCGCAAGCGTGACAGGTATTGTTCTTCCCATTGTATACGCAATTGGTAGCATCGCAAGAAACGCCTTTTAAGCATTTCGTGCACTTCTCGGTTTCGTTCATGGCTTTCTCCTTTCTCGCGTTTTCTTTTATTCTTTCCCCGCGAACATTTTTTATACAAAGGCTGTGCTTATGTCCTTATTTGTCATTTCGGATCTTCACCTTTCGACCGCCGACGGTTGCAACAAATCCATGGAAGTGTTCGGCAGAAGGTGGACGGGTTACACGGAAAAACTGAATAAAGCCTGGCGCGCCCTCGTCGGCCCCGACGATACCGTAGTCATTCCCGGTGATATTTCCTGGGCGCTTGCGTTGCAAGAAGCCGAAAGCGATCTTCGTTTTATCGATTCGCTCCCCGGAAAGAAATATCTTGGCAAGGGAAATCACGATTTCTGGTGGTCTACCCTTTCGAAAATGAACCGTTTTTTGGCGGAAAAGGGGCTTACCAGCCTTTCTTTTCTGCACAACAATATCGCCGTGACCGAAGAGTTCATTCTTGCCGGAACGCGCGGTTGGTTTTCGGAAGAAGAGATCTCCTCGGCCGCAACCAACGCCGATTTTGATAAAATGATCGCAAGAGAGGCCATACGCCTCGGGATCAGCTTAAAGGAGGCCGAGGCCGAAAGAGCGGCTTCGGGTAAGGAGATCCTCGTCTTTACTCACTTCCCTCCTTTTTGGAACGATAAAGAGATCTCCCCACTTACCGACCTTTTGGTGCAATACGGGGTTAAACGGTGTTATTTCGGGCATATCCACGGGAATTATACCGCCCCGCAACGTCTTTCCCACCGCGGGATCGACTTTATGCTGATATCGGCCGATTATCTGGATTTCGTACCCCGCATAATTTCCCCTGTTTAAGCACTTTGTAGGCGAATATACCCATTTCTTTTTTAAAAAAGGCTTGACTTTCCAATAAGAATGCGGTAGAATAATGTGGTTATATAATAATTATTTAATTTTTTCATACTTTTGGAGGAAAAAAAATGAGTCTCATCAACAAAGAATTGACAGACAAAAATCTTTACACCCTGGAGATCGGTGTCGATAAAGAGGTATTCGAAGCCGCTGTCAATCGGGCTTACAAGAAGAACGTCGGGAAGATCAACGTCCCCGGCTTCCGTAAAGGTAAGGCCCCTCGCGTTATCATCGAAAGAATGTACGGAAAGGGCGTTTTCTACGAGGATGCGATCAACGAGTGCATTCCCGATGCGTTTGACGCCGCCTTGAAGGAATCCCTGCTGAATATGGTCGGCCGCCCTGAATTTGACGTCAAGTCGGTTGACGAAAACGGTCTTGTGCTTCTTGCCAAGGTCTACGTCAAGCCCGAGGTTTCGGTTAAGGATTACGCCGGCATTGAGGCCGAGCGCAACGAGACCCCCGTTACCGATGCGGACGTGGATGCCGAGATCGGCCGCGTGCAGGAGCGTAACGCCCGTTCGGTCGACGTGACCGATCGCGCCGCCGAGGACGGTGATATCGCCGTGATCGATTTCGACGGCAGCGTTGACGGTGTTGCCTTCGACGGCGGAAAGGCCGAGAACCACGAGCTGAAGCTTGGTAGCGGTCAGTTCATCCCCGGCTTTGAAGAGCAGATCGTCGGCAAGAGCATCGGCGAAAGCTTTGACGTAAACGTCACCTTCCCCGAGACCTATCACGAGAAGTCGCTTGCCGGAAAGGCCGCCGTGTTCGCCGTAAAGCTGAACGGTCTGAAGAAGAACGAGCTTCCCGCCCTTGACGACGAGTTTGCCAAGGATGTTTCCGAATTCGATACCTTTGCCGAATACAAGGCCGACGTTAAGGCTAAAATGGAAGAAAGAAACAAGAACGCCGCCGACGCTTCGTTTGAGGAGAACGTTATGATCGCCCTCATCGATAAGATGGAGGCCGATATTCCCGAATGCATGTTCGAGGCCGAGACCGAGAATTCGCTTCGCGATTACGACAGCCGTCTGCGTATGCAGGGTCTTGATCTTTCCACCTACTTCAAGTATACCGGCATGAGCCTTGATACCATGCGCGCCCAGCTTCGTCCCCAGGCCGAAAAGCAGGTCAAGATCCGCCTGGCTCTTGAAAAGATCGCCGAGCTTGAAAAGCTTACCGTAACCGAAGAAGATATCAACGCTGAATATAAGCGCATTGCCGAGGCATATAATATGCCCGAGGAAGAGGTCCGCAAGCTGGTCGAAGATAAGGGCATTTCCGAGGATCTGCTCGTAAAGGCCGCCGCCGACTTCGTGAAGAAGAACGCCGTTGCCGTTGCCGCCGCCCCCGTAAAGAAGGCCGCCGCAAAGCGCACCACCACCGCCAAGAAAACGACGACCAAGAAGGCCGAGGGTGAAGAGGCCCCCGCCAAGAAGACCACCGCGAAGAAGGCTGCTGCCGAGGGCGAAGCTGCCCCCGCGAAGAAGCCCGCGGCGAAGAAAACCACTACGAAAAAGGCTGCTGAAGCCAAAACCGAAGAATAATTCTCTTTTGGAGGTATAAACCATGGCGCTTGTCCCAATGGTCATTCAGGAGACGAACCGCGGAGAACGCTCGTACGATATTTACTCCCGCCTGCTTAATGACCGTATCGTTTTCCTTGCCGATGAAGTAAATGACGTAACCGCTTCCCTCGTGGTCGCCCAGCTTCTGTATCTTGAAGCCCAAGACCCCGATAAGGATATCTCGCTTTATATCAACAGCCCCGGCGGGTCTGTTTCGGCGGGTCTTGCCATTTACGACACGATGAATTTCATCAAATGCGACGTTTCGACGATCTGCATCGGCATGGCAGCCAGTATGGGCGCCTTCCTCTTAACGGCAGGGGCTAAGGGCAAACGCTTTGCCCTTCCCAACAGCGAGATCATGATCCATCAGCCTCTCGGGGGCACGCAAGGGCAGGCCACCGACATTAAAATTCACGCCGATCACATCTTAAAGACCCGTGAAAAGCTGAACGCCATTCTTGCCGAAAGAACCGGCCAAAGCATTGAAACGATTAACCGTGACACCGAGCGTGACAATTTCATGAGTGCCGACCAAGCGGCGGCATACGGGCTGATCGACAAGGTGATCGTCAGCCGCTCTTAAAAAGTGAGAAGCGCGGAAAAACCGCGCTTCTTTTCAGAAAGGGATATACGATGCCAAACGACAAAAACTTTCCGCATGCCTGCTCCTTCTGCGGCAGAAAGGAAAACGAGGTTGATTTTCTGATCCCCTCGCGCGCGGGGGCCTGCATTTGCGACGAATGTGTCGGCGCGTGCGCAGAGCTGATCAAGGAGAGCCGCGCCTTGGGGATGAAGGGCGAAGAGGAAGAGCTTACCTTCGAAACACTCCCCAAGCCCGAAGAGATCAAAAAGAAGCTGGACGAGCACGTGATCGGTCAAGATGCCGCCAAACGCGTGCTTTCCGTCGCCGTTTACAACCATTATAAGCGTATTCTTTCCTTGCAAGAGAATAAAGAGGACGGGGTGGAGATCCAAAAGAGCAACGTTCTCCTTCTCGGCCCTACCGGCGTTGGAAAGACCTACCTTGCCCAGACGCTTGCGCGCACGATGAAGGTGCCTTTTGCGATCGCAGACGCCACAACGCTTACCGAAGCCGGTTACGTCGGCGAAGACGTAGAAAACATTCTGCTTCGCCTGATCCAGGCCGCCGATTACGACGTTGAAAAGGCAGAGCGCGGCATCATCTACATCGACGAGATCGACAAGATCTCCCGCAAAAGCGAAAACCGCTCGATCACGCGTGACGTATCGGGCGAAGGCGTACAACAGGCGCTTTTAAAGATCCTTGAGGGAACGGTTGCAAACGTACCGCCCCAAGGGGGACGAAAGCACCCTAATCAGGAATTTATCCAGATCCATACCGAAAACATCCTCTTTATCTGCGGCGGCGCCTTTGACGGGCTTGAAAGCATCATTGAGCAGCGCCGCGGAAATCAGACCATCGGCTTTGGCGGCGAGATCCTCGGTAAAAAGGAAAAGCTTGGCCGCGGTGTGTATCGCGACGTCATTTCGCACGATATCGTCAAATACGGCCTGATTCCTGAGCTTGTCGGGCGCTTGCCCATCATCGTTTCGCTGGATAACCTCGATGAAGACGCCCTCGTTTCGATTCTTCGAGAGCCGAAGAACTCGCTTTACAAACAATACAAAAAGCTGTTTGATTTAGACGGCGTTACGCTTGAGTTTACCGACGAAGCCTTCCGCGCGGTTGCCAAGCAGGCGCTGGAAAAGGAGATTGGCGCCCGCGGCTTACGCTCGATCCTCGAAGGGATCATGACGGGGCCGATGTATACCGTCCCCTCTCTCGGTGACGTAGAAAAGATCGTTATCACCGAAAATGCTGTTCTCGGCAAAGAAGAACCCACCCTTATCCGCAAGGAAAAGGCCGAATAAAAAAGAAGCCGCCGTGCAAAAGCACGGCGGCTTCTTTGGTTTTTTATAAAGTATGCGTTTCCTTCGATTTTTTCAGTTTTCGAAGCGAAGCGGGGGTCTTTCCGCACAGCTCTTTAAAGACCTTATAGAAATAACTGATGTCCGAAAAGCCGCAGCGCTTGGCGATATCTGCAATCGGATCGTCGCATAGCAGCATATCCCGCATCGCGCGATTGATACGAACGAAGTGGATATATTCGACGGGGGTCTTCCCCATCGCATCGCGGAACAGCTTTCCAAAATGATCCTCAGAAAGCGAGAGCATCGAGGAAAGCGAGGGAAGCGTGAGCTTATCGGCGTAACCGTTATGGATTTTTTCAAGAACCGGGCGCAAGCGCATGAGCCCCTCCCGCTTGATCTCCCCCATTTCCTCCTCGTAGGCGTAGCTACGCAAAAGGGCGATAAGCATCTGTCCGATTTCGGAATGAATAAGGGTGGTGTAATAAAGCTCTTTCCCACACCATTCCTCCACGATGTTTTCAAGGCGGTAAGAAAGAGATTTATGAAGGGGATGCCCTACCGAATACAAAGAGGGCTTTTGCTCAGCCTCCAACAAAAAGAGCGAGAAGATCGCTTCCTCAAAGAAATCCTCCGGGGTAAAATCCACACACGGATATACCAGACGGCGAACGATACATTCCCCGCCCTTGGAACGGACGGTATGCAAAAGCTCACCCGAAAAATGGAAGATCTCGCCGCCCCCGCCTTCGTAATGCGAAAGCCCGATATCAACCTCGGCCACGCCCGCAACGATCTGCAAGAAGCAAAAGCATCCCGAAAAGGAAGCGGGGGGCAAAAGGACCCCTTCCCCACGGCAAAGGCTTACGTCGTATTTTTCAAAGTTTATTTTCATGTTTTTTCCTTTAATCTACGTCCTCGGTATAGCTTTCAAGCGGCGTATCCAAAAGCTCGGGGTGCTTGATATACCGTTTTAACAGCTTGAAAGCGGAAGCATAATAATACCCGTCACAAATACGCTCGTCGGTAACGACGCGGAAGGTGGCAAAATACCGCTTCTCGCTTGTCCCGTCCTCGTTGAGAACCATCTTGGAATAACGCTTTCCATAGGAAAGGAATACCGGAAGGTTTCCAAAGTCGTATAAGTGGTGATAGATCGCGTTGATCCCCAAAGAGCCCATGCTGGTGATAATAAACGAGCCGTGAAAGGGGCTGACGTTCAAAAGCTTTTTCGGCAACCAGCCGAAATAATCAAGCAGGCGCAAAAAGCCAACGGCAAAGCGAAGAAGAAGCCCGGGAATATGCGAAAGAAGCTTGGCGGTCTTATCGAAGTTCGTCTCCTTAGCAAGCGCATCGGTGGCTACCTTTTCGAATTTTTCGTATACCGTTGTGGCCGTATCGGTCTGATCGAAGGCGACCTTGATCATCGTATCGGGGGAATCGAGCGTCATTTTCTTTTTGATGCTCATAACCGAAATGATGTTGGGTCTTGCGTAGATATGCTGCCCCGCAACGAAACGGTTTACCCCCGGGCGGGAAGCCACCATACGGACGTAGGCGGCCATGATTACGTGCAAAAGCCCCATATTCGCATAGCCTTCCTCATGCTTTTTCTGCAAGTAAGGCTCAATATTCGTCAGATCGATCTCATCCTCAAACATATTTTGCGCATCGGCGCGCACCTTCATAATATAAGGCACCATAAAGGTCATGGGCGAAAGCGTACGCAGGCGGCGCCCGTCCTTTCTATCTCCAAAACGGCGGCGTCTTTTCTTTTCTTTCATACTTCCTCCAAAGTCAAAGCGTGGGCACCGTCAAGCGGTAACACCCACGTAAGTTTACCCTAAAAATCCTTTTTTGTCAAGTTTTTTATCTAATGATAAAAGGGGGTAAATGATTACAAGATAAAAAAGCCCATAGCGTTTTACGCAAATACGGCGTAAAATCGCTTGCCGCTTAAAAAACGGAAAAAGGGCATAACAAGTATGCCCTTTTTTATTTTATTCCGCCTTGGCGGCCTCAATAATCTTCGAAGCAATCGCGGCGGGAACCTCTTCGTATCGAACGAACGCAAAGTCAAAGCGGCCGCGCCCTTGCGTTGCGGCGCGAAGCGAAATGACGTAATCGGCCATCTCGGCTTCGGGGACCTCGGCCAAAACGGTCTGCCAACCGGGCTTTCCTTCGCAGGGCTCCATTCCCATAACGCGACCGCGGCGCTTATTAAGATCACCCATAATATCGCCAACGTAATCATCGGGAACCGTGCAACGAAGCTCGCCGACCGGCTCAAGAAGAACGGGAGATGCCTTTGGAATTCCGTCCTTATACGCCATAATAGCGGCCAGCTTAAAGGAAATTTCGTTACTGTCTACGGGGTGATAAGAGCCGTCAAACAGCTCGGCCGCCAGGTTTACCATCGGGTAACCGGCAAGAACACCCTTTTGCATTGATTCCTGGATCCCTTTTTCAACGGCCGGGAAGAAGTTCTTCGGAACGACACCGCCGAATACGCTTTCAGTGAAGGTAAGCCCTTCGGCTTCCCCGGGAGCAAAGCGGATCTTTACGTGGCCGTACTGCCCGCTACCGCCCGATTGCTTTTTATGCTTGGCCTCGATCTCAACCGTCTTACGGATGGTTTCGCGGTAGGGGAATTTAACGGCCCCCAGCGTTACGTTGAGATTAAAGCGCTGTTTAAGCTTCGCGGCCAACACGTCAAGGTGGATATCGCCAAGACCGTAAAGAAGCAGCTGCTTGGTTTCGGGATCGTTTACAAAGGAAACGGTTCCGTCCTCATCAAGAAGCTTTGAAATACCTTGCGAGATCTTATCCTCGTCTCCCTTCGCCGCGCTGACCGAACGGCCGTAATAGGCGTGCGGATACACGATCGGCGCATAGGAGAAGTCATTCTTTCTGGTGGTAAAGGTATGATTGGTGTCGGTGTCGGCAAGCTTTGCGATCACGCCGATATCGCCGCAGCAAAGCTCCTCCGCCTCGTTTTGCTTTTTCCCGAAGGGGATAAGCAATCTCGCAAACTTTTCAACCGTTCCCGTCGCCGTGTTGCGAAGCGCCGCATCCTTTTTGAGCGTACCCTCCATCACACGGAAGAAGGACATCTTTCCAACGAACGGGTCGGCAATCGTCTTAAAGACGAAGAGCGAGGTCTCGGGACTGTCACGGTCGATCGGCAGGGTCTTCTCTTCTCCCTTTTCGTTGATCTTTTCTTCGCCGCGAACCGTGGGGCGCGGGAAGGAATCGACGATGGTATTGAGAAGCGATTTAACACCCCAAAGCTTGGTGGCGGCGCCGCAGAATACGGGAACGATCTCGTTGTGGATGATACCGGTATGGATCGCCTCGGTCAGCTCTTCGTAGGAGATCTCTTCACCCGCAAAATACTTTTCCATCAGCTCTTCACTGGTGGAGGCGGCCGCCTCGACCAGCTTTTCGCGATATTCCTCCGCGATCGGCATAAATTGATCGGGAATCGGCGTGCTTACGACCTCGCCGCTGTGCGAATCGAAGGTGTAAACCTGCATATCGACCAGATACAAGAAGCCGATGACCTTGTCGACGTCGATGCAAGGAATGAGAAGCGGGCAAAGCTTTTTGCCGTACTTCTCGGTCAGCTTATCGTAGGTCTTTTTAAAGCGCGCTTCCCCATCGTCAAAGCGGTTGATGAAGAAGGCGTGGGGGATACCCGCCTCAACCGAGGCCTCCCACGCAAGATCCGTACCGACCTCGGGGCCGTTTTTACCGTCTACGACGATAATGGCACTGTCTGCCACACGCACGCACTGACGTACCTCACCCTCAAAATCAAAGTAGCCGGGGGTGTCGAGAACATTGATCTTAACGTCGCGGTAGCTCGTACTGACGGCTGAAGCCGAAAGCGAAAAGCCGCGCTTGATTTCTTCGGAATCGTAGTCGCAAACCGTATTTCCGTCGGTGATCTTTCCCAAACGGTCGGTTGCTTTCGTCAAGAAGAGCATCGCCTCGGCCAATGAAGTTTTGCCCGAACCGCTGTGTCCAAGCAAGCATACGTTACGAAGCATTTTGGTGGTGAAGGTCTGCATTTTTCGGGTTCTCCTTTTTCTCATGATTGTCGGGGGATACAAAACAATTTGCCTTGCTAAATTCATTATACAAGATTTTTTTCGTATTTGCAATCACTTTCTTTGTCAAAAAAGGTCAACAGATGTAGAAAGTTCCCTCCACTTTTTGTGCACTTTGCACTTTATTTTCGGTATTTTCCCTGCATGGTGTCTCTTTGAACGAACAATTTATCGATCTCATTCATCACCACGAATTTTTTAAGTGAGTAAAGCGGAGCCAACAAAAGATCTCGAGGGGCGTCGCCCGTCACCCGCCCGATGACGATTTCTTTGGAAAGGCGTTCGATCTGCGAAACCAAAATATCGGCGTATTCGGGAAGCGAAAGGGGGGTATATTCTCCGCTTTCATATAGCTTCGCCATCCCCGTATTTTTCATTACGTGCAATAGGTGAAATTTGATCTCATCCGGCATCAGCGCCCCTACCGTCTCGGCGCTTTCCATCATCATATCGCGATCCTCGTTCGGCAGGCCGTTAATAAGATGCACCGAGATACGTACCCCGGGCGCCCTTTCCCGTATTTTTTCATAAGCGTGCAAAAAATCGGCATAGGTATGTCCGCGGTTAATAAAATCGGCGGTCTTATCGAAAACGCTTTGCAATCCGATCTCCAACGTAATATCGCATCGCATAGACAGATCGTGAAGATAGTCTATCACCTCATCGGGCAGGCAATCCGCCCGCGTGGCGATATGAAAAGCCACAACGTCGGGAAAGGTAAGGATCTCTTCATAGATTTCCTTTAACCGCGCTAAGGGGGCGTAGGTATTGGTATGCGCTTGCAAATAGGGAATGCACCGCGCCGTTTCCCATTTTTTTCCCATAACGGCGCGTTGCTTTTCATACTGCTCGGAAAGCGGTAAGGCGGAAAAGGTAAAATCCCCACTCCCTCTCGCCGAGCAATAAATGCAGCCGCCCACGCCGCAGCGTCCGTCGATATTCGGGCAGGTGAAGCCCCCATCCAAGGGGATCTTCACACATTTTCCGCCGTAACGGTGGCGAAGATAATAATCATAGGTATGGTAGCGCTTATTGGAATCGGTGTAAGGAAAGGGATTTACGTTCAGTTGGCTGTTTTCCTTCATAGCTTTCTTTTCCTCTTAAAGCATAGGGCGGCTTATTCGCCGCCCTTTTTTACAAGATAGGGTAAAACCCCCGCGATATGCGTAACGCCCGCAAGCGTAACGCCGGTTGGTGCCTTTACGCCCTTACCAATGCAACGCTTTGGTAAAAGAATGGTTTTAAAGCCGAGGCGCACCGCCTCGTTTACCCGTTGTTCAATATGCGTCACGGGGCGCACCTCCCCAAGCAACCCGATCTCGCCAAAGGCGATCAAGTCGGAGGGAACCGCCTTTTCAAGGATACCCGAGATCAGCGCAACGGCAACCGAAAGATCCGCCGCCGGCTCATCAAGCCGAATACCACCCGCAATATTTAAATATACGTCGTTATTGGAAAAACGAAGCGTGAGTCGCTTTTCGAGCACGGCCAGTAAAAGGCACATACGGTTATAATCAAAGCCGTCTGCCGTGCGGCGAGGCGTTGGGAAGACGGTGGGGCTGACAAGCGCCTGGATCTCGGTGATCAAGGGTCTTGTTCCCTCCATCGCGCA
This sequence comes from Eubacteriales bacterium, assembly GCA_045655185.1. Classification (GTDB taxonomy): domain Bacteria; phylum Bacillota; class Clostridia; order Oscillospirales; family CAG-272; genus UBA1740. The sequence continues at coordinate 94,652 of JAZOOS010000013.1, forward strand.
ACCGATGCAGCTTCCACTCACCTGCTCGTTCCGCTCGTTCAAAAGGATCTCGGAGGGATTGGGTATCTCTCGAAGCCCCGCGTCGGTCATATCGAATACGCCGATCTCGTTGGTCGATCCGTATCGGTTTTTCATCGCGCGAATGATGCGATAGCTTTGGCGCTTTTCACCCTCGAAATAAAGGACGGCATCTACCATATGCTCCAATACCTTCGGCCCCGAGATCGCGCCTTCCTTATTAACGTGTCCGACAAGAAAGACCGCCGGTCCGTTTTGCTTGGCAAGAGCGATAAAGGCCGCGGCGCATTCACGCACCTGAGCGATGCTGCCCGCCACCGAGCGAGAGCGGCTGCTGCTGACCGTTTGAATCGAATCAACGATCAAAACGTCGGGCTTCACCCTTTCAACGACCGCAAGCACGCTGTCAAGATCGGTATCGCTAACAAGGAAAAGATCCTTCCCGACAACCGAAAGACGCTCGGCCCGCAGCTTGATCTGCCCTCTTGATTCTTCTCCCGAAATATAAAGGACGCGCTTCCCTCTTCCAAGGCAATCGCAGATCTGCAAAAGAAGGGTGGATTTTCCGATGCCCGGCTCACCGCACAAAAGAACGACCGAGCCGCTGACAAGCCCTCCGCCGAGAACACGGTCCAGCTCGTCGATCCCCGTATGGATACGCATATACGTAGGAACGTCGATCTCGTTCAGGGTCTTCAGCTCGATCTCGTGGACGGGTCGCTTTTCGGCAGAAGGCGCACTTACGGAGGGGGTGACCTCCTCCATCGTATTCCACATCGAGCATTCGGGGCATTTGCCTACCCAGTTTGAAACCGTACAACCACATTCGCAGCAAACGAAAACCGATTTTGGTCCCTTCATTGTTTAACTTCCTTCTTGATTGATATAATTCATCATACCACAAAAAATCGAAAAGCACAATCGTCTTTGATAATCTTTTTCGGAAAGTGCCGCACATTCCCCGTAATTGGAAAGAAAACCGCATTCGATAAGAACCGCGCGACAGGGGGCACCGTGCAATAAGTAGATCGAAGAATCGGCGGGCTTGATCTTGCGATTGTTCTCGGGTTGTACCCCGGTAGCCACTGCCGTTTGGATCGATTTGGCAAGCGCATCGCTTCCCTCTTTCCCCTTGGCGTAATACACCTGAAGCCCACTGTATTTTTCCTCGGGGAAGGTGTTCATGTGGATGCTGATAAAAAGGGCGTTCGGATACTCTTTTGCTATTTTCAGGCGATTTTTCAGATCGTATTCCTTTCGATGCCCCTTGATATTTTCCGATTCGGTATATAAAAGCTTATCCTCGCTTCTCGTTAAGATCACCTCTACCCCCGCGGCGCGCAGCATATCGGCCAGCATAAACGCGAAATCAAGGTTCAGATCCTTTTCAAAAACCCCGTTCACCCCCACGGCGCCGCCATCCTCTCCCCCGTGCCCCGCATCGAGAATGACGAGCGGCGCCGCAGGGCGCAGGTTTTCCCCAAGGGTTGGCAACGTCGCGGAAAGAAAATAAGTCGCTATTCCGCAAGCAAGAAACAGTAAAATAAGAAAAAAGACGCAAACCGTTCTAAAAAACGGGCGTCTTTTTTTCGGTAAGCTCTCAGGCACCGTATCACCCCTTTTCTATCGTATTACAATATATGAAGGGGGGCGGCGAAAGAGACGTATTTATTTGCGACTTTCCTTACGCGGATGACGGCAGCCATAGCTATATCCGATGTAGGAAGCAAGCGGGGCAAAGACGGGCACGATAAAGAAGGCGACGGTTGCCACAACCGTGCGGGACGCCTCGGGAATCGCCCACAAAAGCGAGGTCAAGACCCCACTGTACATCGGCAAAAGAATGTAATTGGTGACCGTGATCGCGATCGCGAAAAGAGTATCCGAGAACACAAGACCCAAAAGCATCAAAAGCGCGAAGAAATAGTTCGGCACCGACGCGGCGAACCCGACCTTTAAGCCGTAAAGCGGATCGTAGGCAAGGCGGCCGGTCTCAATACGGACGCTATCCTTATTCCCCGTTTCACGCATAGCGTAAAAGATGAGGAACATATAGAAAGCGATCGAAAAGACCGAGGCGACGACCGCCATACTGTTTTGCAGATCATCGGGCATAACGTTGACCGTGATCATAATAACCAGCGAGAAAATGATAATCCCAAACTGGTTGACGACCTGACGCGTGATATTATACGAATTCTTCTTGTAAAACGAAATGATATTACCGAAGATTTTTTTTATTTTTGCAAAGAAATTCATAGCTGCACTTCCCTTTTTTATTCTTCTTTAATGATACCTTTTTTCTCTGTGAATTGCAAGCAAAAGAAAAAGAATTTACAGATTGTACACTTCTTTTTTCTATGATTTTGTATAATTATTTCGAGGGGGTGATCAAATGAACGATTCGGTTCTGCATACCGAGGAATTTGCCGCGGCGCCGCGCGTGGTGCAAAACTTCGTTCGCGCCAAGATCGCGATCGAGGGCTGCTCGGAAGCGACGGCTTTTGAGTATCTTTTGGATCTACGAACCTTTTTCCGCTATCTTCTGGCTACCGAAAACGATATTTCCTTGCATAGCGACACTTTTTTTGATATCGATCTCTCCCCCGTTGACCTTGCGTACGTTTTGCGGATCACGCGCGATACGGTCCTTGATTTTCTTACCTATGCGGCGACCGACCGCCGTAACGAAAAGGCGAGCCGCGCGAGGAAGCTTTCGACCTTAAAATCCTTCTTTCGCTATATTTCCTCGCTTGATAGCCGCTACGCCGATTTTGACCCGACGAAAAACATAAAAACGCCGAAAAAGGAACAGCTCTTGCCGAAATACCTGAGCGAAGAGGAAAGCGTTTCGCTTCTCCAAAGCGTAGCCGAGGATGAAGAATCCAAGCACGGCAAGCGCGATTTTTGTATCATCACGCTCTTTCTCAATTGCGGTATGCGTCTTTCCGAGCTTGTCGGCCTCAATCTTTCGGATCTTGACCGCCATCTTCGCTCTCTGCGCGTATTCGGTAAAGGGGCGAAGGAGCGCGTTATCTATCTGAACGAGGCCTGCCGAGCCGCCCTTTCGGATTATCTTGCACTTCGCAAGGAAGAAGAAACGCTCAAAGAGGAAGTCGACGCCCTCTTTTTAAGCAATCGGGGCAAGCGCATCAGCCATAAGACCGTGCAGCATATCGTCTACAAATATTTAGACGCCGCGGGGCTTTCCCAAAGAGGGCTTTCGGTGCATAAGCTTCGCCATACTGCCGCGACCCTGATGTATCAAAGCGGCAAGGTAGACGTTCGCGTTTTAAAGGATATTTTGGGGCACGCCCAGCTGAATACCACCCAGATCTATACCCATCTTGTCAACCGCAATATGCAGGAAGCGATGGATCAAAATCCCTTGGCCTCTCTTTCGCTAAAAAAGAAAAACGACCACACCCCAAGCGGCGAGGATTGACCGCAAAAATTCTCTTGTCATATACTGTGACGGGGGTGATCGTATGGAAAACCGTCTTGGGTATCTTGGCAACCGACGAAAAAGAAAAAAAGGCTTCTTTTGCTTTCGCTTTCTTTTTCCGATCCTTTTATTCTTTTTAGTATTTTTTCTTCTGAATACATATTTCACGCCGATCCTTACCGATCTTGCCTACGTTGCCGTAGAGAATGGCGTTGAGCGTATCATCACCGAGGCCCTCTCGGCCGAGCTTTCGGAAAACCATATCCTCTTTTCGGATATCGTGCGCCTTACCTATAAGGGGGACGGGAGCGTTTCGGCGCTTCAAGCCGATACGAAACGCCTCGTTTCCTTGCGAACCGCCCTTTTGCGCAGGATTCTTTCCTCACTCGACGAAGAGGGGGCGCTTACCGTCTTTATCCCCTATTCGTCGCTTTTCGGGCTCAACTTTCTTCCGTCCGAGAAGACTTTTCCCGTCCGTATTCGTCTGACGAAGGGCGTAAACGCGTATTTCAGCAGTGAATTTTTAGAAAGCGGCATCAACCAAACGCTGCATCGCATTACCTTTACGGTAAGCGTAACCGTGCTTTTGTTGGTTCCGCAAAAAAACCAAAAAAAAACCGTAAGCCGCCAATTCCCGATGGCCGAAACGGTTTTGCTCGGCACGGTACCCGACGCTTACACCCACGTCCACCGTCTGACCGACGATATTACCGAAGGGGAGCTTGACGATATTTACGATTTCGGGGCGGATAACCACATCGGATAAATTCGCCTTGCATATTCCTGCTTGCCGTGATAAAATAAAAGAAATAAAGCCATAAAGGAACGCTTATGAAGCTTGGAGATAAAATTAAAGAGCTGCGCCTGAAAAAGGGGCTGACGCAGGCATCGCTTGCCGGTGAGCATATGACGAGAAGTATGCTTTGCGAGATCGAAAAGGGGAACGCAAACCCTTCCCTGCAAACGCTTCGGTATCTTGCGGCGGAATTAAAGGTACCGCTTTCGTATCTGATCGACGACGGAGAAAGCCTTGACGCCTGTATAAAGCGCGAGGCAATGCCAAGGCTTTATTCACTGTACCGCGAAAAAAAATTCAACGAATGCTACCGCGAGGCCGAGACACTTCCCATTACCCCCGACGACGAGCTGTCACTTCTTTTGGCCTCTTCGGCCCTCGAATGCGGAAAACTTGCCTTCTTTTCGGGGAATATGGAAACCGCGGCCGTCTTTTTCGGAGAAGCCGTTACCTATACGCAAAAAACCTGTTATCCAACCGAGAGCATCAAGGCCGCCGCCACCCTTTACGCCGCCATTGCCGACAACGTGTGTGCACCGCGCCGCCATTTTGATGAAAAAACCTACCGCATGCTAGCTTCTATTGCCGCCGAGGAAGAGCTGTATGCGTATCTTACCGACCGACACGACTATGATTTCAAAAACCCCTTATACGCCGCCCACCTTGGGGCACGCGCACTTTTGAAGGAGCGCAAATACAGTGCGGCGCTTTCGGAATTGAAGCGTCTTGAGGAAAACAAAAACGATAAAAACGCTTCTGCCTATTTCCTTTTCCGTCTGTATTCCGAGCTGGAGGTATGCTACCGTGAAATGGGGCGTTTTGAGGAGGCCTATAAATACGCATCCAAGCGTATGACACTGCTGGGTGCCTTTCAATCCTAAACGAAAAGACCGTATTCCATATGGGAAAACGGTCTTTTTTCATGCTTTTTGCACATGTTTCTTCGCCTTAGGAGATAATAAACGGTACGGTATCAGACGACTGTTCCCCGCCGAAAAAGCCCTTTTTTGTCAAGCACAAGGGCGGAAAGCGTTACCGATACTTTTTAAAAAATTTAAATAATGTAATATGTATTATATTATTTTGACTTATTTCCACTTTTTTCTTGACTTTCGTTTGGCTTGATGCTATAATGTATTTGGTGAAACTTGGGCTAAAATTACCCATGAAATATTATGGAAGGAGAAGATTTGCCACGTGGCAAATCGGGAAATTACCTTGGACAAATACAAAAATCCTAAAACCGACTTTGTTTTGCCCACCGCGGAAGATCTTAAATCCGCGTTAGCGGCAAACAGCGAGGCTCGCAAGAACCTAGAAGCTTTGTTCGACGTCAGCACCTTCGTTGAGATCGGCGCCTTCACCAAGCGCAAGTTCTGCGAATACGCAGGGGTTGAGCACGATGAAGAGCTGGAGGGTGTTATTTGCGGCTACGGCGCGATTGACGGCCGCCTCGTTTACGCCTTTGCGCAGGACAACGCCCGTATGAAGGGTGCGCTGGACGAAAATCACGCCAAGAAGATCTGCGCGCTTTACGATATGGCGCTTAAGAACGGTGCTCCCGTTGTCGGTATGTTCGACTGTGCCGGCGTTGATATTTTTGAAGGTGCCGCTGCCCTTGCGGCTTACGGCCGCATTATGAAGGCGGTTTCCACCGCCTCCGGCGTTATTCCCCAGATCGCCCTCGTTATGGGCAACTGCATCGGCTCCTTTGCCGCGATCGCCGCGATGTTTGACTTCACCGTCAAAACCAAGACCAGCAACTTCTACGTCACCTCTCCCGAGTTCGTTGGGACGAGTGAATCGCAGGCTCCCGTTGCCGCCTTCTCGGCCGAGGACAAAAACATTGCGATCGCATACGCGCGCAATCTCCTCAATTACCTTCCCAACAAGGTAGGCGAGGGTGTTTCGGTTGAGGGCGCGGCTGACGATCTCAACCGCATGCTCGGCAACCGTGATTTCGGCGGAGACGTAAACGCCGTTATCGCCGCCATTGCCGACAACGGCATTTTCCTGGAGACCTCGAAGGACGTCGCCCCCGTTCTTACCACCGCCTTTGCGACCATCGGCGGCATCAAGTGCGGTATCTGCGGTACCTCCTTCGTCGTAGACGAGGGTCGTTTGACGGCCGACGCCGCGAGAAAGGCTGCCCGCTTCGTTGATTTCTGCGACGCCTTCTCGATCCCGCTTATCACGCTTGTTGATTCGATGGGTCTGGCCCTTTGCGACGAAAATGAAAACGCCCCCTTCTCGGCCGACCTTGCCAAGCTGGCTATGGCCTACGCCAAATCGGTCACCCCGAAGGTCACGGTCATTCTCGGCCACGCGATCGGTGCTTCCTTTGCGCTTCTCGGCGCCAAGGCGATCGGGGCTGATATCGTTTACGCGCTGGATGACAGCGAGATCGGTGCCCTGCCGGCCGAAGCCTCGGTTGCCTTTGCCTGGAACCATCTGATCTGCCCCGACAAGTCCAGAGAAGACCTGATCGCCGAATGGAAAAAGTCCCTGGCTTCGCCCGTCGCCGCCGCTTCGCTCGGTGAGATTGACGACATCGTCAGCATGAACGAGCTTCGCGCCCGTATCTGCTATGCCCTTCAGATGCTTGCCGCAAAAGGCACGGTACGCAACCGTCTTCATACAGTAAATCCCCTGTAAGGAGGCAGCTATATGCAGAATTTTCTGATTTCACTTCTCGAAATTGCCCCTACCCAAAAGGATGCATCCTTTGGCGAGCGCCTTTCCTACGGTGCTGAAATGCTGGTGGTCGGCATCGGGATCGTTTTCGCGGTTCTTATTCTTTTGTGGCTCTCGCTGGAGCTCTTTAATCTCATCTCTCAGCGTATGAACGGCAAAGAGACCGCCGTCCCCGTTGCCGCCCCCGCCCCCAAAGCAAAGGTGGAAGAGGTGAAGGCTCCCGACGATCTTGAATTGATCGCCGTCCTTACCGCCGCCATCGCCGCATCCGAAGCTGCCCCCGCCGCCCGCTTCCGCGTGGTGTCCTTTAAACGCAAGTAATACCGGTACCGCTGAACCGTCTACTGTCAGTGGAGAAATGGAGATTTACAAACATGAAAAAATACAATATCACCGTTAACGGAACCGTTTATGAGGTCATGGTAGAGGAAGCCGGCGAGGTCGCTTCGGCTCCTGTTGCCCCTGTCGTTACCCCCGTTGCCGCCCCCGCGGCTCCCGTAGCGGCCCCTGCCGCCCCCAAGGCTGCCCCCGCGGCTCCCGCCGCCGCGCCTAAGGCTGCTGCCCCCGCCGGCGCGACCGCTGTTAATGCCCCGATGCCCGGTACCATTCTCGACGTTAAGGTTGCCGTTGGCGCCACCGTTAAGAAGGGGGACGTTCTTTGCGTACTCGAAGCCATGAAAATGGAAAACGATATCCCCGCCCCCTGCGACGGACAGGTTGTTGCCGTCAACGCCTCGAAGGGCGCTTCCGTCAATTCCGGTGACCTCCTCTTCTCGTTGAGCTAATCGGCGAAAGGAGAAACAAATGCAACAGATCCTTCAAACCATCGGCGATTTCTGTAATAATACGGGAATCGCGCGGCTCATTGCGGACGGTGGTTGGAAAACGCTGGTGATGTACGCCATCGTCATTACGCTTTTCTATCTTGCCATCGTTAAAAAATTTGAGCCGATGCTGCTTTTACCCATTGCCTTCGGTATGCTCCTGGCGAATCTGCCCGGCGCCAACCTTATGCACATGGATTATTTCTTCGATGAGTATTACGTTGCGAAATACGCAGCCGAATACGCGGAAGCCATGGGAGGCACCGCCAACACGATCTTCGCCGCAGACGGACACGTTCTGATGTCTGCGATGATCAAAGAGGTCATTAATTTCGGCGGTCTTGTGGATATCCTTTACCTCGGTGTTAAGCTTGGCGTTTATCCCTCGCTGATCTTCCTCGGTATCGGCGCGATGACCGACTTCTCTCCCCTGATTGCCAACCCCAAGAGCCTTCTGCTCGGCGCGGCCGCCCAGCTTGGCGTTTTCTTGGCCTTCTTTATGGCGCTTTTGATCGGCTTTTCGCCTATGGAATCGGCGGCGATCGGTATCATCGGTGGAGCGGACGGCCCTACCGCGATCCTCGTCACCAAGGAGCTGGCGCCCCATCTGCTCGGCGCGATCGCGATCGCGGCTTACAGCTATATGGCGCTTATCCCGATGATCCAGCCCCCCTTTATGAAGCTTCTGACCACGAAAAAGGAGCGCGCGATCAAGATGTCGACGCTTCGCCCTGTCAGCAAGACCGAGAAGGTCATCTTCCCGATCCTTGTTACGCTTCTCGTCGTTCTGATCGTTCCGGACGCTGCGCCCCTCGTAGGCTTCTTAATGCTTGGTAACCTCTTCAACGTCAGCGGTGTTACCGACCGCCTTTCCAAGACCGGCCAGAACGAGCTGATCAACATCGTTACCATCTTCCTCGGTGTTTCGGTCGGCGCGACCGCCAACGCCGAAAACTTCCTGAAGGTCGAGACCCTTATGATCATCGGTCTCGGTCTGACCGCCTTTATCTTCTCGACCTGCGGCGGTCTTCTCTTCGGCAAGCTGATGTGCTTCGTTACGAAGGGCAAGATCAACCCGCTTATCGGTAGCGCCGGTGTTTCGGCGGTTCCGATGGCCGCCCGCGTCGCTCAAGACGTCGGCCGTAAGGAAGATCCCTCCAACTTCCTGCTTATGCACGCCATGGGCCCGAACGTTGCGGGTGTTATCGGCTCTGCCGTTGCGGCGGGCGTCTTCCTCACCTGGTTTGCTTAAAGCGCGCCCCTCATATTAGTAGAAAGGTAAACGAACATGTCTAAAAAAGTACTGATTACTGAAACCGTATTGCGCGACTCGCATCAGTCGCTTGCCGCTACGAGAACCACGACCGAGGAAATGCTTCCCATTCTGGAAGCGATGGACCAGGTCGGTTATTACTCCTTAGAGGCCTGGGGCGGCGCCACCTTCGATGCTTGCTTGCGTTTTCTCAATGAAGACCCGTGGGAGCGTCTGCGCGCTATCCGCCAGCGTGTGAAGAACACCAAGCTGCAGATGCTGTTCCGCGGCCAGAACATCCTCGGCTACCGCCACTATTCCGATGACGTTGTTGAATACTTCGTACAGAAGTCGATCGCCAACGGTATCGATATCATCCGTATCTTCGACGCCCTGAACGATCCCCGCAACCTGGAAACCGCCATTAAGGCGACCTTGAAGGAAAACGGCCACGTACAGGCGGCGATCAGCTATACGACCAGCCCTGTGCATAACAACGAATTCTTCGCCGCTTACGCCAAGCAGCTGGAGGAAATGGGCGCCAACTCGATCTGTATCAAGGACATGGCGGGTCTTTTGAAGCCCTACGACGCTTTCCAGCTCGTTAAGGCTATCAAGGGTCGCGTTAACATTCCCGTACAGCTTCACACCCACTACACCACCGGTCTTGCCTCGATGACCATTCTGAAGGCCATTGAAGCGGGCGTTGACGTCGTCGATACCGCGATCTCGCCCTTCGCCCTCGGTACCTCGCAGGCGCCGACCGAAGCGATCGTCGCTACCCTTGCCAATACCCCCTACGATACGGGGCTTGATCTTGAAAAGCTTGATGTCGTTTCCAAGTACTTCTCGGATATCCGCGAAAGATACCTGAAGAGCGGCCTTATCGACCCGAAGGTTCTGAAGGTTGACGTTAACGCGCTTCGTTACCAGGTTCCCGGCGGTATGCTCTCTAACCTCGTTTCTCAGCTGAAAATGGCCGGCAAGCTGGATAAGCTGGATGAGGTTCTTGCCGAGGTTCCGCGCGTTCGCGCCGATGCGGGTTACCCGCCTCTTGTTACCCCCACCTCCCAGATCGTTGGTACGCAGGCGGTCAGCAACGTCCTTTCGGGCGAGCGTTACGCCAGCACCACCAAGGAATTCCGCGGTATGGTTCGCGGCGAGTACGGTAAGACCCCCTCGACCGTCGACCCCGATTTCCGCAAGAAGATCATCGGCGACCTTGATCCCATCGATCACCGCCCTGCCGACGACCTGAAGCCCGAGCTTGACGAGCTGCGTGAGCGCGTTATGCCTTATTCCGAGCAGGATGAGGACCTTCTCTCGCTTGCCCTCTTTGAGCAGGTGGCCGTTAAGTTCTTCGAATGGCGCAAAAAGCAACGCCATAAGCTTGATTCGAACAGCGATGCCGAGAACGGCATTCACTCGGTCTGAGTAAAGCTTTCCTTTAAACCAAAAAGGGACTGTGTAAATACAGTCCCTTTTACTTATTCTTTATTCTCGGCGATTCTGCGCTAAATCCGCGCGCCGTTCAGTAAAAAACAGCCAAAGCGTAAAAGCCTTGGCTGTTTTGATTATCGGTTAAATCTGTTATCGTTATTTTTGTTATCCGAGGATTTGCCGTAGGCCGCCTCACGCAGCTGGCGTTCAAATTCCTCGCGGCGAAGGCGCTCTTCCTCCAGGCGGCGCGCCTCTTCCTCACGGGCGCGGGCGTCAGCCTCCTCGTTCTTGCGCTTCTTCTCTTCCTCGATGGCAGCGATTTCCTCGAAGGAGGGGTTTTCCGCCGACATGGCGGCCAAGAATTGATCACCGTCCATGGTTTCGTAGCGAAGAAGGAATTCGGCAACGAATTCAAGCTTTTCGCGGTGATCGGCCAGCATCGTAAGCGCAGTGTCGTACGCTTCGTCGATAAGACGGCGGATCTCGTCGTCGATCTCGGCAGCGATCTTTTCGGAATAGTTACGACCCGAGGAGAAATCACGACCGAGGAATACTTCATCGGACGAATGCTCAGAACCGTAGAGCACGGTACCGAGCTTCTCGCTCATACCGTAGCGAGTAACCATATTTCGGGCAACCGAAGTAGCCTTTTGGATATCGCTCGAGGCACCGGTCGAAATATCGTCCAGCACCAGCTTCTCGGCGGCGCGACCACCGAGCGAAACGCAAATATCGTCGATCATTTCAAGGCGGGAGGCAACCATTTTATCCTCCTCGGGTACACGCAGCGTTACGCCGCCCGCACCGCCCGCGGGAATGATCGTGATATGCTTAACGGGGGCCGAATGCTTGCAGTAGTAGGAAACCACCGCGTGGCCGGCCTCGTGGAAAGCGCAAAGGCGGTTGTCGTATTCGGTGCGGATCTTGGCCTTTTTCTTCGGGCCGAGGATCACCTTCATATACGCCTCTTGCACGTCGGCATTTCGGATAAGGGCGTGGCCGTTGCGCGCCGCCAGAAGCGCGGCCTCGTTAAGAAGATTGGCAAGATCGGCGCCGGTAAAGCCAACGGTAGTTCTTGCGATATGACGGAAATCCACGTCACTGTCAAAGGGCTTACCCTTGGCGTGAACGTGAAGGATCTCTTCTCTTCCCTTGATATCGGGATAATTCACCGTGATCTGACGGTCAAAGCGACCGGGGCGCAGAAGCGCGGGGTCAAGAATATCGGGGCGGTTGGTTGCCGCGATCACGATAATGCCCTCGTGCTTATCAAAGCCGTCCATCTCTACGAGAAGCTGATTGAGCGTTTGCTCACGCTCGTCATGCCCACCGCCAAGGCCCGCGCCGCGGTGACGGCCAACAGCATCGATCTCGTCGATGAAAACGATGCTGGCGGGGCTTTTGCGCGCGGTCTCAAACAGATCGCGTACGCGCGAAGCGCCAACGCCCACGTACATTTCTACAAAATCCGAGCCTGAGATCGAGAAGAAGGGAACGCCCGCTTCTCCCGCCACGGCCTTCGCCAAAAGCGTTTTACCGGTACCGGGAGGGCCCACAAGCAGCACGCCATGCGGAATTCTGGCGCCAAGCTTGGTAAACTTCTGGGGGTCACGCAAGAACTCGACCACCTCGGCAAGCTCTTCTTTTTCTTCGTCTGCCCCCGCTACGTCGGTGAATTTCACGGGGTTCTTGGTGTTTCCTCCGACCTTGGCGTGCGCCCTTGCAAAGGAATTCATCTTACCGCCTCGACCGCCGGTTTGGTTCACCATATAGAGGAAGAACCCGCCGACGAGAACGATCAGGATGATATAGGGCAAGAACTGAAGGATCCAGGGCTGATCGACCGGCTCTTCAAAGTTGTAGCTTTCAAGGTTTGCAAGCGGTGTTCCGTTTATCCCCTCGGCTGCTATCTTTTCGATCCTCAACAGCTGCAATTCATACGCAAAGCGATAGGAATATTTCTTTCCCTCAACCGTTTCAAGGGAAATATATCCTTCGGTATCCACTGAAAAGCTTTTTACTTTATCTTCTTCGAAAAGCTCAAGCAGCTGGCCGTAGGTGAATTCCTCCTTCGGCGCCACCATATCGGTAATGATGACGGCGGCAAAAACGAAGACCGCAATCAGCAAAAGAAGGAATACGATGTTTTTAAGATTTGCTTTCATGCAAAAAGACTGCCTTTCTCGACTTATTTTTCGGACGGAGCCGTATATACCTCCGGCTTTAAGATGCCGACGTACGGAAGCGCGCGGTAGCGCTCATCGTAATCAAGACCGTACCCCACCACAAACTCATCCTCAATTTCCCGACCTATGTAATCGGGCGTAAAATTCACCTCACGGCGCGAGGGCTTATCCAAGAGCGTACAGGTCTTTACGCTGTTTGCCCCCTTTAAGCGAAGATATTCCGAAAGATGCGAAAGCGTTTTGCCGCTATCGATGATATCTTCAATGATGATCACGTCGTATTGCTCAATATCCTTTCTGACAAGATCAAGAATGATATTGATATTTCCCGTCGTTTTGGTGCCTGCCCCGTAGGAAGAGACCTTCATGAAATCGATCTCTACGGGAATCGTGACCTTTTTCATCAGCTCGCCCATAAAAACGACCGAGCCCTTCAAAATAGCCAGAAGCAGAACCTTCTTATCGGTATTGCGATAATCGTTATCAATCTCCTTGGCAAGGCGGGAAATGATCGTATCCAGCTCTGCCTCGCTGATCATAATTCGTGCTATATCTTTATTCATCTTTTCCTCCAAAGAAAAGTTTATTCACGGGTCGCTTACGGATATTCGCGCAAAGGGCCGCCGGGAATCCATAAAATCCCATTTTCATCGCAAACAAGCGGATAATTTCCGCGCAAAAGCGGCGGAATTTTTTTCTCGTTCATCCACTTTCGCACGGCGTGCGTATGCCCACCGTAACGAAGCGCGTCTTTCGCGCGATAACCGCGTACGGTAAGGCGCCCCTTTATTGTAGCAGACGAAAGAGAAATCTTAGTGTCTATTTTGTGAAGATTTGAATAACAAACAACACTAATCGTCCCCCCGCCTTCTTCCACGAAAAAACGGATCCCGTTACAAAAATTTTCTCCCGCCTTCAAAGGGAATTCAGGCAATTCCTCTTTCTTGGGGCTTTCGCTCAAAAAGCGAAGAACGCCACCCGAAAGGCTTGCGAAAATCCCTGCGGGTAAAGAAAGAGCGAAGCTTGGCTTTTCCCCGTCAAGCAACGATTCCAGCTTTAAAATATGCGTATGCTCTAAGGCGATTGAGGATGCAGAAGGCGCTCTAACCTCTTCAAAGGCCGCGATCAAGGCGCGGCGGCGAAGCGGTTGGGGGGCTGTGCGAAGCCACTCAGCGGAAAGGCCGCCGTCAAGCCGGGCGGCGGGCATCTCTTTTTCGACCAATCCGTCTAAATACGCAACGTCCGAGGAAACGGCGTCACTCATGCGTAACAGATGCTCTTCAAGCCGAGGGGAAAGGTGGCGAAGAAGCGGCAGGACCTCGGCGCGCAGAAAGTTGCGCGTATAGGCCGTATCGCTATTGGTGCTATCAAAAACAAAAGGAATATCCGCCAAGCGAAGCGCCTCTCTTATTTCTTCACCGGTTAAAAAAAGAAGCGGGCGGAAGAGGCGATCACGCAAGAGCGAGATCCCCCCAAGCGAACGGGATCCACCCCCGCGCAAAAGATGCAAAAGGACGGTTTCCGCATGGTCGGTCGCGTTATGGGCGGTGGCGATAAAAGGAAGCCCCGCTTCGTCTGCCGCCGCAAGCAGCGCGCGGTAGCGAAGCTTACGGGCGGTCTCCTCAATCCCCGTCTTACAACGCTTTGCCTCCCCTACGACGTCTACGTCAACGACCCGAAGGGGTACGCCAACGCTTTCGCAGAAGGAACGGCAAAAGGCCACGTCACGCTCTGCCTCCTCCCCTCTTATGTGATGGTTCACATGCAAAGCGGACAAAGGAAATTTCATTTCTTTTGCCAGAAGAGAAAGAAGCGAGAGCAAAAAGACCGAATCGGCCCCGCCCGAAAAGGCGACGAGAACCCCCGCTTGGAGGGCGGAAAGAGCCCCCTTTTGCTCTAAAAACGCGATCAACGGCTTTTGGTATTTCGATAAGGCGGAAAGCGTTAAAGGTCGCTTCATCACGAAGAGGGAGCCTCCGCCGAAATATCGTCAATGGTATAGAAGCGCGAGAAGGATTTATCGAAGTTCATCTCCACCGTACCGGTAGCGCCGTGACGGTTCTTCGCGATGATGACCTCCATTTTACTGGCGTCTGCCTCAGAGATCTGGCGTTCCTCGCTGCCGTCGGTATAATAGTCGTCACGGTAGAGGAACATAACGACGTCGGCATCCTGCTCGATCGAACCCGAATCACGCAGGTCGCTCAGCATCGGGCGCTTGGTGCTTCGGCCCTTTTCGGGGCTTCTCGAAAGCTGGGCGCAGCAAAGGATCGGAACCCCAAGCTCCTTGGCCATCAGTTTCAGATTACGTGAGATCTCGGATACCTCCTGCACGCGGTTGTCGATATTACGCCCGCTTTGCATAAGGCCGAGATAGTCGATAACGACCATGCCGAGATTTTTTACGCGGCGAAGCTTACCCTTCATCTCGGTGACCGTGATATTGGCGGTATCGTCAAGGAAAATGTCGCACCCCGAAAGAGCGGCGGCGGCATCGGCCAAACGTACCCAATCGTCGGGCCCAAGGCTACCTCTTCGCATCGTAGCGCTGTCGATACGGGCCTCACTGGCAAACATACGGTTTACCAGCTGCTCGGCCGACATTTCAAGCGAAAAGATACAGACCGCTTTCTTGGAAAGCTTGGCCACGTTGGAAGCGATATTCATAACAAAGGTAGTCTTACCCATAGCAGGGCGGGCGCCGACGATAACGAGGTCGCCATACCCCAGCTGTACGAGTGTGCGGTCGATGCCGGAATAGCCGGTCGATACCCCGCGCACCTCATTGGGGTTTTGAGAAAGATCCTCAAGGTCGCGATATACGTTCTGCGCGACCTCCTTGATATGCCGCATTTCTCTGGACGAGCGTTTTTCGGCAATATCGAAGATCATCTGCTCGGCGTTATCAACGATCGCTTCGGCGCTTCCCTCTTCGCTGTAAGCGCGATTCGAGATCTCTTCGCAGGTAAGGATCAGGCGGCGCAAAAGCGCTTTGTCGCGCACGGTCTTGGCGTAGTCCTTGATATTGGAAGCGCTCGGTACGCTGACCGACAAAAGCTTGATGTACTCAATGCCGCCCGATTCGGTATAAACACCGTCTTGCACGAGCGTATTGACCAGCGTAATGGTATCAATATTACGGCTGTTGACAAACATGGATTGCATCGTCGAAAAAATTCTTTGATGCTCGGTCTGGCTGAAATCCTCTTCCCTTAAAAGCCCCGTGATCTCGTTGATGCTTTCGGGGCGAAGAAGAATACTGCCGAGAACCGCCTGTTCGGATTCAATAGATACGGGAAGATGCCTTCCCAATTCGTCATTCATGAAAGCAATTCCTTACGTTTTATTCGTGTACAACCAGCGAGAATTTCCCAGTTACCTCGGCGCAAAGGCGAACCTCGATCGAATATACGCCGTACGAGCGGATCTGCTCGGGCAGCGTCAGCTTACGCTTATCGACCGTGATCGAATGATTCTTTTCCAAGGCTTCGGCAACGTCCTTAGCGGTAACCGCGCCGTACAGACGGCCGTCTGCGCCCGAGGCGCAACGGATCTTCAAGCTGATGCCCGAAAGGCGCTCGGCCAAAGCCTTTGCGGCCTTTAATTCTTCTGCCTGACGGAAGGCCTTGGATTCTTCCTTCATCTTAATCTCGTTCATGGTCTTGGCATCGGCCGCGACCGCCAGCTTACGGGGAAAAAGGAAATTGCGGGCGTATCCGTCGGATACCTCTACGATCTGGTCGCGCTTTCCCTGCCCTTTTACGTCGGCTAACAATACTACTTTCATTGGTTATTCTCCCTTTTCTTGCATTTCAAAATATTCGTCGATCGATTCGCGAAGCTGCTCAACGACAGCCAAGACAGAGCTTCCCTCGATCTGGGCGCCCGCCACGTCAAAGTGACCGCCGCCGTGGAATTTCTCTAAGATCATCTGCACGTTCACCTGCCCGTCGGAGCGAGCGGAGATATAAACGGTATCGTCTATCTTCGCCAAAGCAAACGAGGTGGTTATCCCCTTAACACCGAGAAGCGCGTCGGCTACCTTGGCGGCCGCTATACGGTACGAGGGGTCAAGATCCTGCCCGTCGCAAGCGGCGATCGCCACGTGCTTACGGTAGATGGTGATATGGCTGTTAAAGCGCGCTTCTTTTTCAAGATCCTCGGGCGTGGTTTTAAAGAACTCAAAGCTTTCCCCGGGATTGGCCCCCGCCCCACGCAAAAATTGCGCGACGGCAAAGGTGCGCGTTCCCGTATTACGGGTAAAGCGCTTGGTGTCCAGCAAAACGCCCGAAAGCAAAAGCTCTGCTTCCTCAGGGCGAAGAATACGGGCGCCCGCGCTTTGCTCGATGATCTCGGAGATCAGCTCGGAGGCTGAGGAGGCCGAGGGATCGATATATTCAAGCTTAACCGCGGAATTAAGCGCCACGGTCTTGATATGATGGTCGATGACCGCGATGGTAAAGGCCCTCTCCATCAGCTCGGGACATTCAACGTAGCCGGGATTGTTTACGTCGGCTACGATAAGCAACGTGCCGGGTCCTGCCAATTCAAGCCCCATAGACCCGTCAACGAACAGGCCGCGGTATTCGGAAAGCCCCGCGATCTTTTCAAAGCAGGATTCAAGGTTTTCATCGTCTCGGTTAACGACGATATTCGCCCTTACCCCTTGGTTAAGAACCAGTCTTGCCAAGCCGATCGTAGCGGCGAAGGAGTCGAAGTCACCGTAGCGGTGACCCATGATAAGAACGTTATCGGCGCGACCGATCAGCGAAAGAAGCTCTCTGGCCACGACGCGCGCCTTGATATTCACGCGGCGGAAGCCGGTCTTGGTCTTACCGCCGAAGAAGGCAACGCCGCTTTCATCACGGAAAACAACCTGGTCTCCCCCGCGCTGTAAGGCAAGGTCAAGGGCAAACTGCGCAGCCCTCTCTCGCTCGGCAAGCGTGGTATCGGGCAAGCGGGAAACGCCCATCGATACCGTGATCGGCATACCGTCACCGACACGAATGCTTCGTATCTCGTCTAAAATTTCAAAACGGTTATCCAAGCACTCCTCTAAGTGTACGTTATCGAAGAGCATCAGATATTTATTACGGTCGTACGCGCGGAAAAGGCCGCCGATCGAGGCGATCCAGTTCCGAAGCCGCTCTTCTACCTCCGCAGAGGTTTTGGCGTAATCCTCTTGTACGAACTGAAGGATCTCCTCCAAGTTATCAATAATAGCGTAGGCAACGACGGTTCTCTCTTCGGCGTATTTGCTTTCGGCCTTTCGTTGCGCCGTTTCCTCGTAAAAGCTTAATAGGGTGTAGCGACGCCCGTCACGCGAAAGGGGGATTCGCTGTACGACGGCAACGCGATCCTCAAACCGCGCCTCTGCCCCCCCTTCCTCAAAAGAGGTGATCTCACAGATCTCGGAAAGCGGCGTACCGCCCGCGATGGTTTCAAGACCCGACAGCGAAAGAAACGCGTCATTACAAAAAACGGCGCGCCCGTTTTCGTCGCAAACGAGAACCGCATGGGCCATTTTTTCGGCGATTCTTATCATTTCGTCGAAAGATGTGGGAAGCATAATTCCCTCGGTGATCCCCAGACGACGAAGCCGAATAACGATCCAACCGGAAAGAAGTGCTACGTACAGAAGAATACTGATAAGAGTCGTAAACAGCACGTCGGTCTTCGGTAAAAGAAGCCGAAGCACAATATAAACGACGAGCATAAGACAGGCAAGAATCACACACACGGCAAGATCGAGCTTGGTGGCGATTCTGCGGTCATCCTTTCTCATAGCTATCTCCTTTCAAAAAGATTATATATTATTATAACAGATAAATTCTCTTTTGTAAACATATAAGCCCAATATTTCTTCGCCACTTTTGTAAAAAAACCGCCTTCCCTATTGTTTTGCGGCGCCGTTTGTTGTAAAATATAGATAGACCGTTAAAAAGAAAGGGAAAAGGTTATGGAGCGCTTGACACCGAACAGCCCCGTCAGTATGCTTGCAGGAATCGGAAAAAGCCGCGCCGAGGCCTTTGCCCGCATGGGCGTACATACCGTTCGTGACCTTTTGTATCTTTTGCCCCGCTCTTATGAAAACCGCGGGGATATCCGTCTGTTAGGAGATCTGCCGACCGAGGGGCCCGCTGCCTTTATCTTAACCGTAGCGACCGCCCCGAAAAGCGTATCGATCAAGCGCGGCAAGACCTTAACGAAATTCTACGCCTTTGACGAAAGCGGCCGTATTGAGATCGTTTTCTTCAATCAGGCTTATTGCGACAAGATCTTTGAGGTGGGCGAGGAATACCGCTTTTACGGGAGGCTTACCCCCGCCAAGCGTTCCTTTCAGTTGATCAACCCCGCCTACGAGCCGATAAAGGAAGGCGAAGCGCTTCTAGATCTCGTATCGGTCTATCCCCTTACCGAGGGGCTTTCCCGAAAGATCGTTTTAAAGGCGGTCGAATCGGCCCTTTCGGTTCTTGCGCACATAGAAGATCCCTTACCCGAAGGGATACGCCGGCGCAACGCGCTTCCAACGCTTTCGACCGCCCTTTATACCCTGCATTTTCCCGAAGGACAAGCCACCCTCTCGGCCGCCCTTCGGCGCATCGTATTTGACGAGCTGTTTGCCTTCTCGCTCGGCATCGCGCTTTCCAAGCAACGCCGCGGCGCGCTTGGCGCACTTCGCTGCCCTTATCAAAACGTCTCCCCGCTTCTTTCGCTTCTTCCTTATACGCTGACCGATTCACAAAAGGAAGCGGTACGGCAGATAGCGGCCGATATGAAAGGGGACGGCGGCGCCCCGATGGCGCGCATTTTGGTCGGTGACGTCGGATGCGGCAAAACGGTTTGCGCCGCCCTTGCCATGTACATCGCCGTACTAAACGGCCATCAAGCCGCCTTAATGGCGCCCACCGAAATTTTGGCGCGCCAGCACTACAAGGATCTGGGGCCGCTTTTTGAAAAGCTTTCGATCCGTTGCGAGCTTCTGATCGGGGCCACCCCGAAAAAAGAAAAGGAGCGCATCCGCGCCGCTTTACTGTCGGAAGGGAACGGACGCTCCGATATCGTGATCGGCACGCACGCTCTCCTTTCCGAGTCGGTCGAATTTGCCGATCTTGCCCTTACGGTAACCGACGAGCAGCACCGCTTTGGGGCGGGGCAACGCGCCGTTTTAAAGGAAAAGAACGAAAAGGCGCATCTGTTGGTCATGAGCGCGACCCCCATTCCCCGCACGCTTGCGCTTATGCTGTACGGCGACCTCGACGTTTCCCGCATTACCGAGCTGCCGAAGGGGCGGCAAAAGGTCGATACCCTTTTCGTGGGCGAGGATATGCGAGACCGCCTTAACGGCTTTATTGAAAAGCAGGTAAACGAGGGCGGGCAGGTATATATCGTATGTCCCGCGATCGAAGAAGACGGCGAGGAAGAAGCCTTGCCGCTTGAAAGCTTTCTTTCCTTTGCCGAAAAAGAAGAAAAGCCGCCCTTAAAGGGGGCGGTCGAATACGCCGAGCGGTTGATTGGGCTCTTCCCCACCTGCCGCATCGCTTATCTACACGGAAGAATGAAAAGCGCCGAAAAGGACGAGATCATGCGTCGTTTTTCCGAGCGGGAGATCGACATTCTCGTTTCCACCACCGTTATTGAGGTAGGGGTAAACGTACCGAACGCCTCGCTTATGATCGTGGAGAATGCCGAGCGGTTCGGTCTTTCACAGCTTCACCAATTACGCGGGCGCGTCGGTCGCGGTACGCGAAAATCCTATTGCGTGCTGGTTTCGGATGCCAAGGGCGAAACGGCCAAAAGACGGCTTTCGGCCCTTTGTAAAACGAACGACGGCTACGAGATCGCCGAAGAGGATCTTGCCTTGCGCGGCCCCGGTGACTTTTTTGCCGCCTCGTGCGGGGATTCGCTTCGCCAAAGCGGAGGTATGGGACTTCCCCTTATCGCGCTTTGCAAGGATACCCGCTTGATCGAGACCGCCTTTCGGGAGGCCAAGGAGCTTCTTTCAGAGGACCCGACGCTTTCTTCCCCCGACGGACGGGCCGCTCTTTGCGAAGTAAACCGCCTCTTTAAAATCAACCAAAACACCTTCTCTTGAAAGGAGACGTTATGTCCTATCAGCCTTTGGCAGACCGCATCCGCCCGAAATCTCTTGAGGAGATGGTGGGGCAAGGCCACCTCGTCGGCGAAAACGGCATCCTGAAAAGAATGCTTGAAAAGGGCGCCGTCGGCAATATGATCTTCAGCGGCCCTCCCGGCACCGGAAAAACCACGGCCGCCCGCATCATCGCCGAAGCCAGCGGGCTTCATCTGTGCCGCCTCAATGCGACGACCGCTTCGCTTGCGGACGTAAAAGCGGTGATAAGCGAGACCTCCAACGTCTTTGGCTCGGGCGGGGTTTTGCTCTACCTTGACGAGATTCAGTATTTTAATAAGAAGCAGCAGCAATCGCTTCTTGAATATATGGAGGACGGCCGGGTCATCCTGATCGCCTCTACCACCGAAAACCCGTATTTTGCGATCTACCCCGCCCTTATATCCCGCTCTTCGGTTTTTGAATTCAAGCCGGTATCGCCCGAAGAGATCGCCCCCCACCTAAGGCGGGCGCTTACGACCTTAAACGAAGAAAACGGAACGAAAAAGGTGGCGGAGGATGCCCTTCTTCTTTCGATCGCCTCTCACGCGGGCGGGGACGTACGCGCCTCGGTCGGGCTTTTGGAAAACGCGTATTATTTATCGGGAGAGACTCTTACCGAAGAGGCGTTTTGCGCGCTGTATCCCTCGTATTCGGGGAGCTTTGATCCCCATGGCGATGGGCATTACGACCTGATGTCCTGCTTGCAAAAATCGATCCGCGGCTCGGATCCCGACGCGGCGATCTTTTATCTTGCCAAGATCCTGGCGGCAGGCGATCTGCTTTCCGCCATCCGCCGCTTACAGGTGATCGCCTCGGAGGACGTGGGTCTGGCTTATCCCATGGCTCCCGCCATTGTCAGAGCCTGCACCGAAAGCGCGAAGGATCTCGGGCTCCCCGAGGCCGCCATTCCGCTTTCGCACGCCACCATTCTTCTGGCGACCGCGCCAAAATCCAACTCTTCGCACGTCGCTTACGAAAAAGCAAGGGCTGACGTGGATAAGGGCTACGGGCAAAGCCTTCCCACCCATCTGCAAAGCCCGCTTTTCTCGGGATATCTGTATCCGCATGACTACCAAAACCATTACGTTGAGCAGGAATATCTGCCAAGCGACCTTCGCGGACGTCACTATTACACCTTTGGCGAAAACAAGATCGAGCAAGCCGCCAAGAGCTATTATGAAATGATCCGTGGAAAGAAGTCCTGAAAATACCGTTTGACAGACTTGGCTTTTTGCATTATAATGAAATCAATCTAATTTCGGAGTAAGCTATGAAGCATCATTTTATCATCAATCCCGCCGCCGGAAAAGGTACGCTGACCGAATCGCTTACCGCAAGGATCACCGCCGCCTGCGAAAAAGCAGCGGTTGAATACGTCATTTACGAAACGAAGGCCCCCGGCGATGCCGAGCTTTACGTACGCGAGGCGTTGAAAGAGGACGGAACACACCGTTTTTATGCTTGCGGCGGTGACGGCACGCTTGGCGAAACCGTCAACGGCGCGCCCGAATGTGACCGCGCCGAGTTCGCCCTTATCCCGATCGGGACGGGGAACGATTTTTGCCGCAACTTCGATTACCGCGCCGCTTTTTTTGAGATCGAGCGGCAGCTTAACGGTGTCCCTACCCCCATTGACCTTATCCGTTACAACGACCGCTATTGCGTGAATATGCTGAATATCGGATTTGACTGCAACGCCGCCAACCGTGCCAACGAGCTGAAAAAGAAGCGCTTTTTCCCGAAAGGCATGGCTTACGCCGGCGGGATCGCCTCTTCCCTCGTGCGAAAGATGACGACCGAAATGACCGTAACGCTTGACGGGGAGGAAGAGATCAGCCGTCCCTTGCTTCTTATCACCATCGCCAACGGCCAATTCTGCGGCGGCGGCTTCCGCTCGAATCCGAAGGCATCCCCGATCGATGGGCTTTTCGACGTGAATATCATTGAAAAGATGTCGCGCTTTTCGTTTATCTCTTTGGTAGGCTCTTACAAAGCGGGCACGCATATAGAGACCGCCCCCGATTACGTCACCTACCGCCAAGCAAGCACCCTTATGCTTTCCTTGCCGAAAAATACCGCCGTTTGCGTAGACGGAGAGATCGAATATGCCGAAAATCTCACCGTCACACTTGAAAAAGAAGCGATCCGATTCATTCTTCCCGAAGGCGTTTCACTGAAAAAAGAGCTTTGGGAAAAAGGTGTTGAGGAAGGCGAAGAAAGCCCCGAAGCCAAAACCGAAGCCAAGGACACCGAAGAAAAAGAAGAAGCTCTCGACTTAGTATGAACCTTTTCAAAAATCGCCCGCTCGCGCTCTGCCTTTTTTGTTTCATCGGCGGTCTACTCTCTTTTTACATAACACTGCGGGAGAAGATTCCCTTCTATTACGGCTTGATCCTCCCGCTTCTTCCCCTTCTCTTCTTTTTTCTGTTCAAAAAAGGCAGACGGCGCCTTGCGCTTTTCTGCCTTCTTTTCCTTTTGATCGGCTCCTTCGTGGGTGCGCTTCACTATCGCCACGCCTTCAAGGAATTTTGGGAGGAAGAGGACGATATTCAAATCATAGGTGACGTTCACGAAATCCTTTCCGAAGGAAAAAGAACCGACACGGTCCTTTTTCATATTCTTCAACTGGGTGAAAAAGAAGCGGACGTATGGATCCGTTTAAAGCTTCCCGCCGAGGAAGCGGTGACGGTTAAGAGCCGCTTTTCTTGCCGTATTACCGAAATCACCCCCTCCTCCTCTTACGATATACAAAAGGGGATCGCGGGGAGCGCTGTGACCGACAAGATCACCCCGCTCGTTTTTTCCGAAGGGGGAATCTCCTTTCTTCTTTCGGATTTTCGCGATATGCTACTTCGTCGCTTACGCTCCGCTCTTCCCGAAAAGGAAGGCAGGCTTTTAGGCGGTCTTTTACTGGGTGATGACAAAAATATAGACGGAAACGTAAAGCTTTCTTTCCGAAGAAGCGGTCTTTCTCACGTTCTGGCGTTAAGCGGCATGCATCTTGCCATGCTTACCTCACTCTTTCTTTTCTTATTCAAAAAGGGGCGATTTTCACACCGCCTACGGGTGATCCTTACCGTTCTCTTCATATGGGCGTATACCGCCCTCACCGGCTTTTCTTCCTCGCTTTTGCGCGCAGCCTTTATGCTGACAGTCGTTGAGCTTGGCTCGCTTTTGCGAAGGATCCCCGATGCGTACACCTCGCTCTTTTTGGCGTTTAGTTTGATCTCCTCCTTTTCGATCGGCGCTATTTTCGATATTGGGCTTTGGCTTTCCTTCTTCGCGACCTTCGGCATCCATTTCTTGAAGGATATTTCCCCGGAGCAAAAAAGCCGTGGCTTTCTTTCGTCGCTGTTTTGCCGCCTATCCTTTGCCATACAGCTGACCCTCTCTACCTCGGGCTTTACGATTTTGCTGATCGCCCTTTGCTTTGGAGAGTTCTCGCTCATCGCGCCGCTTTCCAATCTTCTTTTAGCCCCCTTTTTCAATCTGCTCCTCATCTTGGCGTTTCTTCTCTTGCTTTTTCCCTATCCTATCCTCGGCGCCCCCATTGCCGCCTTTACCGATCTTCTTTTACAAGGCGTCGATGCCTTTTCGAGGATCCCGAATATTTTCATCTCGATCTCCAACCCGCTTTCTCTTTTCTTCATTCTTTCCTTTATCGTGCTTCTCGTTTACGTCGTATGCTTCAAAGTCAAAAGGAAAAAGATCATACGCCCGCTTTTTCTCGGCTCTTTCGTAGGGCTTTTCATAACACTTACGCTCATCCACAACCTTTCGCTTCGCGAAAGCGCTTTTCGGTATCACCGTTATTACGAAAACGAATATTTGGTTTTTAACGAAGAAGGAAACGTGACGGTTGTGGATATATGCAACGATACCTTTGCGCCCGCCCATTTCGTATGGGATCTGGAAGAAGACGGCATCACCGAGATCGATACGCTTATCCTTACCCATTACGATCGTCACAGCGCCGATTACGTTGCATGGCTTACCGCCCACACTCTATGCTTCCACGTTGTTTTTGCCTTGCCCGAAACGGTGGAAGAGGCGGAATTCTTTCTGGAAGCAGAGGCGGTGGCAAGCGAGCTCGGCATCCTTACGGAGCGAATGGAGGACTTTTGTTTTTCCTCGGCTTCGCTTTCGCTCTTTTTCGAAAGAATTTCCCCAAGTCAAGGGGTAACACACCCCGCCCTTCTTGTAAGCGCCGATTTCTTGGGCGAGCGCATTTCCTACACCACCTCAAACGGACTTTTATCCTTGAAAAGCGAAGAGAGGATCGATGCCTTTTGCAATACCGATACCCTCATTATGGGCGCGCATCCGCGCCGTTACACCTATTATAAGGATCTTGACCTTTCCGCGATCAAAACCGTGATCACTGCTTATGCGGATGCTTATCCGTATCTTATCTTCCCCGATGAGGGATGGATAAAATCACCGTATATCTATACGATCTCTTACCCTCGCAAATAAAAAAGCGAAGCTTCGGCTTCGCTTTTTTATTTACTTACACGTTGAAGCGGAATACGACGATATCCCCGTCTTTCATCACGTAATCCTTGCCTTCGCTTTGCAAAAGCCCCTTTTCACGGACGGCGTTCATACTGCCCTCTCTCATAAGAGCGTCGTAAGCCACGACCTCGGCGCGGATAAACCCACGCTCAAAATCGCTGTGGATCTTGCCGGCGGCACCGGGGGCCTTGGTTCCCTCCGTGATCGTCCAAGCTCTAACCTCCTTGGGTCCTGCCGTTAAGAAGCTGATAAGCCCCAAAAGCTTGTAGCTTGCCTTGATCAGCTTATCAAGGCCGCTTTCGCTGATGCCGAGATCGGAAAGGAACTCGACCTTCTCTTCCCCCTCAAGATCCGAAAGCTCGGCCTCGATCTGGGCGCAGACGGCGATAATGCCCGAATGCTCGCTTTCGGCGTAAGCGCGAAGCGAAGCGTACGCGGGATTTTCTTCATACGAGCCGTCCACCTCGTTTTCAGCGATATTCGCCATATAGATGACCGGCTTTTTGGTCAAAAGACGGGTCTCGGTAAGAAGCAGCTCCTCTTCCTCGGTAAATTCAAGCGATCTTGCGCATTTCCCTTCGTCAAGGGCTTGCTTGATACGCTCTAACAGTGCGCTTTCCTTTGCGGCCTCTTTATCGCTTCTTTCCAGCTTTTTGGTCTTTTCAAGGCGCCGCTCTACAATCTCAAGGTCGGAAAGGATCAATTCAAGATTGATCGTATCGACGTCACGCACCGGATCGACCGCACCGTCCACGTGAACGATGTTGCTATCCTCAAAGCAACGTACGACGTGTACGATCGCGTCTACCTCACGGATATTGGCGAGAAACTTATTGCCAAGCCCTTCGCCGCGCGAAGCCCCCTTGACAAGACCCGCAATATCGACGAATTCGATCACGGCGGGCGTATATTTTTCGGGGTTATACATCTTCGCCAGCTCGTCAAGCCGCTTATCGGGGACGGCTACCACCCCGACGTTCGGGTCGATGGTGCAGAAGGGATAGTTGGCGGAGGGTGCCCCTGCGTTGGTAAGCGCATTGAAGAGCGTGCTTTTTCCTACATTCGGTAAACCGACGATACCAAGTTTCATAATTGCCTCTTTAATCTATTGATAATAATTTCCATTAGTATAGCACATTTTCGGGGGATTGGCAAGCGCTTTCCCGAAAAAGCGAAAAAACATTGGTTCTTCACACAGAATTCATCTTGCATTCTTGACTTTATTGGTGAAATATGGTATAATACCACTTGAATTTGTAAACCTTTTCGTTTTTACCGTGCATAGAGACGTCTTTAGAAAGGATTCTGAATATGAACGAGATCAAATTACTGATTGCCGATGACGATCCCAATATCTGCGATATGATGCGCCTTTATTTTGAAAACGAAGGCTATAAGATCAAGGTGGCCTACGACGGCGTAGAGGCGCTTAGCACCTTCCGTTCCTTTGACCCCGATATCGTTTTGCTCGATATTATGATGCCGAAGAAGGACGGGCGTCAGGTCTGCCGCGAGATCCGCGAGTTTTCGCAAAAGCCCATTATCATGGTCACCGCCAAGGGCGAGGTCTTTGATAAGGTTCTGGGGCTTGAGCTGGGGGCAGACGATTTCGTGATCAAGCCCTTTGACCTGAACGAGCTTTCGGCGCGTGTCAAGGCGGTCCTTCGCCGCTACAACGCGCATAGCGGGCAGAACGATGAGGTCGTTCGCTTTGAGAACATTGAGATCAGCCGCCAGAAATACGAATTGAAGATCAACGGCAAGGCCATTGATATTCCCCCGAAGGAATTGGAGCTTCTTTACTTCTTAGCCTCTCATTGCAACATCGTTTATACCCGTGATCAGCTGCTGGATAAGGTATGGGGCTTTGAGTATTACGGAGACAGCCGCACGGTCGACGTTCACGTTAAGCGCCTTCGCGAAAAATTAGAGGGGGTTTCCGACAAATGGACCCTCAAAACGGTTTGGGGCGTTGGCTATAAATTCGAGACCCTGTAAAACAAGCGTATAAATAAGAAAGCCGAGGAAATTCCTCGGCTTTTTCTTTATCTCAACCCTTTTCGGTGGTCGTCTAAAAGCTTATGGATGCGCTTGGACTGATCCAGAAGCCCCGCAATGCTCTGCTCATGATTGAGGGTATCGATGATATAGGCCAGATACTTGCACATATTGACCTCGTGATACCATTTTCTCTCCAAAAGCTCGGGCATACGGTAGATGAGGTTGGTAGTCATGATACGGGTGAAGAGCCCCTCTTCATACGCCTTATCCATAAGCTCAAGGCCGTTACAGAACAGGCCGAAGGCGGTGAAGATGAAGATACGGTTGGCCCCTCTCTCCTTCAACTGGGAAGCGACGTCGATCATCGATTCACCCGAGGAGATCATATCGTCAACCACGATAACATCCATTCCCTTGGGATCCTTACCGAGATACTCGTGGGCAACGATCGGGTTTTTCCCGTTTACGATCACCGAATAGTTGCGGCGCTTGTAGAACATTCCAAGCTCAAGCCCCAGCATCGAAGAATAGTACATGCAACGGGACATCGCCCCCTCGTCGGGCGAGACGATCATGATCTTTTCTTTATCGAATTCGATATCGGGATACTCGTGAACGAGCGCCTTGATCATCTGATAGGTGGAACGGAAGTTATCAAAGCTGGAAAGCGGAATGGCGTTCTGTACGCGAGGATCGTGTACGTCGAAGGTGATGATATTGGCAACGCCCATATTCGTCAGCTCTTGCAACGCAAGCGCGCAGTCAAGCGATTCGCGGCTGGAGCGCTTATGCTGACGCCCCTCGTAAAGCATCGGCATCAGAACGGTAATTCTTTTTGCTTTACCGCCGATCGCGCCGATAATACGCTTCAAATCTTGAAAGTGATCGTCGGGGCTCATCGGCACGGTCTTTCCGTACATATTGTAGGTCACACCGTGATTAAAGACGTCTGAAATAATGAAAACGTCGCGGTTACGCATCGTATCCTGGATAAGGCCCTTTCCTTCGCCGCTTCCGAAGCGGGGGCAGGTCGCCTTGGCGATGTAGGTCCCTTCCCCGTCGTGGCGACGCCATTCCTGAATATAGCGATCTACCTCGGCGGCGAACTCCTCGCATCCGCGCATTGCGATAATACTAAGCTCTCCAAATGAACTGTCCTTCATCTTTGCACCATCCTATACAAAATGTAATTTAATTATACAGGCGGTGCGTGTAAAAGTCAATAGCTATCCGCCGAAATCCTTCCACAAAAAAGGTTTTTGTGCTTTTACCCGAAATGCGGTAGCAAAAGCTCGAATTTTTACATATACTGTTACCACTACACTTCAAAGGAGCCGTATGGAAAACACGAGCGATTTTAAGAACGCGCCCTCCCCCATGTCAAGCGAAGGGTATCTTACACTTCGTATCGGAACGGCGGGTGGGGCCCTGCCCATCGTGGGGGCGGATATCCGCATTGTCGGTGCCGATCCCGAAAACGAGGGAGTCGTATACCTTTTGACCAGTGATCAAAGCGGAAAGACCCAACGAATTACGCTTCCCGCCCCCCCAAAAACGCTTTCTCAAAGTCCGGGGAGCGCGGCTGAAAGCTATGCGACCTACAATATCACCGTTTTTAAGGACGGTTTTTACACGCAACGCATTCTGCGCTTACCTGTCTTCCCCACCGTTACCTCAACGCAATTTGTCGAAATGATTCCTCTCCCC
>JAZOOS010000014.1:0-108461 GCA_045655185.1 Eubacteriales bacterium
TGGCTAGAGCATCCGGTTCATACCCGGCAGGTCGTTGGTTCAAATCCGACTTCCGCTACCAGGCCCGTTGGTCAAGCGGTTAAGACACGGCCCTTTCACGGCTGTAACATGGGTTCGATTCCCGTACGGGTCACCAAAAAAGATAGGCACTCCTTGTGAGTGCCTATCTTTTTTGTTAACCCGACGCGAACCCACTCGGGGTGCGTCGCACCCCGAATATGGGTTCGCATACCCCGCGCAGAGCAGCGGCCGCTTGCGAGCCGATGGCAAGCGTGGGTATATTCGCGCTTTGCGCGAAATTCCCGTGCTCGGCAAGCGTGGGTATATTGCCGCTTGCGGCAAATTCCCGTATCAAGACAAGAACACCCCGCGGCGCCAATATGCAAAACTTGATTTATGCGCGAACGCATGGTATAATAATGTTGAACGAAATATGAGGTTTAAGTATGTCAAAAGAAATTTTACTTAACAGAAATTATTTAACAACCGGAAACAATATCGGTCACGAGGGTATAAATCTTTTTAGGTGCGATAACGGAAAGGGCGTTTTGTGGATATAAAAGTTTTATTTACTCGCGGGGAAGGGTGCTACGTCGTTCAAAAGGGTAAGCTTTTTTACTTGGTCAATCTGGAAACAAACCATCCACCGCTTGTGAGCGAGGTTGCAGAGTCTTTCTTAAAGTTCGGATACTTTGAGAAAGTAAATAATATCAGTGAAGAGGAATTAAACGGCATAGAAGCCAAGCTGTCCTAAGCGGTAGAATGGCGCTATTGGTTACAAAGCCAAAACATATATCCGATATTTGGTGACGCCTCTTTTGAAATGCATTGCGAATATTATGAAATTGAATATAAAAGCGAGTTAACACGAAATTGATATGAAAGACGAATGCTTGATTTGCGGCGCGCCGCTGAAATATGTAGAAAACGACAAACCGATGGAATGCGCCGTTTGCCATAAAAAAGAAAACAGTAAAACCGCTTGCGAGAACGGGCATTACGTATGCAATGAGTGTCACACGCAGGGGATGGATAGCATCGTCGGCGTATGCCTTGCCGAAGCCTCGAAAAACCCGATTGAGATCATTCAAAAGATGATGGCTTTACCGTTTTGCCATATGCATGGTCCCGAGCATCACGTGATGGTTGGCTCGGCGTTGCTTACGGCATATAAAAACGCGGGTGGCGATA
Source organism: Eubacteriales bacterium (assembly GCA_045655185.1). Lineage (GTDB taxonomy): Bacteria > Bacillota > Clostridia > Oscillospirales > CAG-272 > UBA1740. The sequence goes on from JAZOOS010000014.1 coordinate 1,192, forward strand.
TCGACCTACCCAAAGCACTGTTTGAAATGCAGGCAAGAGGAAAGAAGGTTCCCGGCGGCGCGTGCGGATTTTGGGGGGCTTGCGGAGCGGGGGTAAGCGCGGGAATGTTCGTATCCGTAATAACAGGCTCGACGCCTCTTGCAAAGGAAGCGTGGGGATTGTCTAACAGAATGACCGCCTCTGCCCTCGGCGCGATCGGAGAGGTTGGCGGCCCCCGTTGCTGCAAGCGCGATTCTTATCTTGCCATCATCAAGGCTGTGGAATTTGCAAAAGAGCATTTCGGCGTTGAAATGTCGCTTGACAAGATCAGGTGTGTGCATTCGGAAAAGAACAATCAGTGTATTGGCGCGAGGTGTCGGTTTAAATGAAAAAGAAGATAGCGTTTATCTGCGTACATAACTCGTGCCGAAGTCAGATTGCCGAAGCCCTCGGCAAGCATCTTTGCAGTGATGAGTTCGATTTTTACTCGGCAGGCACCGAAACCAAGCCGCAGATAAATCAGGATGCGGTACGGCTGATGAAAGCGCTTTACGGCATTGATATGGAGCTGACGCAGTACAGCAAAACCGTTGAAAGGATCCCATCGCCCGACCTTGCAATCTCCATGGGATGCGACGTTGGCTGCCCCTTCATCGGCAGAGCCTTCGATGCCGATTGGGGCTTACCCGATCCAACCGGAAAGAGCGATGAAGAATTTATCAAGGTCATAAAGCAAATAGAGTCGAATATAAAAAGCATACGCTGAGTTCCCTTTTTTGAACAGTATCAAGCTCAATTTCCGCTTATACTGCTTCACAAAAAAGAGAGCATCCGAAAAGGATGCTCTCTTTTTTATGTACCCGCTGCGAAGACATCGGGATGCGGTACGCACGCAGAGGGGTATTGCCGCTCGCGGGCTGCATATCTTACATAATGGTTCCCGGCTCTTCTTGCAGCTCTTCCTGCAGCTCAAAATTAACGCCGATGATGATATTTTTATCCCCGTTTTTCTTTCTGAAGAAAACGTTATACGATTCGGACACGAGGATATATTCAAAGTCAAATCCGGTTCTGGAGTAATGGATCACGCACTCATAGGTGTCGGTCAGGAAAAGTCCCTCGTGGGTAGAGACCACCGTATCCGAAACAAAGGTCATGCTACCGTAATTGGCGGTTCCGTATCTGCCAATCAATTCCTTGGCGTTGGTATCCGACAGACGGTAGCTTCCCCAGAAAACCTCATCACCGACGTGGAAGAGTTCGCGTGTGTTATTCATAATGCCGTAGTCGTTCTTCTGAAATACGCTTTTTAGGGCTAACGTGTCGGCATCGAAGTAATAAATCGCACTTCCGGTGTATCCCGATTCTCCAATATACAAAATCCGATCTTCCTTATTTAAGCAGATCTTTGGATAATAAAAGGTATACGCACCGACGTCTTGTACCGATTCCAAGCGGTTCGTGGAAAGGTTTTTCTTAAAGACTCTGCAGAACTGATCCATTTCCGTATAGAAGATATAGTCGCCGTCCAGGCAGAACGAGGCGACCTCATGATCAAAGAAAAGAGAAGCTTCCTTGGTGCAATCGGCTTTGGAAAATACGTCGATCCTGCACAGTTCGGGCAAGGAAATATAGATCTTATCTCCATCAAGGTTCATCTCGGCAGGAACGCCGGAAAGCGGTACGTTATAGAGGGGCGTCATGCTTTGGGAGTCGATAACGACCAACCGGTTATTGCCCTTGGTTATGACGTAAAGAAGATCGTTTTCGGTCGTCCAATTTACAACGTCGCCGTCCAGAACGTACAGAACGACCGTGGCGGTTATGTTGGTTTCGTTGTTCTCCTCCGTGGCGTCGCCGGTCTTCAGAGATTTCATGTTTTCGGGAACGCTCATGTCCTCGGCAGCAACTTCCTCAAGCACACCGTTATTGATTTGCTCAGGCGACACGGAACTGTTGTTTTCGGTAGTGGTATTTCCGCTTGTGTTCGTATTCGAGGTTGTTGTGCTCCCGTTGGTGCTGGAAACACCGGGAAAATTAATGGTGAAGTTGCACGAGACAAGCGCGAAAGCCAGCAACAAGCATACCGTCATACAGAAAAGTCGTTTCATAAATTTCCCTCCTAATCGATTGGTAGAAGCGCAACACTGCAAAGCGTTTCCCGAAATTGATTCATGGCCGCTTTGAAAGGTGCTCTTACTCATATTTTATCATATGCATGGGGCTATTGTCAATAGAGCCCGTGACCGTACAGAAATGAATCGTCTTTCCGCATAAAAGGAAATGTAAACATCCAAAAATGGGTGACTTATTTACGGTCTCGTTTTGCTCACCAAACAAAAAGGACACTCGGCGAGTGTCCTTTTTTGTTATTTTACGTGTTGTCGAGGCCAAGACCGCAAAGGTCGGCCATGAAGCCGTTCTTTTCGGCGTTTTCTTCAAGCGCGCCGGGGATATGCTCCTTGTGGTTATAGAACTTGATGATACCCTTGAAGCGGGTGTAATCGAGAAGCCCCTTTTCGGTCTGGATCTGGCAGTCCCACCCAAGGCGGGAGCCGCATACAGGATTGCCGAGGAAGCGAAGCAGAACGTCGATGTAATGGCAGCCGTGGCTGAAGAGCTGACCGCCGCCAACACGTGCCGTGGCCGCACCGTGTGCGGGGTTGCCTTGATTAAAATTGAGGCAGGTCAATTGACGGATAAAAGTTTTCTTTTTTTAAAAAAAGAGGCTTTTTGTAAATCAAACCTTACTTAACCTTCACCGAAAAACGGCGAGAGCAAACCGGGCAAACAGCCGAATGCTCACCGACCAGGCGCGGCAGACGGAGATGCTTTTTGCAATGGGGGCAACGGCGATAGATATGGGTCTTGCGGTAGCGGAAGCGATTGCGGCTTCGCTTGAAAAAGTTCCGCATAGAGGAAAAAAGCGAAAGAAAGCGTCGGTTCTCGCTTTGCCGCTTGGCTTTGTTCTTGGAAAAGAAGCGGAAGAAATAAAGGGCAAGTAAAAGTAGCTGGAAAATGCCCATATAGGGCCAACGAACAAAGAGGTTGACGATCGAAACGAGAATAGCCAGCCACAAAAAGCAGTTGCCGAGGGCGTCGGGCCCGTTATGCGTCATAAGAAAGCGCGCAAGGCGCACACGAAAGGGAATTTTCTCTTTTTTCATCGCTTATATTTCACCGCTTGGCCGCCCGTTCTGCGGTTCGGTTTGGTAAGGGGGCGGGTTGTCGGTGGGGTAATACGAAAATTGAAAGGAGATAAGCGCGCAGGCGCGCATCAGAAAGGAAAGAAGCATCAAGGTCAAAAGAAAGCGAAAGAGCGAAAAGGGGCGCACGCGCCGTACGGTTCGGTAGGTGCGACAGGTTCGGTAAGGGCCGAAAGGACCGTAGCTATAAGGGCCGTAACCGCCCGTTCCGTTACCAAACGGGCCGTAGCCGCCTGCCCCGTACGGATTTTGCCCGTAAGGGTCAAAGCCTTGGTCATTCGGCGGCGCTTTCCCCGCCCGTATATCCCGGATGCGCCCATAAGCCGCATTGACCTCTTTCATCTTTTCTTCGGCCGCGGGGTTATCTTTATTTAGATCGGGGTGATATTTACGGGCTAAGCGGCGATAAGCGTCGGTGATCTCTTGGTCGGTTGATGACGGCGAAACGCCGAGAATTTGATACGGATCCATCGTTATCCCCCTTTCTTTCCTTTTTTATTTATTTTACCGCTTATTTATGTCAATACCGTGAAGAAGAGGGAAATTTTTTGGTTGAGGGGTATGTAAGCGAGGGAAAGACCGGAAGCCGCGGCAGCCGTTGGCAGGTTCGCGCCCCTTTTGCCGTTTTGTACCGCCCCTGCTATATTCTGATGGTTGTGCGGGGGAGGGGGGTATGGTAGAATGGAAAGCGAGAAAAAACAAGGAGGAAACGCTATGAAAAAATTGCGATGGGGCGCCCTCTTGCTATCGGCCGCCCTTCTTATCGGCCCGCTAAGCATCGCGGCCGCAGGCGCGCCGATCTCGCGCTATGAAAAAACCGTTGCGAGCAAGGAGGTCACGCGCTATGAACGAATACGGGTGACGGCAGGACAAAAAAGCCTTACGGGTTACTTAATCGAGGGGACTACATACGTACCGCTGCGCGCTTTGGCGGGGGCCTTGACCAATGCTTCGGTCGGCTATAACGCCGCCACCAAGACGGCGACGCTTAACGGGAAAGGCCTTTCGCTTTCCGTGAAGAACGGCGCGCATATTTTATACGTGAACGGGCGATGCCTGTATCTCGATATGCCTGCGGTTATTTTATCGGACGGAAGCTTTTATCTGCCGGTTCGCCCGCTTGGCGAAGCGCTTTCCGCTTCGGTAGGCTGGAACGATCAAAACAGAAGCGTAACCGTTAAAAAAACCGCGTCCGGCTATAAAACCGCCGCCGACGTCTACGACGAAAACGATCTTTACTGGCTTTCGCGCATCATCTCGGCCGAAAGCCGCGGAGAGCCGTTTTTGGGGCAGGTTGCGGTTGGGAACGTGGTGCTTAACCGTGTAAAAAGCAAGCAATATCCCAACAGTATTTACGGGGTCATCTTCGACAAAAAGAACGGGATCCAGTTTACCCCCGCCGTAAACGGCGCGATCTACAAGGCGCCGACGAACTCTTCGATCGAGGCCGCCAAGGTGTGCCTTGAGGGGTATACGCTTTCCGAAAGCATCCTTTTCTTTTACGAGCCTTCGATTGCCGAAAGTTCTTGGATCTCGAAGAACCGCCCCTTTGCCTTCCGCCTCGGCGCGCATCACTTTTATAACTGATTTTTTGTTCTTCTCTTGAAATTCTTATCTTGGGGGTGTATAATGGAAGCAACCTATCAAGCAGGAAAAGAGGGAAGAAAATGACCTACCGTTTGAACCTTCCGGGCGTCGTGCGTGAATTGCCGATCTGCCCCGTTAACGAAAATCTCAGTATCGGTGCTTTTGTTCTCTTCGGGGATACCGAGCTGACCGAGAAATGCGCCGAGGCGCTTTGCCGCCTGGCCCCCCCGCACGATGTGATGATCACCGCTGAATCCAAGGGGATCCCGCTCATCTGCGCCATGGCTCGCCAATTGGGTGAAAACCGCTATATCTTGGCGCGTAAGGGCCCCAAGCTTTATATGCGAGACGTGATCCGCTATGAGGTGCAGTCGATCACCACCGTCGCGCGTCAAGCCTTGTATCTTGACGGGTACGATGCGGAATTTATGAAGGGCAAGCGCGTTCTGATCGTGGATGACGTCATCAGCACGGGTGAATCGCTTCGCGCGCTTGAAGGCCTTGTCAAAGAGGCCGGCGGCGAGATCGCCGGGAAAATGGCGGTCTTGGCCGAAGGCGATGCGATCGGTCGCGAGGATATCATCACCTTGGCGCCCCTGCCGCTTTTCCATCCCGACGGCACGCCCATGGAGTAAGGGCTTCGTATTTACGCATAATCAAAATAAAAAAGGATACGGTCTACATCGTATCCTTTTTATTGTTTGGTGCGAAATTTTCGAAGGGCGAAGAAAAGAAAGGTGAAGATCGAGAGAAGGAGAAGGAGAGAGAGTCCGTCTAAAAGACGCGTGCTGAAAAGAGCCGAAAGATGAAAATCGCGCAGGCTGAAAAAAAGATCGGTCGAGAGGGCTAAAAGAAGGGCGCAGCCTACGAGCGCCACCGGCAAAAAGATCATCAGAAACAAACGGTATTTTTTGCCCATAACAAGAGCCCCTCCTTCCTTTTTTCTTTTCTTATTATAAACAAGCCGAAATAGAATGTCAATGCTTTTTTCAAATTTGGTTTACAATTTGGACGCAATTTCTACAAAATTTCGGCAAAATCCGACAGCGCGCAAAAAAGCGAAACAGCTCTTGCATTTAGGGGGGAAATCGACTATAATAAAAGATAGACCGTAAAAGGGTCACGAGGGTGACGGAAAGGAGGCAAGGCGTGAAGGATCCATATATTATCCTCGGCGTTGATTACGAAGCGACCGACAGTGAGATAAAAAAGAAATATTACGCGCTTGCCAAAAAGTATCACCCCGATAATTTTGCTTCCGATCCTAAGGAAGCCGAGGTCGCCACCCGCAAGATGAGCGAGATCAACGAGGCCTACGCGCAGATCGAAAAGGATCGCGCGGCGGGCATTCGCGGTAAGGCGGCGTACGAAGCGCCTAAGGAAAAGCCCGAGCCCCCAAAGAGCGAGAAATCCCGTTGGGAAAAGAAGGGCGAGGGGGCGTATACGGGGGGCGGATATTCCCCCTTCGTCGGCTACAAAAAGCTGCGCGCGTATATCAACGAGGGCGGCTTTGAGGCGGTGGAGATCCAGCTTTTCCTCGTGCCCGGGGAAGAGAGGGGCGCCGAATGGCATTACCTATACAGCTTAGCGCTGTGGGCCCGCCATTATATTCATGACGCGTTTTTGGAGATAAACCTTGCCTGTCGGCTTGACCGCAGAAATAAGGAATACAAAAAAACCAGGGCGGAGATGAAGAAAAACGGCACCGTTCTTTCCGAGGCCGCCCGCAAAAAGCAAGAGGAAAACCGCCCCCAAAGGCCGTCGCGCCGCCGTCGCTTTTGGCGTAGGATCGCGGATTGCCTATTGGATATGATCGGGCTTGACGATCGGGAACTGTAAGGAGAAGGTATGACGAAAATCGGATTTGTATCGCTTGGCTGCTCAAAGAATCTCGTGGATACCGAGGTGATGCTGCGCTACTTGGTGGAGGCGGGATACGAGATAACCCCCGAGGAGACCGAGGCGGATATCGTGATCGTGAACACGTGCGGCTTTATCGAAAGCGCTAAGCAAGAGTCGATCGATAACATTCTGGATATTGCGTGGCTTAAAAAGAACAAGAAGCTAAAAGGGATCATCGCGACCGGCTGCCTCGTAGAGCGCTATCGCGAAGAGGTGATGAAGGAGATGCCCGAGGTAGACGCCCTCGTGGGGGTCGGCTCACTGGATAAGATCGTTGACGCGGTGCGCGCCGTAGAAAAGAAAAAAACCTTTTGCGCCTTCGACGATAAGGAAAGCTGCAAGCTTGGGGGCGAGCGCTTATTGACAACGCCGCCGTATACCGCCTACTTAAAGATCGCCGAGGGGTGCGACAACCGTTGCACCTATTGCGCCATTCCGCTCATTCGCGGGCGCTTACGCAGCCGCCCTATCGAGGATCTCGTAAAGGAAGCCAAGGATCTGGAGGCGCGTGGGGTCAAGGAGCTTTGCCTTATCGCGCAGGATACCACGCGCTACGGCCTTGATCTTTACGGGGAATATAAGCTTGACGAGCTGATAAGAGCGCTGACGAAGGAAACCTCGATTCCCTGGATCCGTTTGCTGTATTGCTATCCCGATAAGATCACCGACGGTCTGATAAGAGAGCTTCGGGAAAACGATCGGTTACTGAAATATATGGATATCCCGATCCAGCATATTTCCGACCCCGTGCTTGCGGCGATGAACCGCCACGGCGACAGCGCCACCATCAAGGATGCGATCGAAAGATTGCGCGCGGCCGTCCCGGATATCACGCTTCGCACGACGGTTATCGTCGGCTTCCCCGGTGAGAGCGAAGAACAGTTCGAAGAGCTTTGCGAATTTGTCAAGGAAACGCGGTTTGACCGCTTCGGCGCCTTTACTTATTCCCCCGAGGAGGATACCCCCGCCGCCCTTCTGCCCGACCAGATCGACGAGCAGATAAAGCAAGACCGTTACGATACGGTTATGGCGACCCAGCTTCGCATCAGCGAGGAGAAGAACGAAGAAAAGGTCGGTAAGACGCTTCGCGTTCTCGTCGAAGGGTACGACGTCGTGGCCGAGACCTATTACGGCCGCAGCGAGGCCGACGCGCCCGACGTGGACGGCAAGATCTATTTCTCATCAAGCAAGCGCCATTCGGCGGGCGAATTCGTTGCCGTACAAATTCTTTCGGCGCTTGATTATGACTTGGTTGGTAAAGTTGTATTTACAAAGGAGAAGAAAAAATGAAAAAGATGAATCTTCCGAACACGCTTTCCCTGATCCGCGTGCTTCTCGTCCCCTTCTTTATGGCGGCGGTGATCTTTATTAAGATCCCCGCGGGGGCAGACTTCTGGCAGACCTTTCTTTTGTGCGCGATCCCGACGGCGATCTTCGGGCTCACCGCTTATACCGATCACCTTGACGGTAAGATCGCCCGCAAATATAACCTCATCACCGATTTCGGGAAATTCATTGACCCCCTGGCCGATAAATTTATGGTGTTTGGCGCCCTGATCGCGATCCTCGTAGCGCGCCCCGCGATCGCCCCGCTTTTCGTGTGGGTAGCCGCTGTTATTATGCTTCGTGAGCTGGCGGTGACCTCGCTTCGCCTCGTGGTGGCGGGCTCCTCGGGTAAGGTCGTGGCGGCCAGTATGTTCGGCAAGATCAAGACCGTGACCCAATGCGTTTCGATCATTCTGATCCTTATGGAGCCTGCGATCCTTTACGGATTTACCGCCGTGCCGAACCTGCTTTCCTATATCGCGATGGCGGCGATGCTGGTAACCACCGTAGCCTCGGGTCTTGATTACATGAAGGCCTATATGCCCTTTATCGACCCCGAGAAGTAAGGCTTCGTATTTTTGCATAAGAAAAGAGAGATACTTTTTCGGTATCTCTCTTTCCTTTTTAAATTTTGTAGTATTCCTTGTACCATTCGGCAAAGCGGCGAAGCCCCTCACGCAGGGGGGTGGCGGGCTTAAAGCCCATGTCCGCTTCCAAGGCCGAGGTATCGGCGTAGGTGATCGGCACGTCTCCCGGCTGCATCGGCACCAATTTTTTGTGTGCCTCAAAATCGTAATCGGCCGGCAAAACCTTCGCCTTTACCAATTCCTCCGAAAGGATCGAAACGAAATCGAGAAGGCTTTCGGGGTTTTGGTTGCCGATGTTGTAAACCGCGTAAGGGGGAAGGGGAAGCCCGTCCTCTCCGTTTTTCTTTTCGGGGGCGTGGCGCATCACGCGGATAACACCCTCCACGATATCGTCTACGTAGGTGAAATCGCGCTTGCAGTTCCCATAGTTGAAGATCTCGATGGTCTTTCCGGCGCGCAGCTTATCGGTAAAGCCGAAGTAGGCCATATCGGGGCGACCCATCGGGCCGTATACCGTAAAGAAGCGAAGCCCTGTGGAGGGAATGTTATAAAGCTTTGAGTAGGCGTGGGCTAAAAGCTCGTTGCTCTTTTTGGTGGCGGCGTAAAGCGAGACCGGGTTATCCACCTTATCCTCTGTGCTGTAAGGCACCTTTTTGTTGGAGCCGTATACCGAAGAGGAGGAAGCGTATACAAGATGCTCTACGGGATAGTGGCGGCAGCATTCGAGAATGTTATAAAAGCCGACGAGGTTCGATTCAATATATACGTCGGGGTGGTCAATCGAATAACGGACGCCTGCCTGTGCCGCAAGATTCACGACGACATCAGGGCGATATTCTTCAAAAAGCTTGGTAAGTGTTTCTTTATCGGCAATGTTGCCGCGCTTAAAGATCCATTCACTTTGCGGATAGCTTTTTGCCAGCTCTTCAATCTTCCGAAGACGCTCTTCCTTTAAGGAAACGTCATAGTAATCGTTGCAGCTGTCGATTCCGATAAGACGGATCGGAAAGAAGGCTTGAAGGAGAGCCGATGAGAGCGAAGCGCCGATAAAGCCCGCGGCTCCCGTGACGAGGACGGTCTTTTTCTCTAAATTGATGTTGTAAGGTTTCATTTACATATACCCCGATATTCTTCCTGAACTTTTTGATAACTCTCCAGATTTCCAATATCGTAGCGGCGCCCCGGCATTTCCATGGCATACACCGGGGAAACCGAGCAGAGCCAGGCGATAAAGCTACCGGGCGCATCGGTCCCACAGCCGGCAAGGATACCTTCGCCGATCCTTTTGGCATCCTCTTTTGTGTAGTAATAGAAGGGGGGGCAGCACCAAGGGCTTTTCGGTGTTTTTGGCTTTTCCTCCATTTTTAGGATGCGGTCCCCGTCGCCAAGCGTAATGACGCCGCACTTTTTAAGTCTTGCTTCGTTTTCCTCGTAATACCGCATTACGCACGAGGCACCCTTTTCCTTCGCGTAGCGAATAAAGGATGTAAGGCTGAAATCCAAGACGTTATCCCCTGCGATCACCAGCATATCGTCGTCAAGCGAAAGCGTGTCGATCGCAAAGGCGATATCGCGAACGGCGCCAAGCCGCCCCTCGTTATTGACCGTGCCGTCGTCGACCACCGTGATGGGATAGGGCTTACCCTTTGCCCATTCTTCAAAATGATGGGCGTATTTATGGTTGGATATCACGATATACCCGTCGATCTCTTTGGCTTCGTCAATATCGTCGAGCAGCCAGTCAAGAATGGTTTTATCGCCCACCGTTAAAAGAGGCTTCGGAAAATTTTCGGTTAAGGGATACAGGCGGGTGGCATACCCCGCCGCCAAGATCAGACATTTCATTTCAGCTTCACCCCGTTTGCGCTATGGCAGATATGGATCGAGAATTTCCCTGCAAGATGCGGGAAGGCTTCAAGGTACCTTTTTGTGATATACTCACTGATCTGTTCGATCTTCTCGGGATCCACGATCGCCATACAGCATCCCTTGAATCCCGCGCCCGAGAAGCGGCCGCCGTAAATACCGGGACACTCGGTCATCAAATTATAAAGAGTGATCAGCTCGGGCGATCCGGTCTCCCAGTTTTCAATGCTGGATCGGCCCGATTCAAACGAAAGGCGGCCGTATTCCTTAAGGTCGCCCCGCCGCCAGGCCTCGGCCCCGCGGCATACGCGGTCAAATTCGGTATACCAATGCTCGGCCCGTTTGCGCCAGCTGTCGGGTAGCCGATGCTTATGTTCCTCATAAACCTCGCGCGGGATATCGCGCAGATTGGTATCCTTTAAGCGGTCGTATTCCATGCCCGCAAAGGCCTTTAGGGCGTAGGCGGCGCAGCGCGCCTCTTCAATTCTTACGTTGAATTTCGAATTGACGAGCGAGCGCTCGATCCCCGAAAACAAGATCATAAAGGCGAAGGGAGGAAGGTTGGGATGATTGGGGATCAGCTCGTAGCTATCATCCTTGGTGTCGAGAAATAACAGATGATTTTCGCGGCAAAGCACCTCGCAGGATTGATCCAGTTTCCCACAGTTGACCCCGAGGTAATTGTTCTCGGCCTCCTTCGAAAGCGCGATCATTTCTTCGGGCGCAAGCACAAGATTGTTTAACCTTGCAAGGCAGGAAAGAAAGGTGATGATGACCGCTGCCGAGGAGCTGAGCCCTCCGATCGGAAGCTCCCCGTCAATAACGGCGCAAAGGCCGATGCGCAAAGGGTAGCGCTTTTGCAGGGCGATCGTGGCACCGCGCAGAAAATCGGCCCAATCCCCCTGACGGGTCTCGGGCACACTCATGACGTGCCACTGCGCTCGCTTCGGGAACTGAAGCGAGGAGATCTCCACCACCCCGTTCATCTTCGGCCCGTAGGCGATATAAATACCCTTGTCAATGGCAAAGCCGGTGATCTTGCCGAAATTATGGTCGGAATGGGCGCCAATGGGGCATACCCGATACGGGGTAAAGGCCACGTCCTGCGGCTTTTTCCCGTATTTCATCTGAAAGGAACGGCTGACCCGCACCCCGGCATTTCCGGAAAGAGAAGCCTTCGCACCGCCCGTTACCGTTTGGCCATGGGCTTCCTTTCGGCGGCCGTCAAGCGGCTTTTTTGCGCCAAGCGGGATGCGCCAGGCGCCCCCCTCCTTCTTTGCGCCGCCAATGCGCCCGTCTCTTGCCAGCCGCGTAACCGTTCTTTCCTCTGTTCCCCAAAGGGCGGCGGCCTTCTTTACGTCCATATAAGCCATATCGTTATCTCCTGTCGTAACGGTATTTTAAAATGCGTCTTTTTTAGTATACCATAAAGAAAGATAAATGTCAAAGTATATTTTGACATTGTTGAAAACATATGCAAATGTACAAATGTATTTGTTAATATTCAGTATAAATTCCGAATATTGTGGATGCACCCGTCTAAAAACGGCCGAAAACGGCGATATATAATAGAGTAAGAAAAAAATGAAAAACCCCCTTTACAAACCGAAAAAGATATGTTATAATGTGGAACGGACCTTTTTCTCGGCTTTCGGAGCAAGGCTGTAACGCACGCGTTGGCAGCTCTTCACCCACCGCTTGCTGGGAATTTGGCTAATAAATTTAAGAAAGGTGAAGAAAAATGGATAAGCAGACGAAACAGCAGATCATTGAGACCTATCGCCTGGCTGACAACGACACCGGCTCGCCCGAGGTTCAGATTGCCATCCTGAGCTACCGCATCAATCATCTGACCGAACATCTGAAGGCCAACAAGAAGGACTTCCATTCGCAAAGAGGTCTTCTTCGCATGGTTGGTCACAGAAAGAACCTGCTCGGCTATTTGGCGGATAAGGATATCGAACGGTATCGCGCCATCGTCAAAAAGCTGGGTCTTCGTAAGTAAGACACGAGAGAGGGATCGGCGGCTTCGTCGATCCCTTCCTTGCGTTTTAAAAAACAAAAAAATTATATTTCGGATGGGGATAGCAGTTACTTAAGATCCCGAAGGATCGGGCTTTTACGTAAGTGCTATGTCCTCCCGAAAAGAAAAGGAGAAAAAAATGTTTGAGAATTACAAAGTCTACGAGTACCTGTATGCCGGCAGACCCTTAAAGGTCGAGGTCGGTAAGCTGGCGGGTCTTGCCAACGGCTCTTGCCTTGTGCATTACGGCGAAACCGTCATCCTTTGCTGCGCTACGGCCTCCGCTGCCCCCCGCGACGGCATCGATTTTCTGCCCCTGTCGGTCGACTACGACGAAAAGATGTACGCGGTCGGCAAGATCCCCGGCGGCTTTTTGAAGCGTGAAGGGCGCCCCTCCGAAAAGGCGATCCTTACCAGCCGTGTGATCGACCGTCCGATCCGTCCTCTCTTCCCCAAGGATCTGCGTAACGACGTTTCGCTTACCCTTACCGTTATGTCGGTAGACCACGATTGCTCGCCCGAGATCACCGCGATGATCGGTGCTTCCTTGGCTCTTTCGATCTCGGATATTCCGTGGAACGGCCCGATCGGCGGCGCCTTTATGGGTCTTGTTGACGGCGAGATCGTCGTGAACCCCACCGCCGAGCAACGCAAGAAGAGCGATCTCGAGCTGACGGTTGCCGCCAGCGAAAAGAAGGTCGTTATGATCGAAGCGGGCGCCCGCGAGGTCGATGACGAAACCATGTACAGCGCCATCATGAAGGCGCACGAGGAGATCAAGGATCTTCTCAAATTCATCAACAAGATCATCTCCGAGGTCGGTAAGCCGAAGTTTGCTTATCCTTCCTGCGAGCTTGATCACGATATGTTCGACGAGATCTTCGCTTACTGCGAAAAGGACGTCATGGCCGCCCTCGATACCGACGATAAGACGGTTCGCGACGCCCGTATGCAGCCCATCACCGAGGATATCCTTGCGAAGTTCTCCGAGAAGTATGAGGATCTTTCCACCGTTCTTCCCGAGCTGATCTACAAGATCCAGAAGAAGATCGTTCGCCGTTGGCTGCTTGTCGACAAGAAGCGTGTTGACGGTCGCCGTATGGACGAGATCCGTCCTCTGGCCGCCGAGGTCGGGCTTCTGCCCCGCACCCACGGCTCGGGTCTTTTCACCCGCGGTCAGACCCAGGTCCTTACCATTGCCACCCTGGGACCTGTAAGCGATGCCCAGATGCTCGAAGGCCTCGACGAAGAGACCGAGAAGAGATATATGCACCACTACAATATGCCCGGCTATTCGACCGGTGAAGCCAAGGCTCTTCGCAGCCCCGGCCGCCGCGAGATCGGTCACGGCGCTCTGGCCGAGCGTTCGCTGCTGCCGGTTCTTCCCTCGGTAGAGGAATTCCCCTACGCCATCCGTCTTGTCAGTGAGGTCGTCAGCTCCAACGGTTCTACCTCGCAGGCCTCGGTCTGCGGCTCGACGCTCGCCCTGATGGATGCAGGCGTTCCGATCAAGGCTCCCGTTGCGGGTATCTCCTGCGGTCTGATCACCGCCGAGGACGGTAGCTTTGACACCATGATCGATATCCAGGGTCTTGAAGACTTCTACGGCGATATGGACTTTAAGGTAGCGGGTACGCACAAGGGTATCACCGCTATCCAGATGGACTTGAAGATCGACGGTCTTACCCCCGAGATCATTCATCGCGCCCTGGTTACCACCCACGCCGCCCGTGATTATATTCTTGACGAGGTCATGCTGAAGGCGATCCCCACCTACCGTGCCGAGCTTTCGCCCTACGCCCCCAAGATGATGTCTATGACCATCGATCCCGATAAGATCGGTAAGGTCATCGGCCCCGGCGGTAAAACCATCCAGAAGATCGTAGCCGATACCGGCGCAAAGGTCGATATCAACGACGACGGTACCGTCTTTATCGCGGCCGTCAACACCGATAGCGCCCTTGCCGCCAAGGCGATCATCGAAGCTATCGTGTTTGAGCCGGTCGTCGGCACCACCTACGAGGGTGTCGTTACCCGTATCATCCCGATCGGTGCCTTCGTTGAATTCGCCCCCGGCAAAGAAGGTCTGGTCCACATCTCCAAGCTTGCCAAGACCCGCACCGAAAAGGTCGAGGACGTCGTCAACATCGGCGACCAGGTACGCGTTAAGTTCCTGCGTGTAGACGATCGCGGACGCCTGGATCTGTCGATCAAGGATGCCGACTAACCTGCGCGCATAAAAAGAACACAACCGGGGCTGCCGTATTTAGGCATAACCGCAAACAAAAAGAGTTGTATTGCTTTTGCAGTGCAACTCTTTTTGACTTCTTCGGTATTCTTTCGGCTTTCAGGCAAAAACAACGTTTTTGCCTGAAATTATTATATTTTGTTTGCTATCGCCGTTTTCGTTCTTCAACGTACCCGTGTACGTCTATCAGAACGAAGAACGGCAATTTCTGCTCTAAATCCGTTTGCCCCTTACTTCGGATACCGCGCCGATTCGGGGGTAGTCATTTATGCAAATAAACTCCCACCCCCTCACGCCTTGTATCCTCGTCTTGCGTCCTTTGAATTCGCGTTCCTTGTTGTGTTTTGTTTGCAAAAGAAAAGGAAACGGCAACTGCCGTTTCCTTTTTTGCTTATTTCTCGGTGAAGTTTTCCACGAACTCGGTGAAGATAGCCGGGCGCTCGTCGGGGTTGCGAGTCTCAAAGATGCAGTGGTCAAAATAAACACCCTTGACGTGGCGCATGACCATGCCGTGCGCGGGCAGCGATTTATGGAAGCCGTACATCGTGACCTCGGGATACATGGTCTCATGCTCTTCCAGCGGCGGCTGAACGGTGTTTTCGGGATCGCACGCGCCATAGCTGACGATATGCACGTCGCGAAGCGTCAGGTTCTCGATCGGCTGCTCGGCAAGCCCTAAGATCTGCGAGGTCCACTCGTCGGTCAGGGTCCGTTCGGTCCACATCTCGGTCTCCCAAGCCTTGCGGTAGGGGATGATCGAGTAGGTCTCATGAGGCGAATCGGCGTAAACGTTCGAGATCATGATGTTCTTCATCGTACCGGGAACCATATCGGCCGGGGCGCGCATACGCTTGCCAAGGCGCAAGAAGATCGGGCAGCCGACGTTGCGCATGGTGATATTCGAGATGTTAATGCCCTCCACGTGCGCGCCGTCCACGCTCTCGATGGCGATACCCGCGCGCTCGGTGTTCTTGATAACGCAGCCGGTGATGGTGATGTTGCGGAAGTCGCCGTTGGTCTCGGTGCCAAGCTTAATGGCGCTGGCAAGCGACATAACGACGCAGCCGGTGATGGTAAGGTTTTCGCAGGCCGCCAGGCGGTTGAGGGTATACGAGGCCTTCAGAACGATGGCGTCGTCCCCACATTCGATATAGCTGTCGGCAATGATGAAATCACGGCAGCCGTCGGGCGAGATACCGTCGACGAGTACGCGCATCGAAATGCCGTAGATGCGTACGCGCTCACATCCCGCGAAGTAAAGGCCGAGGTCGGTGGCGCGAAGAACCGTGATCCCCTCGATGATGATATCGCGGCATTCGCGCATGGCCATGACCTTGACCGTGCGGTGGTATTCACCGTGCTCTTTATCGGTCCATACGCCCTGCATATCGATGGTTCCGTGACCCGAGAAGCCGATATCCTCGCAATCGCGGCCAAGGAAGAGCGAGTGGTCGAAATAGGAGTGCGACATATCCTGGAACTTCTGATAGGTGACCTTCTCACGCGGGAGATAATCGTGCTCAAAATCGGTCGAAGCCAGGATCGTAGCCCCACCCTCGAGGTGGATATGTACGTGCGAGCGCATTTGGATCGTGCCGCACACGAATTTACCGGCAGGGACTAAAACCGTGCCGCCACCGGCCGCGGCACAATGGTCGATCGCCGCTTGGATCGCCTTCGTCGCAAGGGTCTTGCCGTCAGGGATCGCCCCAAAGTCTAAAATAGAAACCATAACTGCCTCCAAAAGATTGATTTTATTAAAAAACGAAGTTTCTGTGAAAATCGGTTTTTACGGATAAAAGGGTAATTTTTTCGGTTATTCTTTTTTCTTTTTCGGCTGCATAAGCCCCACCAGCTGCCCCGAAAGGATAACGGTAAGAAGCGAATAGATCAGCCGTTCAAAGGGCAGATACGTAAAGGAAAGCCCAAGCACCAAAAGATCCGAGAAAAGATAGCAAAGGCGGATATCCACCTTTAAAAGGCGGGAGGCTGCCATCGAAAAGGCGTCGTCTCCGCTTGGCGCGCCGCCACAGCGAACGCAAAGCCCGACCCCCACCCCGATAAAGACCGCCCCTAACAGCGCCGCTAAAAGCGGTTTATCGCAAACGAAGGGGAAGAGCGGGGGAAAGCGCTCGCATAGCGCGAAAAAGAGCGAAAAGCTCCCACCCGAAATCATCGAATAAAAGAGAAAGTCCTTTCCAAGAATCCGAATGCCAAAGCCGTAGCAAAGCAGATTTAAAAGAAGCGAGGAAAGCGCGGGGGAGATCGAAAAATGATGATCCAAAAGAAGCGTAAGCCCCAAAATCCCCCCTTCGGTAATGCCCGATGGGGCGTGGATATTGTAAAGCCCAAAGGCTAAGATCGCACCCCCTAAAATCGAAAGAAGCACACGGGGGAGTGTAACGAACCTTTTCATTTTTCAAGCGTTTTTTCAAACGGCCAAGGGGTGGGCTGATGATCCTTGATAAGATAGGCTTCCTTGGCAAGGCGCGCCATCGGGGTATCCGAAAGCGAATCCGAATAAAAGCATTCGACCTCCCCCTCGGGAAAGACCTCATAGAAGCGGCGGCATTTTTCCTCACCGTAGCAATTTTCCCCGGTATAGGCGCCACTTTTTTTATCAACGCGCGAGGCGATCAGCGTACCGAAGCCGATCCGCTTTGAGATCTCCTCCAAAAGAAAGGTCGGGGAAGCCGAGATCACCACGTCATCGGGGCGCTTTATCGCCGCGTAATAGGGCTCAAGATCTTTTTCGTGCTTGTCCCAGAAAAGCTTTACCTCACGGTCGATATCGTCAATACGGCGAAAGGCCGAAAAAAGCTTTTCCTTCATTTGGGTCTTGTCGATCCGCTTAAAGCGGTAGGCAAGCGCCGCCTTTATCTGGCGGGGAAGCTCTAAAAGAAGCGAGGGGTGCCGCCAAAGCAGAAAGCGGTAAAATTGGAAGGTGCTGTCACAAGGATACAGCGTTTTATCAAAATCGTAAGCGTTCATCTGTCACCGTTTTTCAAATTCACCGAGAACGAGGCCTTCGTTGTTTTCAAGGGCAAAATTGATGCTCCATTCGCCCGTGAAGATCAAAAGATCTCTTCCGCGCACGTCCTGAACCCTACGGGTATCCGAGGTGAGGCGAAGCTTATCGTTGCCCATCGGCGCTTCAAGAATATAGCGGATCTTTTCGTGGGGCATCGCGGTGCGGCGCATATCCACGCCGTATTCACTCTTCATGCGGTACTCAAGCACCTCAAATTGAAGCACGCCGACAACGCCGACGAATACGCGCTCCATACCGGCGCCGGGCTCGAAGAAGATCTGGATAGCGCCCTCCTCGGCGATCTCCTCCATCCCCTTCTGGAACTGCTTGCGCTTCATCGAATCGATTTGCTCGATCATCGCGAAATGCTCGGGCGCGAAGGTGGGGATCCCCTCAAAGCGAACGCGGTTTTTCAGGTCACAGACCGTGTCGCCGATCGAAAAGATACCGGGGTCGAAAACGCCGATGATATCGCCGGCGTAGGCGGTCTCAATGCCCGCCCTTTCCTGCGCCATCATTTGCTGGGGGCGCGAAAGACGGATGTTCTTCCCGCCCTGTACGTGGAAATATTCCTCGCTTCGGTCAAACTTGCCCGAGCAAATGCGCATAAAGGCGATACGGTCACGGTGCGCCTTGTTCATATTGGCCTGGATCTTAAAGACGAAGGCCGAAAAGGGATCACGCATCGGGTCAACGCTCCCTTCCACCGTTTTACGGGCAAGGGGCGAGGTCGTCAGCTCCAAGAAGCTTTTTAAGAAAGGCTCAACCCCGAAATTGTTGAGCGCCGAGCCGAAGAAGACGGGGGAAAGCTTGCCGTGGCGGATCTTGTCAAGATCGAATTCAAAGCTCGCGGCGTCCAAAAGCTCTACCTGCTCGCAAAGCTCTTGCCGGCGGTATTCGCCGATAAGGCTATCCAGCTTTTCGGTATCCGAAAGCGAGCATTCGACCCCCTCAATGCGAGAGCGGCCGCGGTGCGAATCCGCAAAGGCCAGGATCTGCCCCTTCTTTCGGTCGTATACG
Organism: Eubacteriales bacterium; assembly: GCA_045655185.1. Classification (GTDB taxonomy): domain Bacteria; phylum Bacillota; class Clostridia; order Oscillospirales; family CAG-272; genus UBA1740. Next base: position 19,967 of record JAZOOS010000014.1, read on the forward strand.
CCGTGGAAGTTCACGCCGCAGCCGATCGGCCAGTTCATCGGATAGGTACCGATGCCGAATTCCTTCTCCAGCTCGTCAAGCAGATCAAAGGGATCCTGCGCCTCGCGGTCGAGCTTGTTGATAAAGGTAAAGATCGGGATATCCCGCATCGCGCAAACGCGGAAAAGCTTACGCGTCTGCGGCTCGATACCCTTGGCGGCGTCAATGACCATTACCGCGCTGTCGGCCGCCATTAAGGTACGGTAGGTATCCTCTGAGAAATCCTGGTGGCCGGGGGTATCGAGAATGTTGATGCAATACCCGTCGTATTCAAACTGCATGACCGAGGAGGTGATCGAGATACCGCGTTGCTTTTCCAGCTCCATCCAGTCGGAAACGGCGTGGCGGTCGCTTGATTTTCCCTTTACGGCGCCCGCGGACTGAATGGCGCCGCCGTAAAGCAGGAATTTTTCAGTGAGGGTGGTCTTACCGGCGTCGGGGTGCGAGATGATCGCAAAGGTACGCCGTCTTTTGATTTCTTGTTCTAAGCTGTTCAAGATAGTTTTCCTTTTCTTTTATTGATCTTATACGAGCGCCTCGAAGCGGCGAACCCCACGCCCCCTTATCCAAGCCAGGAGAAGGAGGGAAAGAAGAAGCGGGATCAGCGTAAGGATCGAAAGCACCCAAAGGGGCGGCAAAATAAACGAGAGAAGGAATCCTCCGACAAGAAGGATAAAGGATAAAAAGCCCGAGGTAAGCATCGAAAAGAGCGAGGCGGCACCTTGCTTTACGGGTACTAAGAGATTGTTCCATTCAAGCTTCGGGAACAGAAGATTGAGGGTGAGCCCCAAAAGCGAAGCGCACACCGCAAAGATCAAGGGCAGGATAAGCGAAAGGATCGCTACGGGGAGAGCGGGGGTGAGGGCGATAAGGTAGATGACCCACGCCAGAAAAACGGTGATCGCCGTCGGAATGATTTGCAGAAGAAGCTTGGAATAAAGAATGGTTCGGGTGGGGACCGGCGAGGTACGCGCGATCCAAAGGCTTTTCCCCTCCAAGGAGACCGAAGCGCAGGAAAGCATCGTCATCGAAGAGATAAGGCAGCTGGCGAGCGGGGTAAGCACGGGGAGCATTCCCATCAATTCGGGAAGCTCTGCCGAGAGGGCAAACAGGGTATCACGCTCAATCAAAAGTAGGATCGGCAAAGCGAGCATAAAGAGAAGCCCGATACAACCGTTCAGTATATAGCCCGAGGAGGAAGCAAGATAGAAGAGTTCCTTTTTCGTAAAGGCCCAAATGGCGCTTGTTTTTTGAACCGTTTTTTCTTTATACGCGCGCTTACGGTGAACGGCGGGCGAGAGAACGGTTTTGAAAAAGGTTTTACTGAGCCAGTAGTACACCCCGCCAAAAAGCAGAGCCGATACGGCCAAAACGAGCAGAAAATGAAGAAAGGAGCCAAGGGCGGCGCGGCCGAACACGGCAAAGGGAAGCGCCTTTTGCAAAAAGGAGAGAAGCGGCCCGATCCCCTCCGCGGTGAATCCCTCCATCAGCATCTCGGCCTTTCCCATCAGCCAGAAATAGGCTACGAAAAATCCGATCGCGAAAAGAACCGAGGTCAGCTGCTTATAGCGGATCCTTTGTATGATCTTGGTCAAGCACCAGCCAAAAAGGCAGGAGATCGCAAGCGTCGGGAAGGGGAGAATCAAAAAGCAAAGAAGGCACAGCGCGATATGCCCGAAGGAAAGAGGGGCAACGAGTAGCCATACGATAAAGCCGGGGATGAAGACGATCGCCTGCATCGCGTAGTTGAGAAGCAGCAAAAAGAGCATGCGGCTACATAGGATCAGATGCGGCGGAATGGGAAGAGACAGCAAAAAGGCGTTATCGCCCGCCTCAAACAGCTGGCTTTGCGTAAAGACGATACTGCCAAGCAGCATAAAGCCCATCGCGATAAGGGACATAAGGGAAAAGTACGCAAAGGGCTCTCCCAGCGAAAGGAAGAGCGGGGCCATCGAGCTGAAAACCAAAAGGAAAAGCCCGAAGAAGACGGCAAAGATGTATAAAAAGGCAAGCCCCAAAAGAATAGTAAGCGGAATGGAATGACGCTTCTTTGCCTTGTTTTTTTGGTTGCCAAAAAACAGCGAAAGGAAACGGATCTTAACCAAAAGCCATAGGGTCCTCACGGCTTATTCCTCCCCGTTGTCCTTGGCGGCAAGATCCAAAAACACCGATTCGAGCGACGCGTCTCCGCGAACCGCGTCCATATCGCCCGAAACAAGCAGCTGCCCGTCCTTGATAATGGCGACCTTGTCGCAAAGCTTTTCGGCAACGTCTAAAACGTGGGTCGAGAAGAAGATCGCGCCGCCGCGGTCACAGTGCTCGCGCATCAGGGTCTTTAAGATATGCGAGGCGCGCGGGTCAAGCCCCACGAAGGGCTCGTCAAGCAAAATCAGCTTCGGCTCGTGCAAAAGGGCGCTGATGACGGCCAGCTTTTGCTTCATCCCGTGCGAATAGGTCGAGATCGGCTGCCCAAGCGCTTCCTTGATCTCAAAAAGCTCTGCGTAATGCGAAATGCGCCCGTTTCTCTCTTCGGTGCCGACACCGAAGATATCGGCGACGAAATTCAGATAGCGGATGCCGCTTAAAAAGTCATAAAGATCGGGGTTGTCGGGCAGATACGCCATTTTTGCCTTGCAGGCGAGCGGATCGTCCTTTATCGAAACGCCGTCGATCAGGATCTCTCCCCCCTCAAAGGGAAGGATCCCCGCCGCGGCCTTTAAGGTCGTGGTCTTGCCGGCGCCGTTGTGGCCGATAAAGGCAAAAAGCTCACCGGGCTTAATATGAAGCGAAAGGGCGTCAACCGCCTTTTTTTCTCCGTACCGCTTCGTCAGATTTTCAATTTTCAGCATAGCGTACTCCTGTAAGGTATTATTTACAAACCGTAGAAAAGCATCCCAAGACCCGCCGCGATAAAGATCAGAAGGATCGGGGACATGGCTTTCTTGCGAAGCTTCGAATAGAGGAACAGAACCGCGGTAAGGATCAGCGCGATAAGAAGCGCGAAAAGGTCGAAGGCGCCGAAGCCTTGCGGGAAGACGGTAAAGATATTTTCCAGCAGCATAAAGGCGCCGGTCACCGCGATGATACCCGTAACGGCAGGGGCGATCGCCGCAAGAACCGCTTTTACGTGCGGATTGGTAAGATAGCGCCGCAGAAGCGACGAAATAAGGATCATCACGACAAGGGCGGGCAAAACGACGCCAAGCGTACAAAGGGCAGAGCCCAGCACCCCTGCGAAAAAGCCAAATTCATTTCCCTTGGTGAAGCCGACGTAGGTGGCCATATTGACCATGATGGGGCCGGGGGTCGATTCGCTGACACCGAGGAAGTAGCTGAATTGCTCTTCACTCAGCCAAGCGTTGCTTAGCACGGCGTCACGAATAAGCGGGATCGCGCCGTAAGCGCCCCCGAAGGTAAACATCCCGATCTTTAAAAATTCCCAGAAAAGCTGTAAAAAGATCACGACTCTTTCCCTCCCTTCTTAGGCAAAAAGGAGGTGGCAAGGCCGCAAAGCGCCGCTGCCAAGATCACGTAGATCGTGGAGACGGGAAGCGAAAAAAGATCAATGGCGATCATAAGAAGCACCGAGGCTGAAAGCAGGCAGATCGGCAGGGGGCGCCGCTTGGTCTTTTTGATCAGGCGGATGCCGACCCGCAGAATGAGAAGCCCGACCGCGACGCGGATGCCGCGAAAGGCGGCGGCTACCAGCGGGATATCCAAAAAATTATCAAAGAAATTGGCGATCAAAAGAATAATGCAAAAGGAGGGAAGAACGACCCCAAGCGTCGTCATGATCGAGCCGAGGATCCCGACCTGCTTATAGCCGATGTAGGTCGCGCAGTTGATCGAGATCGGCCCGGGGGTCGATTCGGCCAGGGCGGTCATATCCGCCATTTCCTCGTGGGTCATCCAGCCATGGCGGGTCACACATTCTTCCTCGATCAGCGAAAGCATCGCGTAGCCGCCGCCGAAGGTAAAGAGCCCGATCTTAAAAAACGTGCCGAAAAGCGTCCAAAGCCTTTTGAGTTTTTCCATAAAACACCTTCGTTCTAAATTATATCTTATATATTCTATCATATAAATATGGATTATGCAACCGATTTTTCCCATTTTTTGATCCCTTAAAGAAAATATGAAATTTTTACAAGACACCCTTGCAAAACGCAAAAAAATGTGTTACTATGGATACATCAAAAAAATGAAGGGGTACTTGCCTCTTCAAGCGAAAACGCAACTTTTTTACGGAGGAAAAGCTTTATGTCTTTTAAAAATCCTTATCTTGAAGAATTAATGGCGGCGGTTGTAAAACGCAATCCCGGCGAGCCCGAATTTCATCAGGCGGTGCGCGAGGTTCTCGAATCGCTTGAGCCGGTTATCGAGGCGCATCCCGAATACATCGAGCGTGGCGTGCTTGCCGAGCTTGTGGAGCCCGAAAGAATCGTGAAATTCCGTGTTCCGTGGGTAGACGATAACGGTGTCACGCAGGTCAACCGCGGCTTCCGCGTTCAGTTCAACAGCGCGATCGGCCCCTATAAGGGCGGCCTTCGCTTCCATCCGTCGGTTTACGAGGGCATTATTAAGTTCCTCGGCTTTGAGCAGATCTTTAAGAACTCGCTGACCGGGCTTCCGATCGGCGGCGGTAAGGGCGGCTCTGACTTCGACCCGAAGGGCAAGTCCGACGGGGAGGTCATGCGCTTCTGCCAGAGCTTTATGACCGAGCTTTACCGTTATATCGGCGCGGATACCGACGTGCCTGCCGGCGATATCGGCGTTGGCGCGCGTGAGATCGGCTACCTTTACGGTCAGTATAAGCGCATCACTAACGAGTTTACCGGGGTTCTCACCGGCAAGGGGATCCCTTACGGCGGCAGCCTTGGCAGAAAGCAGGCTACCGGCTTCGGTCTTTGCTATTTCGTACGCGAAATGCTCGCCGACGCGAACCTTTCCTTCGACGGCTCGACGGTCGTTATCTCGGGCTCGGGTAACGTAGCGATCTACGCCTGCGAAAAGGCGCAGTCCTTCGGCGCCAAGGTCGTGGCGATGTCGGATTCGAACGGCTATATCTACGATAAGAACGGCATTGATCTGGATGCTGTTAAGCAAATTAAAGAGGTTGAGCGTAAGCGCATCAAGGAATACCTCAACTATCACGCCGATGCCGAGTACCACGAGGGCTGCAGCGGCATCTATTCGATCCCCTGCGATATTGCGCTTCCTTGCGCTACGCAGAATGAGATCAGCGGTGAATCGGCCGCCCTTCTCGTCAAAAACGGCTGCCGCGCGGTCGGTGAAGGCGCCAACATGCCCTCGACCCCCGACGCGATCCGTATCTTCCAAGAGGCGGGCATCCTCTTTGCCCCCGCTAAGGCGGCCAACGCCGGCGGCGTTGCGACGAGCGCGCTTGAAATGTCGCAGAACTCGATGCGCTATTCGTGGAGCTTCGAGGAGGTCGACGCCAAGCTGCAGGGCATCATGGTTAACATCTACAAGAACGCTTCGGCCGCTGCTGCCGAATACGGCATGAAGGGCAACCTCGTTGCGGGCGCCAACATTGCCGGCTTCTTGAAGGTCGCCAACTCGATGCTGGCCTTCGGGGTAGTCTGATAAAAGTAAAAAGAAAACCGTTCTCCGCCAAAAAGCGGGGAACGGTTATTTTATGGAAAAGGGCAGAAAGACCTTTCGGGAAAGCGGGAAGAAAAACCAAATTTTAACAAATTATTCAAGATTTTTCCTTGCCTATTTTCGAAAATCCGTGTATAATGAAAGCAAGAAGATTTTACAGGGGAGGTATACGTATGCGTATCGCTATTATTACGGGCGCTTCGAGCGGAATGGGGCGTGATTTTTCCCGCTTGCTTGCCCATGAGGAGATCGATGAGCTTTGGTTGATCGCCCGAAGAGAAGAGCGGCTGAAAAGCCTTGCGCGTCGCTTGGATATTCCTTGCCGTACGCTTCCCCTTGATCTGCTTGATAAAAATTCCTTTACCATTTTAGGGGATTGCCTGGCGCTTGAAAAGCCCGAGGTCACCTGGCTTATCAACGCCGCGGGCTACGGCCTCGTCGGGAAGGTAGAGGATCTTTCGCAGGAAGAGCAGGATAATATGGTCGCCCTTAATTGCATGGCGCTTACCTCGATCACAAGAGAGGTTCTGCCCTATATGAAGGAGGGCGGGCACATCGTGCAATTCGCTTCGGCGTCTGCCTTCTTGCCTCAACCCGAGTTTGCGGTATACGCCGCGACGAAGGCTTACGTATTAAGCTTTTCCCGTGCCCTTAACGTGGAGCTGCGCGAGCGCAAGATCTCGGTCACCGCCGTTTGCGCCGGCCCCGTTAACACCGAATTCTTGAAGATCGCGGGCGAGCACGAGGAGATCAGGGCCTATAAGCGCTTCTTTGCTGCCGAAAGCCGCAAGGTCGTGCGTAGCGCCTACGTTGCCGCCAAGCGCCGCCGCGAGGTGGTTGTTCCCTCGATCTCTATGCAGGCCTTACAGCTGGCCAGCAAGATCCTGCCTCATAAAACGATCATGAGATTGATCAAATAAGAAAAGTTATATTTACAAAAAGGCATCTTCCGATCGGAAGATGCCTTTTTCTTTGCTTTTTGTTCGTTAATCTTTGAGGAGCGACTCTTCCCACATATCGGGGGCTTCAAAGCCGATAAGATTAACGGCGGTGGCTGCTACGTTCGCAAGGCCGAAGTGACCTCTGTCCTCCTTCAGCGCGTAGGAGGCGGCGCTGAAATTGTCGTAAATGATGCAGGGGACGGCGTTGAGGGTATGGCTGGTCTTGGCCTTCGGGTTGCCCGCTTTATCCAGCTTCGGGCCGCCCGTCTTCTTGTCGATCTCGCACATCTCGTCGGCGTTGCCGTGGTCGGCCGTGATGATGGCGGCGCCGTGAAGCTCGTCAAGCACGGGGAGGATTCTCGCCAGCTGAAGATCGAGGGCTTCCATCGAGCATTCGGTGGCAAGGAAGTTGCCGGTGTGACCGACCATATCGCCATTCGGGAAGTTTACGCGAAGCATCTTATACTTGCCGCTCTTCAATTCTTCAATGAGGCGATCGGTGATCTCGGCACACTTCATCCAGGGGCGCTGCTCAAAGGGAACGACGTCCGAGGGGATCTCGACGTAGGTTTCCAGCTCCTCGGAGAACTTACCGCTGCGGTTTCCGTTCCAGAAGTAGGTGACGTGACCGTATTTCTGGGTCTCGGAGATCGCCAGCTGCGAAATGCCGGTTGCGGTGAGGTACTCGCCCATCGTGTTGGTGATCTCAGGCGGGTTGACGAGGTAGTGAGAGGGGATATGCAGATCGCCGTCGTATTCCAGCATACCGGCGTAGAAGACAAGGGGAACACGCTTGCGGTCAAACTTATCAAAGTCGGCGCCTGCCTCAAAGGTCTTCGAGATCTCGATCGCGCGGTCACCGCGGAAGTTGTAGAAAACGACGCTGTCGCCGTCCTCGATCGTGCCGACGGGGGCGCCGTTCTCGGCGATGACGAAGGGGGGCAGATCCTGGTCGATCACGTGCAGCTCGTTTCGATAAGCGGTAACCGCCTCGGCGGCCGAGGCAAACTGACGGCCTTCACCGAGAACGTGGGTATACCAGCCGCGCTCAACCATCGACCAGTCGGCCTCGTAACGGTCCATCGTGATCTTCATGCGGCCACCGCCCGAGGCGATCATCACGTCAAAGTCGTCCGAGCGAAGTCCTGCCAGAAAATCCTCAAACGGGAGGATATAATCGAGGGCCGAGGTCTCGCCGACGTCACGCCCGTCGATCAGAATATGCAAACGGCAGCGGCGAACGCCGTCGGCCTTGGCCTTTTCCAGCATAGCCTTCAAATGGTCAATATGCGAATGGACGTTTCCGTCCGAGAAAAGGCCGAGGAAGTGAAGCGTGCCCTTTTCGTTCCCCGAAGCGCGGGAAACGAGCGTTTTCCAGGTATCGGTTGCGAACATCTTACCGTTTTCGATCGACTGGGATACGAGCTTTGCGCCCTGCGCGAAGACCTGCCCTGCGCCGAGGGCGTTATGCCCGACCTCAGAGTTACCCATATCGTCATCGGTCGGAAGCCCTACGGCTACGCCGTGAGCGCGCAGGGTCACCATCGGGTAGTTCTTCATCAGCCGATCAAGCGTCGGGGTATGGGCGGCTGCCACGGCGTTTGCGCCGTTATCGGGGGCAATTCCCACGCCGTCCATAACGATGGTGAGCAGGGGTCCCTCAATGCCCTTGAATTTTTCGGATCTTTTCAGTGCTTGTACCATAATTTATCTTCCTTTCGACGCCTTAAATGTCGGCGTCCTTAATGTATTTGTAGCCGTTGTCCGAGATGAAGCGCTTGCGCTCGGCAAGATCGTCGCCAAGAAGCGTTTCGAACATATAAGCTGTTCTTTCCGCATCGGCGGGGGAGACCGCCACCAAGCGACGGGTCGCGGGGTTCATGGTCGTTTGCCACATCATCGAGGGCTCGTTTTCACCAAGCCCCTTCGAGCGTTGAAGCGTATACTTTTTATCCCCGATCTCGGCAAGGATCTTCGTCTTTTCAAATTCGTTATACGCGAAATAGATCTTTCCGCCCGATTCGATCTCAAAGAGCGGCGATTCGGCAATAAAGACCTTTCCCTCGCGAATGAGCGTCGGCAATAGACGGTAAAAGAGGGTCAGGAGCAACGTACGGATCTGAAAGCCGTCCTCGTCCGCATCGGTGCAGATGATGATGCGGCGCCAGCGAAGCGCGTCAAGGTTAAAGGCGACCATATCGCCCTTTACCTTTCCTTCGATCTCTACCCCGCATCCGATGACCCGCAAAAGGTCGCAGATGATCTGGCTGGAGAAGATCTTCGCGTAGGTGCTTTTCATACAGTTAAGCGTCTTTCCCCGTACGGGAATGATCGCTTGGTATTCGGCATTCCGCCCCAATTTACAGGAGGTAAGAGCTGAATCTCCTTCTACGATATACAGCTCGCGGATCGAAGGATCCTTCGATCGGCAGTTAACGAACTTTTCGACCCGATTGGCAATATCCATCGTGCCGGAAAGCTTCTTTTTAATATCTAAGCGGTTTTCCTCCGCCTTCTCGCGAGAACGCTTGTTGATCAGGACTTGATTGGCAAAAACGCCCGCCTCGGTCGGATTCTCGGCAAAAAAGATCTCAAGCTTCTGCTTGATGAAATCGGTCAGCGCCTTGGCGATAAAGGTGTTGTTGATCGCTTTTTTCGTCTGGTTCTCGTACGAGGTCATCGTAGACGCGCTGCTGATCACGACGCACAGGCAGTCGGCAATATCGGCAAAGCTGATCTTGGATTCGTTTTTGGTGTATTTGCCTTGGGATTTGATATACTGGTCGAGCGCCGCCGTGAAGCCAAAGCGTACCGCCTTGTCGGGCGCGCCGCCGTATTCGAGAAAGCTGGAGTTATGATAGTATTCGGTAGAGGCGGCGGTGTTAGACACCGAAAAGGCAATATCGGCGCGAAGCTTATAGATCGGCTTGTCCTCACGGTCGCGCCCCTCGGTCTCTAAATGCCAAAGAACGGGCGCCGTCATGGCGTTCCCCTCGGTTCGCTCGCTGATATAATCCATCAGGCCGTTTTCGTAACAATAGGTGGTCTCGGTGAATTTCCCGTTCTCTCCCTCTTGGCGAAGGATAAAGGTGATGCCGGCGTTAACGACCGCCTGGCGCTTCATCGTGACTTCAAAAAACTCGGTCGGGATCGCGATATCGGTAAAGACCTCAAGGTCGGGCAACCAACGAATGATCGTGCCGTGGCGCTTCTTTTCCTTATCGGAAAGAGGCGTGACCCGAAGCTCGGTAACCGGCTCTCCCTTTTTAAAGGAGATGGTGGAAAGTGCTTCGCCGTTATAGGAGGATACCTGCATATAGTCGGAGGCGTATTGGGTGGCGCAGGCGCCAAGGCCGTTAAGACCCAGGGAGAAGTTATAGGCTCCGTCCCCTTCGTTATTATCGTATTTACCGCCCGCGTACATTTCGCAGAAGATCAGCTCCCAGTTATACCGCCCCTCTTTTTCGTTGAAGCCGAGGGGAATACCGCGCCCCCAGTCCTCCACCTCGATCGAGCGGTCCTGAAAGACCGTAACGAGTATTTTTTTACCGTATCCCTCGCGCGCCTCGTCGACCGAGTTCGCAAGGATCTCAAAAAAGGAATGCTCGCACCCCTCCAGCCCGTCCGAGCCAAAAATAACGGCCGGGCGTTTCCGAACCCGCTCTGCCCCCTTTAAGGAGGTGATGCTTTGGTCATTATATGCCTTGGGCGCTGCTACTTTTGCCATGGCCTTTCCTTCCTTAGTGAATTTATTTACAATAAATGAGTATAACAGAAAATTCCCCGTCTGTCAAGTTTTTAGACGGGGGCAAGAAGCGTTTTCTGTATGCTTTTTTTGTATTGAGTGGGGGAAAGGCCGGTTTCCCGTCGAAAGAAGAGCGAGAGGTAGTTGGGGGAGGAAAAGTTCATACGGTCGGCAATCTCGGCAATGGGAAGTCCCGCCTCCAAAAGAGAGGCGATCCTTTGGAGGCGAAGGCGATTGTAATAAACACCCGGAGAGATGCCTGCGTAGGTAGAAAAAAGGGCTTTCATATAGCTTACGCTGATATGGCAGCTTGCACCAAGCGCCTCGATTGACAGATTTTCCTCCACTGTCTCGGTCATTTTTGTAACGAGGGTGCGGTACTGCGCTGCCCCCACGCTTTCGATCCCCCGCTCTTTGCGGTTTCCCTTCTGACACAGGCGCAGCAAAAAGGCGGAAAGCGAAAGGGCCCCGATCGCCCCGGTAAGTGGGTCAAGGCTTCGCATATAAAAATCGAAGATCCCCTCATACAGCGAAAGAAATTCTTCTCGCTCCTCCAAGGAAAGCGTATAGATCCCTTCGTACAGGGCGGGGGGGACCGTTCCTTCCATGCGAAGGGCTGAAACATAAAGATGGGGAGAGGTGCCCTCAGCGCTTCGGATACGGTGAAATTCCATCGGGGCATGCAGGATCAGCTGTCCGGGAAGCAAGCGGTATATGCGCTCGTTCTCGGTGACCTCTACCTCTCCTTCGAGAACATAGATAAGCTCTGGCTCTTGATGTCTTTCGCCCGAAAAGGTGAAGCTGCTATCCCATAAAAAATCATAAGCCGAGCAAAAGCCGGTAATGAAAAAAGGAAGCGGTGTTTCGCATAGTTTCATAATTTGTGTCCTTTTTTATATATTTTGTGCCCAAAAAAGGCTTGATTTATTCATTTTAGACTTATATCATAAAGATATCATATTTTTTTCAAAAATACAAGAGGTGAAATTATGAAAGAAAAAGTAAAGATCGCTTATATCGGACTTGGGCGTCGCGGAACGGGCGTTTTGAAGGAATGCTTTGCGAAGATGGCCGATGTGGAGATTTCCTTTCTGTGTGATATTTCAGAAGAAAATATGAAGATAGCCGCTGAATTTCTTTGCGAAGAGGGCAGGCCGATGCCCCGTCTTACGACCAACTACCGGGAAGCTGTTTCGGCGGCGGATATTGACGCTACGGTCATTATGACCAGCTGGGAGAGCCATTTTGAGATTGCGATGGCCTCCATGTATGCGGGCAAATACACTGCGATTGAGGTGGGGATTGCTAACGATATTTCTGAGTGCTATAAGCTGATTGAGGCTCACGAGGCCACCGGCGCGCCGCTGATGATGCTGGAAAACATCTGCTACGGTCGGCGAGAGATGGCCACCCTTCGTATGGTCAAGGAGGGTCTCTTTGGTGAGGTTGTACATTGTGCCGGGGCGTACCGCCATTATCTGAACGACGGCGTTCTCTTTAAAAAGCAGAAAGATGGGGAGATGTTCGTTGATCACTTCCGCCTTTCGGAATTTGGTTCGCGTTGTGGGGAACTGTATCCTACCCATGCCTTCGGGCCTATCTCCAAAATTCTTTCGCTTGGCAGAGGAAACCGTCTTGTTTCGCTTTCCTCGCACGCTTCCCCTGCCAAAGGAGTGGCTTCTTACATCCGCGACCACGTGCCTGCGGATATTCCCGTTCACGGGCTTTGCTTCCGCCTTGGCGATATCGTCAATACGGTGTTGCACTGCTCGGGAGGAGAGACGATCCTTCTGACGCTGGATATGACCCTGCCAAGGCCCTACCGTAGCCGTAGCTTTGAGGTGCGCGGCACTAAGGGCTGCTGCATCGAAAGCTGCCGCGAAAAGGCTACCTACTTCTTGGAGGGAATGAAGGAGGGCGTCTTTGATAACGAGCAGGATTTTTTCGAAAAATACGAGCATCCACTGCATCGCGAATATCAAAAGGGCGGTGTGATAGGTCCCCACGATGGGGCGGATTATCTTGCGTGCCGAGCCTTCATTGAGGCGGTGAAGATGGGCACGGATACCCCGATTAATGCCTACGATACGGTTGCCTGGATGGCCATCGGTCCGCTATCTGAGGAATCGATCGCCAAGGGCGGCGCCCCCGTTTCCTTCCCCGATTTTACCAACGGAAAGTGGATGACCCCCGGTGATCCACTTAAAGGAAAGTATTCGTTGGATGTTATCTGCGAGGACAAGGATACCCCCATTGTTCCACGGTGAATAACCAAAAAGTAAAGAAAACGATACAAAAAGAAAAGCCGTGGTTGCGGCTTTTCTTTTTTCTTTTTTTGGAATCCTTAAAGGCAAGCTTATCAAAAAGGGCGCAAGGCGCCCCCCACGGTGCTTACGAAACCGAAAAACTTTTTTCATTCGGGCTTGCATTTTTTGAAATGTGCTACAATCTTATTTGGACAGATCAACGATACCGTTCGGAGGGAATATGAACGTCTTATATCTTATAATGGCGATGACCTTTTCGGCCATGATAACCGTTGACAGTAGGCTGTATAATCAGCGCAACCGCGAACGAAGCCACGTAACCTGCTTTTATAACCTGCTTGCTTCCTGCTCCGCCTCGCTTGGCTGGCTTGCGCTTTTCGTCTTTGATTTTTCCTTTGACGTCGGCATCCTTCCGTATTCTTTGATCTACGGGTTCGGATACACCGCCTTTACGGTGGGGATGCTTGGGGCGTTGAAGCACGGATCTACCTCGCTAACGGGGCTTGCCATTGGCGCGGTAGCGCTTGTTTTTCTGAATTTGTAAGGCGATATAAAAGAATAGGGCGCACCGAATCGGTGCGCCCTGTTTTTTTATGAAAGATACCTACTTATCGCAAGAAAATCAATCGGCGAAGACGGTGATCTTATCGGCCGTGATCTCGGTGAAAAGGTCAACGATCCAGATAATAACGTTTCCGATACCGGTGAAGAGAACGAGCAGCCCGACGATCAGGGTAACGACGTTTCCTTTTTCAAGGAAGCGGAGAACGCGGTAGATGCCCCCGATGAAAACACCGAAAAAAAGCTGCAAAAGGACCTTTAAGAGCTTCGGTAGAGCTTCGTACGCTGCGGTGATGGTTTTTTTCTTTGCCATGGTGATGCCTCCTTCTTATTTGTTACTTTTAGTATATTGTTTTTTCGGATAAAAAACAAGAGCTTTCCGAATTTTTTAAAAAGTTTTTAAAATTAAAAGCCGTAGGCCTTTTCCTTGCAGAATTCGATCTGCTCACCGTCCGGCCCCTCCACAAAGGCAAGGCGCAGGGTGATCTTTTTCGGGGAGGATTCAAGCGGCATATCCTTCGGGGGGATGATGGATTTCGCGCCGGCATCTAAGGCGCGCTGATACGCTTCATCCACGTTTTCAACCGCAAAGGCGACGTGTAGCCATTTTCCCATCGCGCTATATTCATCCGAGCCCTTGGCAAACAGCTCCAGCTTGCCGCCGTCACCGATATCGAGCAGCATAATCTTTTCTTTTCCTTCGCCCCAGCTGACGTAAGGGGTGAAGCCGAGCGCTTGGTAAAAGGCAAGCGATTTTTCAAAATCCTTGGCAACAATCGCTACGTGCGCGTAACGGATTCCTTTAATAAGCGACATAAGATAACCTCTTTTCCTCGTGGTACTTTTATTGTACCATATTTTTTCTTTTGGCGCAATCGTTTGCCTGCGTTTTTGAAAAAAATAAATCGGGGGCTTGACAGGTGGGGGGCGCTGTGCTATAATAATCCCAAAGTGGGCTTTATGTCCCAAATCAAAAAAGAGGTTCGCTATGAGAACGAAGGACGAGCAATTCTTTTGCGTTATTATGAACTTTATCGACAGCTATACCGAAAGCAACGGCTTTTCCCCCACCGTGCGTGAGATCGCGGAGGCGACGGGGATCCCGCGCTCTACGGTACAGCGCTATCTTACCGATATGATCACCGACGGGCGGGTAAGAAGCGGCGGTCGGCGCAGCTACGTGACCGAAAACGCGCGCCAGATGCGCCGTGATTTTATAAGGGTTCCGATCCTTGGCGCGGTCTCTTGCGGCCTCCCGATCTATGCCGAAGAGAATATTGAGGAATACGTGCAGCTTCCCGCCGTTCTTTTCGGTACGGGCGATTTTTATATGCTGCGCGCCAACGGCTATTCGATGATCGACGTTGGTATCAGCAACGGCGATTACGTCCTCATTCGCCGCCAGCAAACGGCCGAGCCCGGTGAGATCGTCGTCGCGCTCGTGGAGGATGAGGCGACCTTAAAGCGCTATTACCCGGAGCCCGAGCGCCATCGCATCCGTCTGCATCCCGAAAACAAGATTATGGACGATATCTACGTTCCCGACTGTGAGATACAGGGGATCGCCGTTAAGGTCCTAAAGGATCTTTGAGTGGCTTCATATTTAGGCATAATCGCAAATAAAAAAGGGATTGGTGTTGCTCTGCTTCGCCTTCCCTTTTTTACTTTAAGAATTTTATTGCCTTTGCGTTCTTTCTAACGAGTTTTAGGTTGAAAAACGTTCGTTTTTCCTCATTTTGATTATATTTTTTATTTGCGATCACCGTTTGTTCCCTCTCGACGTACTTTTGTACGCCTTCGGAGAGCAAACGATGATTTCTGCTCTAAATCTGTGCGCCCCGACCTCGTATTTGCGCATAATCGCAAACAAAAGGGTTTGTAATGCTTTGCATCGCAATCCCTTTTTCTTTTTAAAAATTTTTTGCTTTTGTATTCCTTCTTACCATTTTTAAGGTTGAAAAACATTCGTTTTTCTTCCAAAAAATCAAATTTGTTTGCTATCCCCGTTCTTTGATTTCGACGTATAGTATACGTCTATCAATCAAAGAACGGGCATTTCTGCATCAAATCCGTACGTCTTGGGCTTGTTGATTTGGGCGAAATCGAAAAGGAAAAGGGATTATATGTTTTTGCATATGGTCCCTTTTTTACATCTTCGGTATTCGGTTGTTTTTAAGGTTGAAAGCCGTTGGTTTTCTGCCGTCTTTTTTTGTATTCCTTTTCTATCGCCGTTCTTCGGGCTCGACGTACCGTTGTACGCCTCACGCCCGAAGAACGACAATTTTTCCTCCAAATCTACGGCGCCCTTTTTGTTGATTTGGGTGAAACCGAAAAAGAAAAGAGGAACCGATGCTTTATCGGTTCCTCTTTTCTTTATTTTCTCTTTTGGTGCGTTAAGATTTTGGCAAGCGCCGTGCGCTTGACCTTCATCGCGCCCACGGGGCAGAATTCCTGGCAACAGAAGCAACGGATGCAAAGGCTGCGGTCGATCCTCGGCCGCTTATCCTTCATCACGATCGCCTTGGCAGGGCAGACCTCGGCGCATTTTTTGCAGCCGATGCACGCATCCTTTTCGGGAGTCGGGCGGGAGGCCAGCGCCTTCTCGGCAATTTTCCCAAGCCACTTACCGAGAATACCGGGTAGCTGATTGGCAAATTGCAGGCTATGCCGCTCGGTAATCAGCTGAAAATCATCTACGCGGAATTCCGAAAGCCCTTCGGGGGGCGTTTCTTCTTCGTCAAGAAGCCCACGCTTGACGGCGTTCGTAACGGTGGGGACCTCGTTCTTGTTAAGCCCGATCAGCGAAAGGGCGGCAAGGTCTAAGGCGTAGGGAGAGGGGGAGGCCAGCAGCACGCCGACCTTGCGGGGAGAGCCCGCCGTGGGGCCGTTTCCTTCCATCCCGACGACGGCGTCGATCAAGGAAAGGCGGCAGGGGAGAAATTCGTTAAGATCGATCAGCATATCGGCAAATCGACCTTCGTCCGCATGGGTGAAATGATACTCCAGCTTCATCGTGCCGGGAATGATACCGAAAAGGTTTTTCACCGCGCCCGAATAACCCATCATACCGTGAGTCTTCAGCTTGGCGAAATTGATTACGGCGTCCGCCTTGCGCAGCCAAGCGGCCACCGAGATGCGGCGGATCTCGCGCCCCTCTTCAAAGGGGACCTCTTCAATCGAAAAATCGTCGTTCAGCTTCGCGCCGACCTCTTCGACCGCGTGCATACCCGATGCGCGGTAGACCTGTGAAAGCCAAACCGCCGTAAAGGGCCCTCCGGGGCTATCCCCCACCGTGACCTCGGCGCCCCGCTCGATAAGCAGGGCGCAAAGGGCGCGAACGAGTGAAGGATGCGTCACGGCGGCGCTTTCGGGCTTCATGGGGGCAACGAGATTGACCTTAACGGCGATCTTCATTCCCTCGTTTACCCAGGAGAGTGCGCCCGTTTCAATCAGCAAGGAGCGAAAAGCTTCTTCAATGTGCCCGCTCTCGTAGTCAGAACAGGGCGAATAGTAAACCATACTTTGCATCATTTGTTCTCAGAGCCGAAGACCTGCTCTATGTAGGTCTTGGCGCCGCTGCCGAAGGTAAATAACGAGAATTTCATAGAAAGCTCTCCTTACGCGTCCTAAAATAATCAGTCGATGGATTTATCGAGAACGAAGCGCTTGATCTTCTTCGAGGTGTTCTTTTCAAACTCCTCATTACGGATCTTGACCTTGCCGACCGCCTTGTAGGAAACGGTACGGGCGTTGATCTTGCGGACCTCTTCTTCAAAGTACTTCTGCACGTCGGTAACTCCATCAGCGGTGAGCATCTCAAAGTCGGGATAGATCTCGGCTACGATTACCTCAAGCTCGGGGCGGCTCTTGCTTTCGCCGGCGTAAACGACGGCCTCGTTGACCCCGCGTACGCGCGAAAGCTCACATTCGATCTCCTCAGGGTATACGTTCTTTCCGTTCGAGAAGATGATAAGGTTTTTAAGACGGCCGGTGATATAGATCCAGCCCTCTTCGTCAAGGCGCCCGTAGTCGCCGGTGTGGAACCAGCCATCCTCGTCAAAGACCTCAGCGGTCGCCTCGGGATTGTTGTAGTAGCCCATCATAACGTTCGGGCCCTTTACGCAGATCTCGCCCTCGCCGTTTTCGTCGGGGTTGTCGATGCGTACCTGCTCGCCAATGATCGGGGTGCCGACGCTGCCTGCCTTCTGGAACTTGTTGCGGTTGCAGGAGATAAGCGGCGCGCACTCGGTGATGCCGTAGCCGTTCAGAATGGTAAGGCCGATCGCGTCAAAGGTGTCGATGATATCCTGATTTAAGGCAGCGCCGCCGCAAATAACCATCTCCAGCTTTCCGCCAAAAGCCGAAAGCACGCTGGAGAAAAGCTTGCGACGCAGGTCGATCCCCACCTTGCGAAGGGCGTTGGAAACCTTCATCATTTTACGAAGCAGCTTGGCCTTGCCTTCCTTTTCGGCGGTGGCCCAGATGCGCTTGTAGAAGGTCTCAACGAACAGCGGGACAAGGATAAGGTGCGTCGGCTGGACTTCCTTTAACTCGCCAAGCAGATAGCGAAGACCGCTGGAGATGCAGATCTCCGAGCCCTGCGCGAAATGACCGACGAAGTTGACGGTCGAGCAGAAGGTGTGATGCGGGGGAAGCACGCACATCGTGCGGGGGGTAATGGCGAAGTTGTACATACCCTGCGTCATATCCGAAACGATGTTGGTCTGCGAGAGCATAACGCCCTTGCCGGAGCCCGTGGTACCTGAGGTAAAGACGATGGTGGAAAGACGGTCGGGGTCGATCTCGTAATCGTAATAGGCGTTGTCGCCGCCCGCAAACAGGGCACCGCCGCGCTTGATAAGGCCGCCAAAGCCTTCTTCGGTCATATTGTCCTCGGAAAGCGAAAGCAGGGTGATGTCTAACCCTTCGATCGCCTTTTGAGCCTTTTCTAAGCTCTCTTCGCCTACGAAAGCGTAAGAGCATTCGGCGCTGCGAAGGATATACGCCATATCCTCGGGCGGCAACTCTTTATCGATCGGGACGGTGACCGCGCCGACAGACATTAAGGAGAAATACGAGATCATCCAAGAGTAAGAGGCGGCGCCGATGATAGCTACGCGCTTGTCGGTAAGACCCAGCGCCAAAAGGGCGGTGCCGAGGTCACGCTGGTCGCACTTGGCTTCCTCGTAGGTCTTGGTGGCCCATTCCTTGTCGTGCGGGTTCTTTTTGTAGGATACCGCGGGTTTATTCGGGAATTTCTTGGCAACGTTTTCGGTCATAATACGAAAATCACGGAAGACCGTGGTCTCGTATAACGGATAATTTTTCTGTTTCATAATAAGAGTTCCTTTTTTATTTTGGATTTTAAAGTGAACAAAAATCAATTTATTATACTACATTCTTGTTGAAATGTCAACCCTTTGCATGGTTTCGCGCCCTCTGGAAAAGAAAAATGAAAAAATTTCAAAAACCCCTTGCATATTCCGAAAAAGTGTGCTATACTATCATCTGTTCGGAGGCATAGCTCAGTTGGTTAGAGCGCATGCTTGACATGCATGAGGTCATAGGTTCAACTCCTATTGTCTCCACCAAAAAAATAACGGCTTCATAATGAAGCCGTTATTTTTTTATCCAAGCCGACGAAGGAGGCTTGGCATGGCATCAACGCCCGAGGGCGTTGAATGGAATCACGGCAACACCGTGTATGGCATCGGCCAAGGCCGTATGCTTTCGTCGGCTCAAACTTATACCGAAACAAATTTAGGTTTTTATAAAAACAATGATTTGAGCGTTTATATAGTAAGCGGTCGTGTGTCGTTGCTTTCTTCTTTACTTTTCAGGTCAAATTCGGGGAAGCAAAGCAAATAGTAGTCGCATTCGTCGCAGCAGCATTCATAGCCTTGCGCTCCGTTGCCGAGGCAAGCGGTGGGCTCTTTGGGCGTGATCTCTACGCCACTGATATCTGTCACTGTTTCGAAAATACCTATATTCATACGTTCACGTCATCGCCATATAAAAAGTGCGCCCCAAAAGGAACGCACCGAAAAAATGCTTCCCCCCTCAATTGTTGTCACACGAATTGCTCCCCAATAACGGAATGAGAAAAGAGAGAAAACACTTTTTACCAAAGTATTTTCCCGTTTTGGGGATAAATATATGCAATTCATGTGACGATTACAGTTTATCACATTTTCGGTTTGCTGTCAAGAAAAGAGGACAGAGAAGCTAAAATTCTCTGTCCTTTTTGTCGAAAAAACGGGGTTTCCTCGTGGTCTCGCTTACTGCGCCCCGAGCAATTCCTTATTGATAAGGTTGATCATAATAGAGGTATTGAGGTTGATGGCGTCCTCGGGGGAGACGGTTTTGATATAGCCGTGCCAATATTCGGCCTTGAACTCCTCGGTGATCTCCTCCACCGTCTTGCCGGCCGAGAGGGCTTTTTGGATATCGGCGGCCGTCTTTTGGGCGGCTTCCTTCATATGCGTTAAGAAGAAGCGGGTCATTTCTTCGTCAAGCGGGCCGTAATGGGGCGCGACCATACGCTTGACGGGCAGCTTTTCGACCTTTTCGATCGAGGCGATCGAATCGGCGTAGCTGACGAGGTAAGAGGGAACGATGGTCTTATCCCCATCGTAAACGCCGAGCGTTTCGCAGGAAAGGAGAAGCCCTTCCGCTTCCGAGAAGAAGCCGACCGAGCAGCGCGTGTGCCCCGGCAGGGCAAGCACTGTAAAGGAAAGATCGCCCGCCTTGACGGTATCCCCCTCGTTGACGGGGATATCGACCCGCAGCTCGTCACCCAGAAATTCATAATCGGTGATGCCGCACTTTTCGGCGTGCTTGGAATCCAGCTCACGCATCACCCGCTTGGCGCCGTCCCGCTTAAAGATGCCCGCGGCGTATTCGCCCGCCACCACCGTGGCATCGGGATAATGCCGCAAAACGGCGGCGCAGCCGAGGGCATGATCGTAGTGCGAGTGCGAAAGAAAAATGAAATCAAGCGGGCGCTCACCGAGAACCGCCTTGATCTTTTCGGCAACGCCGTGCCCCGAAAAGCCGAAGCCCACGTCGTGCAAGATGCTCACTTTCCCGTCGTCCAGCAAAAAGGCGCTGTCGCCCTCCACGCTTCGTACGTCGTAGATCGTGATTGCCATGTCTGTTCCTTCTTTCAATATAATAAGAGATTTATGATTTTTGCTGTGGCTTTGGGAAGCTGGCCCCTTGCCGCCAGGATCAAAGAATGCGCTCGATCTCCTTTAACGATCTGACGTTATAGGTGATCGCCAAGTCGGTAGGGATCGGCTTTTTTGTGGGGTTATAGAAGCAGGTCTGCATGCCGAAGCGGATCCCCCCCGCCATATCGGAGGAAAGCGAGTCGCCGATCACCGTGACCTCGCAAGGCAGGATCTCTTGCGCGGCGGTTTCATTCAAGCGCTGCATACAGATGCGGAAAAAGTCCTCGCTCGGCTTTTGAAAGCCGATCTCCTCAGAGATAAACAGATGCGAAAAATACGGGAGCATCCCGCTTATTTTCAGCCGATTTACCTGTTGGTGATACGGGCCGTTGCTGGCGGCGCAAAGAATATATTTTTGGCTAAGATAGCGCAAAAGCTCCATGGCGCCGTTTTCGGGAATGGCGCTGTCAAACAAGCGATCCCGAAAGTATGCTTCAAAGGCTTCGCCGTCTGCCTTTATCCCAAGCTCTGCAAAGATCAGGTTCCAGCGGTTTTTCTTCAATTCCTCGAAATCGATCTCGCCCCGCTCCAGCGATTGCCATAAGCCGCTGTTGATTCGGTTGAATACGGCGAACATCCCGTCTTCATACCGATCGATCCCGAATTTCGGAAAGCCGCTTTTCATCGCGTCCTTCACGTATTCGTCAAAGCTTAACAGCGTGTTGTCAATATCCAAAAAAATCGCCTTCAAGTCGCGTTTTCCCCCTATCCTCGTTTTTGTCACGAAGGGCTAAGCCCCCTTCCCATAGGAGACGGTATACAGACCCTCGCGATTGGTAGCGCCTCGGTTCCCATCGGGTAGTTTACGGGGTCGAAATACGCTTTGTCGGGGCGGGGAGGGTCTTTTTCAAAAGCATTATAACACGAAAGCACCGAAAAAACAAGAAAAAGCAGAAAAGGCGAAAGGAAAAAGAGCAAAAAGGACTGCTTGCGCAGTCCTTTTCTCAAAAGCATACAAAGGTTTTTACGCTGCCTGTGTCACAGCAGCTCTTCGTTATAGACGGCCCGGCTACCGCCGATGAACTTCGGGCGGGTACGGGCGGCCAGAACGGTTGCTTCGCCGATCTTATTGTTGGTGAGCCGAAGCGGGACCGCCACCCTTTTCAGATGCATGCCGATCAAGGTGAAGCCGATATCAATGCCGGCATCGGCTCGAATCTCTTCTACGACCACGGGGCACTTAAATCGGGCGTAGGCCGCCGTAGCCATAGATCCGCCTGCCTTTGGTTGCGGTATGACGTTAACCGCTTCCGCAAACGGAAGGGCCTCCCGCTCTATGACGATCGCGCGGTTCAGATGCTCGCAGCACTGAAAAGCAAGATGGATACGGTATTCTTTTGCAACCGCGTAAAGGGCTTCAAATACGGTCTTGGCTACCTCGGGGTCAGAATCGGTCCCGATCCGGGATCCCACGATCTCACTCGTGGAGCATCCGATCACCACGATATCGCCCGCCCCAAGCTTTGCCGCCTCGCAAAGCTCTGCCATAACCGCCCTTGCTTGTAGCGTAAGCTGCTCTTTCATTTCATTAGCTCCTATTGAATAACTCTTTACGGATTTATACCGACGTAGCCGCTTTCCTCGATGATATACTGTCCTTCATCCGAAAGCATCCAGTTGATCAGCGCGTCTACGTTGGGGTTTTCGTTGCCTTCGTAGGTAACGGCATAGACCGGGGCAATGATCGGATAGATGTTGTGCCGTATGCTTGCGGCGCTTGGCGCCACGCCGTTGACCGCGATCATCTTGATATCGGGGTGCTTAACAATGCCTTCGATGTAATAACGGAAGGAGTAGCCGATCGAGCTGGTTTGGTTTTTATAGGTCGCCACTTGCTCAATAATGCCGCCCATAAACCCGATAAGCTCTTCTGTGTCGGGTTCAAGCATGGGGACGTTCCCCATAAAGCGAAGCATCATGCTTTGGCTTCCGCTCCCCTCGTTTCGCTGAAAGGGGACGATCTCCTCGTCGTTTCCGCCGACCTCGCTCCAGTTGGTGATCTCTCCGGAATAGATCTTTCGGATCTGTTCGGCTGTGAGCGAGGTGACGGGATTATCCTTATGCACGAAGAACACGAACGCTTCCCAGCCAAGCTGTGTGTACGTAAAGGTCGTGCCGCATTCTTCGGCGTAGGCTATCTGCTCGGCCGAGGGGGCGGCGCCAATAAAGATATCGGTCTTTTTCTCGGCCAGCTTTTCGTAGCCGCCGACCGTGTTGTTATATTCAAATACCCCGTCATAAAGCGTGGTCGTGTTGGGGTAGACCGCGTTGACAAAGGCGGAATAAACCGGGAAGGCCGCCGTCGCCCCGTCGATGATCGGCAGATTTTCCGTAAGCTTCAACGTTTTACTGTCGTATTTCACGATCTTGCTGTCATCGGTAAAGGGCAGGTATTCGTCCGCGTAGATATAGGGCGCCGTATCTATGCTTTCGGGCCCGAAAATCAATTCCAAAAGCGCGCAAGAGGATAAGGAAAACAGGCAAACGAGCGAAAGAATCACACAAAGAAATTTTTTCATAATTTTACCGCCTTTCTTTTTGCTTTTGCTTAATAAAATTATAGCATACAAGGCTTTCTTTGTCAATGTTATTCCTTCTGTGGTGCCGCGGCGGTGTAGGGGAACCCGTCTTGTAGGGGGCGCTACCACCAAAGCTCTTGCCATGCAAGAGCTTGCTTCAAAAGTGGAATTATCCCAACCAACAAAAAAGGACTGCGTGTGCAGTCCTTTTTTGTTGCGATAAACGTGCGAAAAGGTGTCTAAATAAGGAAAAAAACGAAGAAAATGTCAACTTGTTTTAATAATTCAGTTAATTTTAATTTTGAATTATTGTCACGGGTGTCACATCATTACTGAAATCATACTAATGCCAAAGGCGTGGATTCCTTCCGTAAAATAGCTTAAGTAATATTCAACTGAGATATTTCTTTTCAAACTCGAAGTTCATTTTTTTAAATGGAAAATCCAGCTTGTAATCTTCCCCCTTGCATGTCTTATATAATCTTATTCGTATTTTTATCAAGGCAATGACCAAAGGAAATATTTTTTCAAGGCAAAGTATTGCATATTCACTGCAAGACGGAACACACATGCATCTTTGCCGAGTTTCCTCTTTTGCATAATGCTGATAGCATTTCACTGTTTGAACCAAACAGAATCTTACATATAATTCGAATATGAAAAGAAGCAAAAGGAGAAACACGAGTATACTATGCACTGTAGAAGTCTTCTGCCAAACAAATGAGAAAAGAATTGCACAAAGCAACAGTAACGGTATAGTAGAAAACAATAAGATTACGTGCCACTTTTTTGTATCTGGCCTTTTAAATTGCCTTCGGCAGATGAATTGCTCAAGTTTTCTCTGTTTTGCATATTCCTTTCGGCAAAGATGAACATCCGCTTGAATAGATGACATTAGTTCTTCTTATCTGAGAAAGAGATACAGCCGGCCTTCTTAGGCATTTCATAGGAAGGATCGACCTTCTTAATCTTTTCAGCGTAGAACTCAGCCTCTCCCTTAGGAGGATAAGCGTACCACTTCTGTGCGAGCGATACGTATTCTTTCCAAGCCAATACAGCAATTGCTATAGCGCCGTTATCGCCGTTATAAAGCTTTTCGATTTCGTTACCAAGATCGCGTATTGCAAACATACCATTCTTACAAGTGGAAACGATTGCGTTCTGATCAAACACCTTAACGTAAGAATCTCCGACCTTGGTTTCGTGGTTCTTTTTGTTCATATATCTGTTCAAGGACCATGCCTCCGGAATAAATGCATTCACTATTTCGGAAATGGTTGCATACTGCTCTGTCACCGAAGCGTCGGAATTTTTTACCATCTTGATTGCCGATAAAACTACCTGGCATACGTTAGAAAATCTCTTGGGGATTTCTCCGTTTTGGCCTTCATACAATGCATAAAAAGCATAGAAAAATTTTGCTTCGCCGTCATCGGGATTTTCTTCTCTGGCCTTGTTGTAGTAGGTTTTTGCATCTTCACTGTTACCTTCTGCGCGCGCCTGACGTGCTAAGGTTAAGTACTTGTTGTTTTCCATAGAGGTTCTCTCCTTAATGTTATTATTCCAAATCGGAATTATATGCATTATAATTCCAATTCGGAATTTTGTCAAGGCTTTTTCGATATATAATTCCAAAAAAGAATAAAAAAAGAAGGCTTTTTATGAAAGTTCGCAAAAAAGAATATGGAAATGCCAATATGGTTGGCAAGAAAATCGAGCAATTGAGGAAAGACAAGGGAATCAAGCAAAAGGATTTTATTGCAAAAATGCAAGTAATGGAGTGCGATATTAATCCAACCAGCTATTCAAAGCTTGAGGGGCAAGTGCGAAGCGCAACCGACAAGGAGATATTTGTAATATCAAAAATACTTGATGTGCCAATGGAATCCTTGTTTGGAGAATTAGATATAGAAGAAAAAAGAATGCCGTTGGAATGAACGCAGACTCACGATAAGATACAAGAGCGGCTTGGATAAACAAACAAAGAACGTTTGTCAGCAGACAAACTTTCTTTGTTTATTAGCTGAAATAGTTGGGTATTCGCCTGTGGCAGATAACCAAGCGTGCACGAGTCTGAGCTTGCACAAGCGAGGCACGCGCAGGTTGCTCTGCGAGCACTTCGACACCGTCGAAGTAAGCCAAGGGGCGGCGCCACCACGGCGGCGCGCTCGCGGAGAGCAAGATTTTTCGCCGAGAAATCGCCTCGCGAGCGGGCGATGTTCTTTCGGCTCAAATGTGAACCAACGCTCTTGCCATGCAAGAGCTTGCTTCAAAAGTGGAATTATCCCAACCAACCAAAAGGGCACGCCGAAGCGTGCCTTTGGCTTTCGTTTGAATCAGCGATTGGGATAGTTGGGTATTCGCCTGTGGCGAAGATTCTTCGGCTTGCCGCCGATCAGCAAGCTATCGTCGCTCTGCGCCGAGAATGTGAACCAACGCCCTTGCCGTGCAAGAGCTTGCTTCAAAAGTGGAATTATCCCAACCAACCAAAAGGGCACGCCGAAGCGTGCCCTTTTGGTTGGCTGGGATAGTTGGATTTGAACCAACGAAATGCCAGAGTCAAAGTCTGGTGCCTTAACCGCTTGGCTATATCCCAATAACGCAAAAGAGTATACCATATTTTTCGGTCGGTGTCAATCACCTTTTCGGTTATTTTTCGTTTTTTTGCAAAAAGAACGTTTTCGGGGCGAATGCGCCGCGGAAACGGTTTTTCTTGCGTTTTGGGAAGCGACGTAGTATAATGATAGAAGAATTCGGACAAAGAAGAGGCCGTCAGCCTTTGGGGAGATACCGTATGGAAGAGAAAAGACCCTTTGAAATAGAACGGAAATTTTTGATCGAGATGCCGAAAGAGGCCGATCTTCTTTCAATGGAAGGGGCTTTTTGCGACGAGATCCTGCAAACCTATCTCGTATCCCGAGGTGGGCTTACCCATCGTGTGCGGCGGCGTGCGCACGGCGGCGAGGTTGGCTATACCGAGACCAAAAAGACCCGCCTTACCGATCTATCCTGTATTGAGGAGGAGCGGCAGATCGGGAAAGAGGAATACGAGGCGCTCTTGCGCCTTGCGGACGGGGCGCTTTCCCCCATTGAAAAGAAGCGGTATTGCATTCCGTACGGCGGGCGCCTGTTGGAGGTGGATATCTACCCCTTCTGGCAAAGAAGCGCTGTTTTGGAGGTGGAGCTTCCCACCGAGGAGGCCGCCTTTTCTCTGCCGCCCTTTATCCGTGTGATTCGCGAGGTAAGCGGAGAGGTGGCCTACAAGAACCTTTCGTTGGCCCGACGTATACCCAACGAGCCCGAATTCTTGTGAAAAAACGCTTTTTATAAAATAATAAGAAGAAAAAAACGAAAATAAAAAAGCCGTAAAAACGGTTATTTCATCGGCTTTTTGTTATTCTTTACGAAAAAAGGGTGAAAAAAAGGGGGATATTTCCCGAAAAAGGGCTTGCTTTTTTTGAACAAATCGTGTACAATAAGAAGCAAGTTACAGAAGCAGAAGAAATCCAATATAAATTCGGAATATCGGCCCGAACGTTTCTACCGCACGCCAAAGATGCGACTATTGGTTCCCCTTCTTTTTTCTTTATTTGTTTAGGGGTTTTTGGCAGTCGCACGGTACAACGGGGCGTCTGCTTTTTTTGATTTTTGGGGGAGCTATGAAGGCACTGGAAGAGAAGATCCGCCGCGAGGGCGTTGTACTGACCGAGGATATCTTAAAGGTTGGCAGCTTTTTGAACCAGCAGGTTGACGCCGCCTTTATGTTAGAGATCGGGCAGGAGATCGCGCGCCTTTTCAAAGAGGACAAGGTCGATAAGGTCTTAACGCTCGAATCCTCGGGCATCATTATGTCGGTGCCGGCGGCCGCCGCGCTCGGCGTACCGCTTCTTATCGCCAAAAAGAGCCCTGCTTCTACCCAAACCGGGAAGACCTATTCCTCAAAGGTCACCTCCTTTACCCACGGAAACACCTATTTCGCGACGGTCGGCGCCGAATACCTCAAGGCGGGTGAGCGCGTTCTGATCGTAGACGATTTTTTGGCCCGCGGGGCGGCCCTTGTCGGTCTTTGCGATATCGTAAAGCAGGCGGGTGCCGTGGCTGTCGGCGCGGCGATCGTGATCGAAAAGCAGTATCAAGGCGGCGGGGACAAGCTGCGCGCCGAAGGGCTGCGGATCGAATCGCTTGCTAAGATCGTGAAAATGAGCCCTACGGAGGGCATCACCTTTGCCGATTAAATCGGCCAAAAACGGTTACAAGGGCAAAGCCCTGTAAATAAAAAACAAAAAAGCGGAGGAAACCCAAAATGAAAAGAATTCTTTCTTTGATCCTGGTCGTTGCCATGCTCGCTACCGGTATGCTGATGTTTGCATCCTGCGGCGGCAAAAACCCTGGCGATGTCAAGGCTGCTCTGATTGCCCTTCACGGCACAGATTCTACCTATGACAAAAACTTTATCGATGCTTTCAAGCAGGCTTGCCAGAACAAGGGCCTGAAAGAGGAGAACTACAAGATCATCGTCAATATTCCCGAAGGCACCGAGTGCTATAACGAGGCTGCCAACTTTGCCGATGAAGGATTTGACATCATCTTTGCCGACTCCTTCGGTCATGAGTCGTTTATGATTCAGGCTGCCGAGGAGTTCCCGGAGGTTCAGTTCTGCCACGCCACCGGTACGCGCGCTCACACCGAGAACCTTTCTAACTTCCAGAACGCCTTTGCCTCGATCTACGAGGGCCGTTACCTTGCCGGTGTTGCCGCCGGTATGAAGCTTGTTGAGCTTTACGGTGATGCCGAGGGCAACGTCAGCGATGCCAACGCCAAGATCGGCTACGTCGGCGCTTTCCCCTATGCCGAGGTTAAATCGGGTTACACCTCCTTCTTCCTGGGCGTTCAGTCCATCGTTCCCAATGCCACGATGGAAGTTCGCTTCACCAACTCTTGGTACAGCCCGCTGAGAGAAAAGACTGCCGCCGAGGCTCTGATTGACGCCGGCTGCAAGCTGATCTCGCAGCACGCCGACTCGATGGGTGCCCCCAATGCCTGTGAGACTGCCGGTATCCCCAACGTTGCTTACAACGGCACCACCGGTAAGGAAAACACCTTCATCATCGCTTCCAAGATCAACTGGGTCCCCTACTTCGAGTACATGCTCGATTGCGTTATCAACGGCGAGGACATCATGGCTGACTACACCGGTACTATCGCGACCGGCTCGGTCGAGATCACGGTTCTTGGCGACGCTGCCGCCGAGGGCACCCAGGCTAAGCTCAACGAAGTCAAGGCCAAGCTGAACGACGGTACCCTGAAGGTCTTCGATTGCTCGAAGTTCACCGTTGACGGCCAGCACCTCACCACCTACAAGGCTGACGTTGACGATGCGGGCGATTTCATTCCCGAAACCGAGGTCATCAAGACCGAAAACGGCGTTACCTACTTTGCCGAGAGCTTCTATCGCTCGGCCCCCTACTTCGATATCGACATCGACGGTATCACCATCGGCTCCAACGTTGATAACATTCCGGAGTTTGAATAAAAAAGCATAACGTTAAAAGCATAATGGCGGAGCCTTGGCTCCGCCTTATGCCGTCTTTTAGCCCCCCGACCTATTTCCCTTTACGGAGGACAAATCGTGGAAAAACAACCTATTATTGAGCTGCAGGGCATTACCAAAACCTTCGGCAAGGTAATCGCCAATCACAACGTAACCATGGATATTCGCAAGGGCGAGATCCTTTCGGTCCTTGGCGAAAACGGGTGCGGAAAAACCACCCTGATGAATATGATCGCGGGGATCTATTATCCCGATGCGGGTAAGATCCTTATTAACGGCGAAGAGGCTAAGATCACCTCTCCCCGTGACGCTTTTTCCTATAAGATCGGTATGATCCATCAGCATTTTAAGCTGATCGACGTCTTTTCGGCCACCGAAAACATCGTTTTGGGGGTTGAGGACGGTAAATACAATTTAAAAGAGGCCAAAGCCCGTATTCTCGCCATGAGTGAAAAATACGGTTTCCATATAGATCCCGATAAAAAGATCCACGAGATGTCGGTTTCCGAAAAGCAGACGGTAGAGATCATTAAGGTGCTCTACCGTGGTGCGGATATTCTGATCCTTGACGAGCCGACGGCGGTTCTCACCCCCCAGGAGATCCGTATGCTTTTCAACGTTCTGCGCGCCATGCGCGAAGACGGGAAGTCGATCGTTATCATCACCCATAAGCTCAACGAGGTTATGGAGATATCGGATCGCGTAGCCGTCCTTCGCAAGGGTGAGCATATCGCCACCGTCAACACCGCCGATACCAATGAGCAAGCGCTGACCGAGATGATGGTCGGTCAGAAGATCGAGCTGAATATTGACCGCCCGATGCCTCGAGGGGTAGCGGATAGGCTTGAGATCAAGAATCTTTCCCTCGTGAACGCGGAAGGCGTAGAGGTTCTGCACGATATCAACTTTACGGCGCGGTCCGGCGAGATCCTCGGTATCGCGGGTATTGCGGGATCGGGCCAGCGTGAGCTTCTTGAGTCCATTGCGGGATTAAAGCAGCTTGAATCGGGCGAGGTCATTTTTACCCGTCCGAAAAAGAATCTTCCCGTATCCTTTTATCACAAAACGCTTGCCGAGGTCAAAGCCCTTGCCGCCGCCGGTAAATTCCATTATGAGGATGGCTCACCGGTCAGCTTTGACGGGAAGAGCAATAAGGAGATCCGCAACCTCGTGAATGCCGGCAAGGTTCTTTTCAATGAGGATGACGTGATGAGCCTGCGCGATAAAACGCCGCTTCAGATCCGTGAGCTGGGCGTTCGCCTTTCCTTCGTACCCGAGGACCGCCTCGGGATGGGCCTTGTCGGTAATATGGATATCGTTGATAACATGATGCTTCGCAGCTACCGCCGCGGAAAGTCGGTCTTCGTCGACCGTCATAAGCCCGCCGAGCTTGCCGAAACCATCATCAAGGATCTACAGGTATCGACCCCCGACAGCCATACCGCCGTCCGTAAGCTTTCGGGCGGTAACGTACAAAAGGTTCTCGTCGGGCGTGAGATCGCGGCGGCCCCCGCCGTCTTAATGGCGGCTTACCCCGTACGGGGCTTGGATATCAATTCGTCCTACACCATTTACAATCTTCTCACCAAGCAGAAGGAAAAGGGTGTGGCCGTTCTCTTCGTTGGCGAGGATCTTGACGTGCTTTTGGCGCTTTGCGACCGTATTATGGTCATCAGCGGCGGTAAGATCACGGGTGTCGTAGATGCCCGTACCGCCAAGAAGGACGAGATCGGCCTTTTGATGGTAAAATCCAAAAAGAAGGAGGAGGAAGCATGAAGCAAACCGAGCATATCAAAAAAGAACCGCTTTTTCACATTGTAAAACGGGACAGCTTGACTCCAAAGAAGAAAGTGATCCTATACGCTCTCACCATCTTTCTCGGCCTTTTGGTGGGGGGCATTATCTGCTCTTTGCTTTCTAAGAAAAATTCGATCGATTTCTTCGTCTTTCTTTTTGAAGGAGCGATAGGCTCTTCGCGCCGTATATGGATCCTTTTGCAGGATACGGCGCTTCTCCTCGGCGTTTCGCTTGCCTTAGTTCCTGCCTTTAAGATGAAGTTCTGGAACCTTGGCGGAAACGGGCAGATCCTTGTGGGGTGCCTTGCCTACGTTGCCTGTATGTTTTACCTTGGCGGTAAGGTTTCGGATAGCGTTATTGTGATCCTCGGCCTTGTCAGCGGTGTTCTGGCCGGTGCACTTTGGGCGCTGATCCCCGCGATCTTCAAGGCTTTCTTCGACACCAACGAATCGCTTTTCACCTTGATGATGAACTACATTGCCTCAGGCTTGGTTTGGATGTTTCTTACGATTTGGCTCAAAAACGGTGAGACTATGTTAAGACCTATCGAAAAAGGAAACATTCCGGAACTTGGAAACAAATATCTTTTGACCATTCTCGTCTTTTTCTTGCTTGCCGGCGCAATTCACGTATACCTTAAATACAGTAAGCAAGGGTATGAGATTTCGGTCGTTGGGGAAAGCACCAAGACCGCCCGTTACATCGGGATCAACGTGAAAAAGGTCATCATTCGCACGCTTATTTTGTCGGGCGCGATTGCGGGTCTTGTCGGCGCCTTTCTCGGTGGGGCTATCGAGCATACGGTTGCCGCGGATACCGCCAAAAACATGGGCTTTACCGCCATTATGACGGCTTGGCTCGCCAATTTCAATCCGCTTGTGATGATTGCCTCTTGCTTCTTTATATCCTTCATCACCAAAGGAATGGTTAAGGTCAGAAGCGAATTCGGCTTTACCAGCGGCGCGATCTCCAATATTGTTGTCGGTATTGTGTATTTTGCGGTTATCAGCGTTTCCTTCTTTATCTCCTATCGGGTCATTTTCCGTGACGGGGCCTTTGACGGGGTTAAGAAGCTTTGGGAATGGATTAAAAACTTTTTTAAAAAAAGCAACGAAAAAAATAAGGATGAGGAGGGCGACGCATGATTTCCTTTTTAGTTGGCGCGATCGCGCTTTCAACCGTATTTCTTTTTGGGTGTGTCGGTGAGATCATCACCGAAAAGGCGGGTCACTTAAACCTCGGTATCCCCGGCATTATGTGCGTGGGGACGGCGGGGGGCTGCTATGCCATTACATTGTATATGCGCACGCTTTCCGATCCCCGTGAGGCTTCGTGGTTTCTTCTTATTCTTTTTTCCGTGCTGCTTGGCTTTTTGTTCGCGGCGGCTCTTGGTGGGATCTACGGCCTTTTGACCGTATCGCTGCGTTGCAACCAAAATATCACGGGGCTTGCCGTTACGATCTTTGGAAACGGCTTTACCCAGTTTTTTATGGAAACTTTTGTCGCAAACGGTGATATTGATCAAGCAAATTTGCAGATTGCGGGTAAGATCGTTTCAGAGCACTTGCCTTTTGCGGATTCGCTTGGTGCCATTGGGAAAATTTTTCTTTCTCACGGTGCCTATGTGTATTTGGCTATTGTGGTGGCCGTTCTTGCCGCGTGGTTCTTAAAGCGGACGCGCGCAGGGCTGTATCTTCGCGCTGTGGGTGAAAATCCTGCAACGGCGGATGCCGCAGGCATCAACGTAACGGCGTATAAATACGGCGCGATCCTTATCGGAAGCGGTATCGCGGGTCTTGGCGGAGTCTTTTATATTATGGACCTTAATAAAGGCTGCTGGGAAAATGCGGCTACCATCGAAGGGCTTGGCTGGCTTTCGATCGCCCTCGTTATCTTTACGCTGTGGAAGCCGAACCTCAGTATCCTCGGCTCGTTTGTGTTTGCTGCTCTGTATATCGTAGCCGAATATCTCAACGGAAACAGTACGCAGAAAGAGCTTTTCAATTTGATCCCCTATGTGATGACGATCGTCGTTCTGATCTTCACCAGCATCAAGGGAAGCAAGAACAACCAGGCCCCTGCCTCGCTCGGTCTGCCGTATTTCCGCGAAGAGCGTTAAAACGTCAAAAAAGAGAAAGCCCGACCCGGTCGGGTTTTTTCTTGCCCCTTGCAAAAGGATTTTCGGTGTGCTATACTATATAAGATAAGCAAAAGGAAGAAAGGAGAAGAAAATGGTTACCGTATCGGGTGTTGAAAAGCGCTCTCGCGCCGCGCGCGCCGGGATCAAGGCGGGCGATATTCTTCTTTCGATCA
This sequence comes from Eubacteriales bacterium, assembly GCA_045655185.1. GTDB lineage: Bacteria > Bacillota > Clostridia > Oscillospirales > CAG-272 > UBA1740. The sequence goes on from JAZOOS010000014.1 coordinate 52,554, forward strand.
ACAATCACGAGATCCGTGATGTGCTGGATTATCGCTTTTACCTATCCGAAAGAGTGGTAGAGCTTTTGCTTCACCGCGGCGAAAAGCTTATAAAAAAGAAGATCAAAAAGGATACCTATGACGATATCGGTCTTTGCTTTGAGAGCGCCTTGATGGACAGGAAGCAGTCCTGCAAAAATCATTGCATCTTCTGCTTTATCGACCAGCTGCCGAAGGGCATGCGCGAAAGCCTGTATTTTAAGGATGACGATGCGCGCCTTTCCTTTTTGCACGGCAATTATATTACGCTTACCAACCTACGTGACGAGGATATCGACCGTATTCTTACGATGCATATCTCGCCGATCAACGTATCGGTGCATACGACCAATCCAATCCTTCGTGTCGAAATGATAAAAAACCCGCGCGCCGGCGAGGTGCTTTCTTACCTTGACCGCTTAGCAAAGGGGGGGATCACCCTCCGCGGTCAGATCGTTTTGTGCCGTGGGATCAACGATGGGGAAGAGCTGGATCGAAGCCTATCCGATCTATCTAAGCTGTATCCCTCGCTTGACAGCGTTTCGGTCGTCCCTGCCGGGCTTACCGACCACCGCGCGGGGCTTACCCCGCTTACCCCCTTTGATAAGGAGAGCGCCGAGGAGGTCATCCGCCAAGTAGAGGGCTTTGCCGAAAAGCACCTTTTGGAGAAGGGAAGCCGCCTTGTGTACCTTGCCGATGAATTCTATCTTCTTGCGGGCAAGGATATGCCGCCCGAAGAGGCGTATGAAGAATATCCTCAGATCGAAAACGGGGTGGGGATGACCCGCTCGTTTTACGAGGAAGCGATGATCGGCCTTGCGCAAGATTGCCCGAAGCTTGAAAAAACGCGTCGCATCTCGCTGGCGACGGGTGTCGCATCGACCCGTCTTATGCAAAGTATCGTTGACAAAGTATGCGAAAAAGAGAAGAATTTGTCCTGTTCTGTCTATACGGTTGAGAATAGATGGTTTGGGAAGAATATCACCGTATCGGGGCTGTTAACCGGCCACGATATCGGCGAGCAGCTGAAAGGGCTGGATCTTGGCGAATGTCTTATCCTGCCGCGAAACACCCTGCGCGCCGACGGAGATCTGTTTTTGTGTGGGATGAGCCCCGAGGAGCTTTCGGAAAAGCTTTCGGTTCCGATCGTTTTTATCGATGAGGATGGGGCCGCCCTCATTGAAGCCCTTTTAGGGGGAAAGGAGTAAAAAATGGGAAAGCCGATCGTGGCCGTCGTAGGGCGGCCGAACGTAGGGAAAAGCACCCTGTTTAATAAGATCATCGGGGAAAGACGCTCGATCGTTGAGGATACCCCGGGGGTCACGCGTGACCGTATTTATGCCGACGCTGAGTGGAACGGCCGCCGTTTTCTTCTGGTTGATACCGGCGGTATCGAGCCTAAGACCGACGACGTCATCTTAAAGCAGATGCGCCTGCAAGCCGAGATCGCGGTTTCGACCGCCGACGTGATCGTGTTCCTTTGCGATATCCACGCGGGGGTTACGGCCGATGACCGTGATATCGCGGTGTATCTCAAAAAAAGCGGGAAGCCGATCCTTTTGGCCGTTAATAAGGTCGATAAGGTTGGGGCGTTGCCGCTGGAATTTTACGAATTTTACGAGCTGGGGCTCGATCACGATCCGATTGCGATCTCTTCGCTTCACGGCTCGGGTAGCGGCGATCTTTTGGATGAGATCGTCAGCGCCTTGCCCCCCGAAGAGGTGGAAGAGGAGCAGGAGGGCGTTATCGGCGTTGCCGTTATCGGGAAGCCGAATGCCGGCAAATCCTCTATCGTCAATCGCCTTGTTGGGGAAGAAAAGCACATTGTTTCGGATATTCCGGGTACGACGCGCGATGCCGTCGATACCGCGTTTGCCAACGAACACGGAACCTTTAACTTTATCGATACGGCGGGTATCCGCCGCCAGAGCAAGGTGGAGGATCGCATTGAAAAGGTCAGCGTTCTGCGTGCCAAGACCGCGGTCGAGCGCGCCGACGTTTGCCTTTTGATGATCGACGCTTCCCAAGGCATCACCGAGCAGGACGAGAAGATCGCCGGCATCGCGCACGAGGCGGGGAAGGCGACCATCATCGTCGTCAACAAATGGGATCTTGTGGAGAAGGATAACGGCACGGTTAAGGAGTTTACCGACAAGATCCGCTTGGCGCTGGCGTACATGACCTATGCGCCCATCCTCTTCGTTTCGGCTAAGACCGGTCAGCGGACGCATCTCTTGTTTGAAAAGATCGTCGAGGTCTATCAGTCGGCTAAGCGCCGCGTTACGACGGGCATGCTGAATGATCTGTTGAACGATGCGATCATAAGGGTTCAGCCGCCCTCCGACAAGGGGCGCCGCTTGAAGATCTATTATATGACGCAGCCTGCGGTATCCCCGCCGACCTTCGTCATCTTCTGCAACAGCGCCGCGCTCTTCCATTTTTCTTATCAGCGCTATCTTGAAAACTGTCTGCGTGAGAGCTTTGGCTTTGAAGGCACGCCGATCAAGATCGTCATTCGCCAGAAGGGCGAGGAGATCCCCGACAATCTGTAAGACGGGCGCTACGCTTATTTTGAGGTATATCTATGTTTATCGATTCGATTAAAATTTACGTAAAGGCCGGGGACGGCGGTAACGGCGCCGTAACCTTCCATCGCGAGAAATACGTGGCGGCGGGCGGGCCCGACGGCGGCGACGGCGGAAACGGCGGACACGTTATTTTCCGTGTCGACAAGGGGGCCAACACCCTGCTTGCCTTCCGCTATAAGCGCAAGTTCGTGGCCGAAAGCGGGGACGGCGGCCGTGGCGATAAGTTTCACGGCAAAAGCGGAGAATCGCTGTATATTCCCGTACCGCAGGGCACCCTGATCCGTGAAGCGGAGACGGGGAAGATCATTCACGATATGTCCGACGGTGAGGATTTCATCATCTGCCGCGGCGGTCGCGGTGGCTGGGGTAACCGCCATTTCGCTACCCCCACGCGCCAGATCCCACGCTTTGCCAAAAGCGGGACCCGCGGAGAAGAGCGAGAAGTGCTTTTAGAGCTGAAAATGATCGCGGACGTGGGGCTGGTCGGTTTCCCGAACGTGGGGAAATCGTCTTTGCTTTCCCGTCTTTCCGCCGCAAGACCCAAGGTGGCCGACTATCATTTCACCACCCTTTCACCGAATCTTGGCGTCGTTCCCGCGGGGGACGGTGGCCACGGCTTCGTGATCGCCGATATCCCCGGGCTTATCGAGGGCGCGGCGGACGGCTTGGGGCTTGGGCACGATTTCCTTCGCCATATCGACCGTTGCCGTTTGTTGCTTCACGTGGTGGATATCGCGGGCACTGAGGGCAGAGATCCCAAAGAGGATCTTGATAAGATCGACCGCGAGCTTTCGCTTTACAGCGAGGAGCTTGCGAGTCGCCGCCAGATCGTGATCGCCAACAAGAGCGACGCGATCGACCGAGAGGATCCCGCGGTAAAAGAATTCGAGGAATACGTTTCCTCTCTTGGCAGACGGCTGATCTTTGTTTCGGCCGCCACCGGGGAAGGGCTTCGCGAATTGGTCAGGGCTACCGAGGAAGCGCTTGTCGATCTGCCGGGCATTACGGTATACGAGCCCGAGGTCACGATGGAGGAACGGACGACCCGCGGCGCGGGGCAAAAGGAAACGACTGTTCGCCAAGAGAACCGCGTCTTCTTCGTCGAGGGCGAGTGGCTGCGTAATCTTCTCGGCCAGGTCAACTTTGAGGATCGCGAATCAATCGCCTTCTTCCAGCGTATTCTCTTAAAGGAAGGGATCATTGATCGCCTTCGTGAAAAGGGAATCGAGGAAGGCGAGCTGGTCAATATCTACGACTTCGAATTTGAGTTTTACGATTAAGGACTATCGTATTTAGGCATAATCGCAAATAAAAAGGAGTTATACTGCTTTGGCAGTGTAACTCCTTTTACCTTTTTCGTATTCTATCTTTTTATTTTAAATAAGCGTAATGGATTTGATGCGCTGAATAACGCGCGGGCGGTCGTTATAATCGGTGGGTACCGAAGCAATACGGTCTACAGCCTCGATTCCTTCAATGACCTTGCCGAAGGCGGCGTATTGCCCGTCAAGATGAGGGGCATCGGCGTGCATAATGAAGAACTGCGAGGAAGCGGAATTGGGGTTCATCGCGCGCGCCATCGAAAGAATGCCGCGGGTGTGGCGAAGATCGTTCTTGTGACCGTTGGCGGCGAATTCGCCGACGATATTTTCCTTCGCGCCGCCCATGCCGGTGCCTTGAGGGTCACCGCCCTGGATCATAAAGCCGGGGATCACGCGGTGGAAGATCAGGCCGTCGTAAAAGCCTTCCTTCACCAGCTTTTCAAAATTCGCGACGGTTTTGGGGGCAATTTCGGGGTACAGCTCTACCTTCATCGTGTCGCCGTTTTCCATTTCAATGAGTACCATGATATTTCTCCTTCATATTTTAAAGTTTTATGGAATATACTAACGCTAAAAAGCGAGGTATAGCGATGGAACTGAAAAGCTTTGATTATAAGAGGGCGGCGGCGATCTTCATCTGCCTTTTCGGCGCTTTGGCGGTGATCTATATCGGGTTCCGCTTTCTTTTGCCGGTAGCCGTCCCCTTTTTACTGGCGTGGGGGGTGGCGCTTTGCTTGCGCCCCTTGAACGTATGGCTTCATAAAAAGACAAGAATACCGCTTCGGGCCCTTTCGCTTATTACGGTTCTTTTGGGGCTTTTCCTTTTGCTTTCGTTTGTTTCTTACCTTGTTTTCCGTTTGGTAAACGAGATACGGGGCTTTGCCTCCGCTCTTTCCGAGGATCCCGATGCGTTTTCGGGGATCTTGCGGTTTTTGGAGCCCTTGCTTCGGGGAAACGAGGGGGTAGGGGGAGAGGGACTTTCACTTTATGAGGAACTGAAAAAATACCTTGAGATTCTTTTGGTCAACGGGGTTGGGGAGCTGCTTTCGGGGATCCCTTTGTGGATCGGGAATGCGGTATTAAGCCTTCCCGAGGGGCTGCTTTTCCTCTTTGTAACCGTGATCGCGGCCTGCTATTTCAGTATGGATCTAACCAAGATCCACAAGACGGTTCGTGATGTTTTGCCAAGTAAGCTTTGCATAAAGCTGTCCGAATGGCGGGAAAAGACCTTTCATACGGGCGCGCTATATGTGCGTGCGTATCTTATTCTCACTGCCGTGATCGCCGTCATTCTTCTTTTTGGCTTTTTGATCCTTGGGGTCGATTACGCCCTGCTTCTTTCGCTTCTTTTCGCCCTGCTTGACTTTTTGCCGGTCATCGGGGTCGGCACGCTTCTTATTCCCTGGTGCCTCTTCTCCTTCGCGACAGGCAATCTCTTCTTAGGCATCGGCCTGCTTGTTCTCTTTGCGGTGATCGAGATCACGCGCCAGATCATAGAGCCGAGGCTTGTCGGCGGTAGCCTCGGGGTATCGCCGCTTCTTTCGCTCTTTTCGCTTTACGCGGGGGCAAAGCTTTTTGGGCTTATCGGGATCCTTCTCGGGCCCCTGGCGGCGGTCTTTTTAAAAAGCACGCTTTCTCCGCTTTTGACCGCAAAAAACAAAAAACCCGTCGCATGACGGGATTTTGTCAGTCAGATACGCTCGACCTTGCCGGAACGTAAGCAACGGGTGCAAACGTAAACGCTTTCGTGCGTGCCGTTTACAACGGCCTTGACCTTACGGATGTTGGGCTTCCAAGTACGGTTGGTCTTACGGTTCGAGTGCGAAACGTTATGACCGAAAACAACGCCTTTTCCGCAAACACTGCATTTTGCCATTACTGACACCTCCTGTAGTTATCCTATCCCGCGTGGGGGATAATCTATCTTAATTTTTTTATTACAAAATTCACGCGAATAATAGTATATCACACCCTTTCTAAAAATGCAAGTGTTTTTTTCTCTTTTTTTAAAAAAAGAAAAAATGTTTTGAAAGCCCCTCTTTTTTCGGAAATAAACCTTGTATTCCCTACGGTTTTATGCTACAATTAAGCCAACGAAAGAAAAAGGAGTATACGTTATGTCTAAGTTTTTTACGTTTGTTGGGTACGTCGTCAGTGTGCTGGCGGCGGCGTTCGGTATTGTTTATCTGATCAACAAGCTGACCGATAAAGAGATCGACGACGAATTGTGCGAGGAGATCGAAGAGGAGTGCGAGGACGAGGCTGAGGGCGATTTGCCCGATGAAGACGAGGCCGAGGTTCCGCTCGCCGAATAATTTTTTAAAAAGCGCCCCCGATAAGGCTTCTTATCGGGGCTTTTTCTTTTTTTAAAAAGGCGAAAAAAGGCGAGGCGCGCCGTTTTATATCTAAAAATAATATGAACGAAATGAGAAGCGGCGTTCATATTCGGAGAAAAACGGGTTGCTTTGACAGCGGTCGACTTTTCTTTGTGAAGAGAGAATGAAGCGTTTGTTAAATCCTTCTTTAATAAAGAAGAAAAGAAAAAAATATTTTTTTCGCCAATGTCTTTACAAAGAAAAAGCAAAGTGCTATAATAATAAACAATTTTAAAAAGGGAGATGTGAAAATGGAAGCTATCAAACGTTTTTTGAACAGAAAAGACATCGTTTTTTCGGCTAAGCGATACGGGATCGATGCCCTGGGCGCTATGGCGCTCGGCCTTTTCGGCTCGCTTTTGATCGGTACGATCTTTAACGCCATCGGGCTTATCCCGGGGCTTGCGTTCTTTAAGGAGATCGGCGCGTACGGCTCGAAGGTCGCGGGGGCCGCGATGGCGGTCGCGATCGCCTTTGCCTTAAAGGCACCGCCCTTCGTTATGTATTCGTCGGCCCTTGTCGGTATGATCGCCAACACCGAGGGGGGGGCAGGCGGCCCGCTTGCCGTTCTGCTTATCACCATCGTGGCGGTTGAGTTCGGTAAGGCGGTATCTAAGGAAACCAAGGTCGATATCCTCGTGACCCCCTTCGTGACGGTTTTTGTCGGCGGCGGACTTTCGCTTCTTCTGGCGGGCTATATCGGCACGCTGGTTGGATACGTCGGTAGCTTTATCGGCTGGGCTACGCTTCAACAGCCCTTCGTGATGGGTCTTATCGTTTCGGCGGTCGTCGGTATCGCCCTGACTCTTCCCATCAGCTCGGCGGCGATCTGCGCGGCGATCGGGCTTTCGGGCGCGATGGTAAACGGCGCTGTTCCCCAGAATGCCGAGGGGTTAGCGCTTGCCGGTGGCGCCGCGATCGCGGGTTGCTGCGCCCATATGGTCGGATTCGCGGTGATGAGCTATCGGGAGAACCGTGTCGGCGGTCTTTTGTCGCAGGGCATCGGAACCAGTATGCTGCAAATGCCGAACCTTGTCAAAAATCCTCGCCTGTGGATCCCCCCGGTGCTGACCTCGATGATCACGGGCCCGCTTGCTACCTGCCTTTTCGGCATGAAAATGTACGGCGCGGCTATCAATTCGGGTATGGGTACCTGCGGGCTGCTTGGGCCGATCGGAATGATCCTCGGCTGGTACGGCGGCGAATACCCCACCTCGGTTACCGCCCTTGATTGGATCGGGCTCTTCTTGATCTGCTTCATCCTTCCCGCTGTGCTCTGCTTCCTGTTTGGAGAGCTTTTGCGCCGCTTGGGCTGGATCAAGGAAAACGACCTGAAATTGGATTAATGATCCTTATAAAAAGGGATGCGCGAAAAGCGCATCCCTTTTTCTTTTTTTATACGATCGTTACTTGATAGGCAGTCAAGAAGGCGTCAAGCCCAACGAGCCACCCAAGAAGCTGCGGACGCCCCATCAGCTGCCCAAACCAGGTGACGTCCTCCCCCGAAAGGAGAGAAGCAAGCCTTTTTCTGTCAAGAAGCGAAGAAAGCGGGCAATCCTTGCTGCTAAGCCTTTCTTCCAGCATTTTTCGCACCGTTTCCTCGTAGCGCGGGTTATGCGTTTTCGGATAAGGGCTTTTCTTTCGGTTTAGGATCTTATCGGGGAGATACGGGCTCATCGCCCGCCGAAGCAGGGCCTTTTCCACCCCACCCTTGAATTTTAGCGACCAGGGCAGATTATACACGTACGAAAGAATGCGGTGGTCGGCAAACGGCACGCGCACTTCAAGCCCCCTTGCCATACTCATGCGGTCCTTACGCGCAAGCAGATTCGCCATAAAGTAGTTGACCGAAAGGTAGCAGGCGATCTTCGCGTTTTTATCCTCTTCGCTCTCTTCCCCCGTAAGAGGGGCGCTGCAAACGGCCTCGTTAAAGACCTCGCGCAGCCTTTCCTCTTTCCCGGTTTTACCGACGATCTCGGGGATGAAAAGCGAGGCGCGTACCGAAGAGTCGTGAACCCATGGAAAGACGTCGCGCTGTAGCATTTCGGGGCGGTAGAACCAAGGATATCCCCCAAAGATCTCGTCGGCGCATTCCCCCGAAAGGGCAACCGTGTGCCGCCGTTTTATTTCGCCGCAGAAATAAAGAAGCGAAGAGTCAACGTCGGCCTGCCCCGGCATATCCCGCATGATCGCCGCTTCCGAAAGCAAGGCGGCGACCTTTTCGGTGGGGGCGGTGAGAACCGTGTGGTCTGTCGAAAGCTCACCGGCAAGATAGACGGCGTAATCGTCGTCACGGTTTGGTTGAAAGAGCGTGGGGGCGTAGCTTTTGTTATCCTCGTATTCAAACGAGTAGGTGGAAAGCGTGCGCCCTTCTTTTTTATATTCCAGCGCCGCTACCGATGTGATGATCGAAGAATCAAGCCCCCCCGAAAGGAAGGTGCAAAGCGGTACGTCGCTTACCAGCTGACGGCGAATGGCGTCGTAAAGCAGGTCGTGCGTATGCGCGATCATTTCGCTTTCGCTTTCTTTCGGCGTTTCCTCGGCCTTTAGCTTGAAATAGGGATACAGCCGAAGCCCATGGCGACTGACGGTACCGCAAAAGCCCGCCCTTACCTGCTTGATGCCGCGAAGAACGGCACTTCCTTGCAGCGTAACAGGGGTGGTGTATAACAGCTCAAACAGACCGTCGCCGTCAAGCTCGGCAGGCATGCCGCTGCCCCGAAGGATCGCCTTGATCTCCGAGGCAAAATAAAAGCGCCCCCCGTATTCGGCGTAGTAAAGCGGTTTGACCCCCAAACGGTCACGCGCTAAAAAAAGTCGATCCTCCTCTTCGTCGTACACGCAAAAGGCAAAGATTCCATTCAGATGATGAACACACTCTTCCTTATATAAGGCGTAGCTGTAAAGAAGCAGCTCGGTGTCGCAACGTGTTTTGGGGTGGATCCCACGGGCAAGCAGCTCGCAAAGCAGCTCTCGACCGTTATACAGCTCTCCGTTATAAACGATCGTATAGGTATGCCCCTCGTATTTTACCGTCATCGGCTGGGCGCCAAGGGCGGGATCGATGACCGAAAGGCGATTATGCCCCAAGGAAACATGCTTCCCATAAAAGGTACCGCTGTCGTCGGGACCCCTATGCTTCATCGTTGCCCCCATCTCTTCGATCGGCACGGGCCGACCTCTTTCATAATCGTAAATTCCGCAAATAGAACACATAAGATGCCCTCCTCGTTGTAGTATATGATGGGGGATGGAAATCGGGGTACAAAAAAGGCCAAACGGCAAAATGCCGCTTGGCCTTTTAAAATTATTTTTTGAAAACGAGCGGATTTTCGGGATAGGGCGGCAGATCGGGCGGGGGCATATAGCCGCCGTATGCGGAGGCCCTTTCTGTATTTCTCGGTCTTTCGGGGAAATCAAATACCGCTTTTCCCTCTTCAAGGCGCAAAGCCGCCGAAAAGCTGCGCCCCGTCTTTTGCGAAACAAAGCCCTCCAAAAGATCGGTCTTTCCATCGCCAAGAAGCTTTTTTACGGCGGATTTCGGGATCGTACGCCCGCAGATCACCTCTTTGATTGTAAAGCGGCAATCCTTTTCGCGGTAATTGGCGCAGCCGTAGCCGAAGGAGGTTCGGCGCACGATGCCCCCGCAAAGCGGGCAAGGGCCGACCTCGTCACCGAAAAGCCCCGTGTCGGTATCCCTTTCGGGGGGCGCTTCTTTCTTTTCAAAGACCGAAGCGATCTCACGCTCGGCAAGCTTCACCGAATCAAGCACACTGCATTCTCCGCGATAGACGCGCTTTAAGGCACGGCCAAGCTCACTCGTCTTGTATTTATCCATGCTGATACCAAGGCGGGTCATCGCCTCGATCAGATACACGCCGTCGGGCAGAATGGTGTATACATCCTTTTTCAGCTGTATGTAATTGCTCTTCTTGGCGTTATCAATGATGCCGGTACGGGTTGCTTCGGTACCAAGTTCGAGCCCCTCGAAGATCGCGCGGTAATCCTCGCTGTCGTCCCCCTCGCCCTCACCCTCCTCGGCGTCCGGCTTGGCGGCCTTTTCTTCCTTGAAGGGGTTTTTGAGGTAATTGTTCAGCGTTTCGATCGTATAGTGCTTCGGGGGAGAGGTCTCCTTTTCGGCGGGGGCAAAGGTGACGGTGACGGCCTCGCCCTCCTGTAAGGGGGGCAGGATCTTATCCTTGATCGAGGCTTCGTCGTACTTGGTCCAACCGGGGGAAAGGATCGCGGTTCCCTTCAAGGTGAATTTTTCAAGCTCTCCGACGCTGATCTCCAATACGCTTTTTACCACCTCGCAGGGCTCGGCGCAAAAGACGGCGACGAAACGGCGAAAGACGGTGGAGTATACCTTGCGCTCATCCTCCGAAAGCGCATCCTTTTCGGGGATCTTATAGGTCGGCGTTAGGGCAGAGTGGGATTCGATCTTGCTGTCGTCAAAAATGCTTTTGCTGTCCTTAAAGGTAACGGGGTAGCCGAGCTTTTTTACGTTCCCGAGAATGGTCTTGACCTTGTCCTTCTCGGCAACCGCTAAGTATTCCGAGTTGGTACGGGGATAGGTGAGATACCCGTCCTCGTAAAGCTTTTGGATGATCGAAAGGCTGTCGGTCATGGACATCTTGTATTTTTTGCCGAGGATGTTCTGAAGCTTGGAGAGCGAATACAGCTTTCCGGGGGAAAGTGTGTCCTTCTTGCTCTTTTGCGAGGTAACAATCGCGCCGATGCGGTTCAGCGCCTCGCAATAGGCCTCGGCTTCCTCTTTCTTGTTAAGAGGGAATTTCTTTTTCGAGGTAAGCTCCACCGCCGTGCCGTCGGTCTCGGCGCGGCTTTGCGCCACGAGATATTTTTCGGGCACGAAATGGGCGATGGCGTTGTCGCGGTCGTAGATCGCCTTGACGATCGGCACGATAACCCGCCCAACGCGCAAAAGCTTGCCGGTCTTTAAGGTAGCGTAACGGGTCAGATTGACCCCGTAGAGCCAGTCGATAAAGGTGCGGGCGTACCCTTCATCCGCCAAGCGGTCGTACTGACTTTCGTCGGCCGCCTCAAGAAGCGCCTTCTTGATGGTTTCGGGCGTTTGGTCGGGCAACCACAGGCGGCTTTGCTTCTTTTTCGTGTGCAGGGCCTTGTTTACGCAGGTTCTGACGATGATCTCACCCTCGCGGTCGGCGTCTCCCGCGTTGATGATCTCATCAACGTCCTCTCGGTTGCAAAGCGCTTCAATGGTCTTGAATTGGCGGATCACGCCGTCATCGGGGCGCTTGTCGTCCCCCCGCCGCAGCTCATAGCGGAATTCCTTCGGAAAACAGGGGAGATTATCTATGCGCCAACGCGCTTTTTCGTTGGTTTGAACCTCGGAATAGGCCTCGATATCCACCAAGGAGAAAAGATGCCCGAAGGCCCAGCTGATAAAATATTCACCGCATTCGAGATACCCGTTCTGCCGCTTGACCTCTTTCCCGATGCCGGCGGCGATGTTGCGGGCAAGCGAGGGCTTTTCGGCAATGATCAGCTTCATATTCCTTCTCCTTTCTTTTTAATAACGGTCAGACGGTATTATTATACCGCCGTGGATTTCTTTTCGCAAGGGGAATTTTGTAGACGAGGCTTATTTTCACTTCTTTTTCTTTTCTTCTTCCTCAAGAAAACGCAAAAAGCTGCGGAAGGCGCCGGGGAGGGCGTAGGTATCCTTCAATTCCTCGTAGGTTACGAACAGGAAGGGGGCGCTGCCCTCGTTTTTACATTCGACCGAATAGCCGCGCATATGCCATTCAAGGTGAGAAAAGATATGCTTGGCGTCGGTAGCGCGAGAAAGGCGAAAGGCGGTAAGACCCATTGATCTTACGGCTTCCTTTGCCTCTTTTTCATCAAGATGGGCGGGGCAGGCGGGGAATTCCCACATATTTGCCAACAGCCCCGAAGAGGGGCGCTTGTTTATCGCGATCTTATCGCCGCAACGCAAGAGAAATACGGTTTTTTCTTCAACCGCGCGCGGCTTTTGCGGGGCACGGTATGGGATTGATTTTGTAATGTTTTGTTTGCAAGCTTCGCAAATTTCGGCGAGAGGGCAAACCGCGCAGCGCGGATTTTCCCCCGGTGTGCAAAGAACCTCGCCAAGTTCCATTAAGGCTTGCGTCAGGTCGGATGCGTCGGCGGGCTCCTTCGGATAAACGGCCTCCAAAAGGGCGCTGATCCGTTTGCGGACAGTCGCTTGCAAAACGTCGCTTTCATCGGCCAAAAGACGGCAGATCACGCGCAGAACGTTCCCGTCTACGGCGGGGGCGGGGCGACCGTATGCGATCGAGGCAATAGCCCCGGCCGTATAGGCACCGATCCCGGGAAGCGTGAGCAGCTCTTCTACCGTGTCGGGGATGACGCCTTGGAAGTCGGTCATCACCTTCAAGGCGGCCTTTTTCAGGTTTCTTGCGCGGCTGTAATAGCCAAGGCCCTCCCAGCATTTCATAAGGACCTCGTCCTCGGCCTCGGCAAGTGCTTTTACGGTGGGAAAGGATTTAAGAAACCGCTCGTAGTACGGAATGACCGTCTCAATGCGGGTCTGCTGCAGCATGATCTCGGAGATCCAAACGCGGTAAGGATCGGCGTCGGCGCGGAAGGGAAGCGGGCGCTTGTTTTCGCGGTACCACGCAAGAAGCGGCGCTATGGCGACGGCGATCTTTTCTTTTTCCATACGGCTTTCTCCTTCCCGTTTTTTTCAAGTATATCACAATTTTTGAAAATCGTAAAGTTTTTTTCATCTTTTTTCGTTTTCGTCATTGACAAAGGTTTATTTATTTGATATACTACGACTGTATATAATATTATTTGCGTGAAGCACAGGAGGCAGCTATGGAATATTTTAAGATTTCTCTTCGTCCCCATAAAAAGATCGTCAACGTCGATTACTGTGAGGGCTTGATTTGGGAAAGCTTTGATGTTCTTTCCAAAACGGGGCAGGTATACCCGAATTTTCAGGTGGTAAACGAGGGTGAAAGCTGTTACTCTGTTTATCTTTTGATGCCCGGTGCCGACGCGCTTGATTTTAAGTATTGCTCCGAGGATACAGTCGCCGCTGTCGAAAAGCTGGCGGGCATCTTCTCGCTTCGCATCGAGTCGGTCGGCAACTGCATCACCTGCGAGGATTCCTGCGCCTGCGAGGCCCCCTCGTGGTATTCGCTTTACACCGATATGATGGCCGAGGAAAGCCCTGTGCTTTGTGGCGATTGCGGCAAGCCGGTTCCGCTTTACAAGCTGCCGGTGATCCTCGATAACGAGGGGCGCAGCGTCTTCCTCAACTGGCAAGAACAGTTTAAGGCCATGCAGAAGCTTGACGTTTACAACTATTCTGCCGAGCTGGAGAAGGAAATGTACAATCCCGCTTCTCGCCTCAATAAGACTGCCAGAGGTCTTTGCCGCGCCTTGGAGAAGGCCAAGAACGTTCCGGTCTTCTGCCATATGGAGCGCGCTAAGGCAAACGGTACCGCTTGCCCCGTCTGTGGGAACGAGATGGTCAATTTCGCGGGTGAAGGTATTTCCGGCCTTGCTTGCGAAGCCTGCCGTGTTACCGCCCACTGAACCAAAAAGAATACATAAAGCGAAAAAGAGCCCTCGGGCTCTTTTTTGACGAAAGAGGGAAAAATGAAAAACCGTAAGGAAGTATCCGAAAGGATCGGCGCGTACCTTTCTTCCAAGAGAGAAGAGATCTTTGAGCGCCTTGCCACGCTTTGCCGTATCCCCTCGGTGGAAGGGGCGCCTACCGAAGGAAAGCCCTTTGGTGATGCCGTCGATCGGGCGATGAAGAGCGCTTTATCCTTTTTCAGCGAGGAGGGGTTTATCCCCTTTTCTGACCGAGAGGGGCGCTTTTCCCTTGCTACCTTGGAGGGCGGAGAGCGCCGTATCGGCCTTTTCGGGCACTGTGACGTCGTACCTGCGGGGGAAGGCTGGACGGTAAGCGGCCCCCACGAGCCACACCGCCGTGACGGCTTCTTTTTCGCGCGTGGGTGCGAGGATAACAAGGGGGGCATCGTTGCCTCGCTGTATGCGATGAAGGCGATTAAAGAGCTTTCCTTGCCCTTCTCGTCCACCCTCGTCAGCTTTATCGGCGCAAATGAGGAGAGCGGTATGAAGGATATAGAGGCCTTTGGCGAGCTTTTTCCGATGCCCGACGTTTCGCTTGTACCCGATAACGATTTCCCGCTTTCGCTCGGGGAAAAGGGGAGGGCTGAGGGCTGGCTCGTCAGTCCGGCGCTTTCCTCGGCTGTTCTTGATTTTTGCGGCGGGGAATGCTTTAATATCGTTTTGGACCGCGTTACGGTCACGCTGGCCTACGGAGAGGCGCTGTACCGCGAGCTTTGCGAAAAGAAGGATCCTTCGGTCGAGTATGCGGTCGAAAGAGATGATGAGCATATTCTTTTGACCGTGCGCGGTATCGCGGCGCACGCCAGCACCCCCCGCGGCTCGGTAAACGCCGCCGAGAGGGCCGCGTATCTGCTTTCCACGTGCGAAACGCTGAATAAACAGGATCGGGATATCATGGCAATCGCTTCGCGCCTTTTAAGCGATCCCTTTGGGGAAACGCTCGGTATCGCGGGGACAGACGGCGCCTTCGGCGCCCGTACGGCTGCTTGCGGTATGGTAAGGATCAAGGACGGCTGTCTTACCCTTTCCGAGGATATCCGTTACGGAAGCGCCACCTCGTGGGATACCCTTTCAAAAATCATCGACGCTACGCTTATACCGTACGGCTGGCGCTTTGCATGCGGCGAGGCGACAGACGGCTTTGAATTGGAAGAGGACAGCCCGCTGTCAAGTGCCCTGCTTCACGTTTACCGCGAGGAAAGCGGTGACGGGGAGGCGATGCCCTACCGAAGCGGCGGCGGTACCTACGCCCGCCATCTTACGAACGCATACAGTGTGGGGCTTGCTTGCCCCGTGAATGGAGAAAGGCGTACCTACCCCTTGCCGACGGGGCATGGCGGCGTTCATCAGGCCGACGAGTGTATTTGCGAGGACGAGTATCTGCTGGCTATCCGTATCCTTACCATGATGCTCCTTTCGCTGGACGAAGCGCTTTCAAATGAAGCATGATCCCACCCTCTGTACCGCTTGCCCAAGGCGGTGCGGGGCTGACCGCGTAAGCGGCAGGGGCGGCTTTTGCCACGCCCCCGATACGGTTCTTCTTTCGCGCGCCGCCTTGCATATGTGGGAAGAGCCTTGCCTTTCGGGCACGCGCGGTTCCGGTACAGTTTTCTTTACAGGTTGCCCGCTTTCCTGCGTTTATTGTCAAAATAAGACGATAAGTCGCGGAGAAAACGGTTATCCCGTTACCGAGGAAAGATTCGTTTCGATCCTCCTTTCCCTGCAAGAAAAGGGGGCGCACAACGTCAATCTTGTCACCCCTACGCACTACGCGCCCTTTCTTGCTTCGGCCTTGAAGCGCGCGAGGGAAGCGGGGCTTACGATCCCGATCGTTTATAACTGCGGCGGCTACGAGGGGCTTGAGGCCTTACGTTCTCTTCGTGGGCTGATCGATATTTATCTGCCCGATTTCAAGTACGCCGATGCCGAGGCGGCGCGGCGCTATTCTGCGGCCCCCGATTATTTCGAGGTCGCCAAGGCGTCTCTTCGTGAGATGGTCGATCAGTGCAAAGAAGCCCTTTTTGATCAAGACGGAATCATGCAAAAGGGCGTGATCGTTCGCCACCTGATGCTCCCCGGGAATTACCGCAATTCGCACGATGTGATCAAGTATCTGGCCACGACCTACGGCAACAAGATCTATATCAGCCTTATGAACCAATATACCCCGATCGGGGATATCGGAGAGCGTTTTCCGGAGCTTGCCTCCACGGTTTCGGATAAAGAATACAGGCGGCTCGTTGCCTATGCCGTGCGCCTTGGCGTCACGCAGGGCTTTACCCAAGAGGGGGGCGCCGCCACCGAAAGCTTTATCCCCGCCTTTGACGGCGAGGGCATTTTATAAAAAGAGACCGAAGAAATCTTCGGTCTCTTTTGTTTAATCCTTGCTTTCAAGCCAGGTCTTTCCTACTGTGATATCGACGGTAAGGGGGATTGAAAGGGTGGCGGCCTTTTCCATTTCCTCTTTGAGAATGGCTTTGGCGCGCTCGGCACAGCTGACGTGCGCTTCAAGGATCAGCTCGTCGTGTACCTGCAGGATCAGCGAAGCGTCGATCCCTTCTTCCTTTAAGCGACGGTCTACCGCGATCATGGCAAGCTTGATAATATCGGCGGCGCTTCCTTGCAGGGGGCTGTTCATAGCCGCCCTCTCACCGAATTTGCGCGTCGGGTATTGCGGGGCCCTCAGCTCGGGCAGGTAGCGCCGACGGCCGAGAAGCGTTTCGGTGTAGCCGTTCTGCTTGGCGCCCTCGATCACCCCGTCAAGATAATCCTTAACGCTTGGGAACTGGGCGAAATAAGCCTCTTGATATTGCTTGGCGTCCTTGACCGAGATATGAAGATCGGCCGAAAGCGAATAGGCGGAAATACCGTAGATGATACCGAAATTTATTGCCTTGGCGCGTTTGCGAAGCTCGGGCGTTACGGCGTATTCGGGGATCGAGAAGGCGGCGGCCGCCGTGCGGGCGTGGATATCGGCCCCGCTTCGGTAAGCGTCTTGCATCGCTTCGTCGCCCGACATATGCGCCAGAAGCCGAAGCTCGATCTGCGAATAGTCGGCGTCGATCAATACGTACTCGTCGCTCTTCGTAATAAAGAAGCGGCGCAGCTGGCGCCCCAGCTCGGTCTTTACGGGGATGTTTTGCAGGTTCGGCTCGGCCGACGAAAGGCGGCCGGTGGCCGTTAAGGCCTGCTTGAATTCGGTGTGTACGCGCCCGTCCTCCGAAACCGCGGCCAAAAGGCCTTCGACGTAGGTGGAATAAAGCTTGGTCAGCTGGCGGTACTCTAAGATCGCGTCAATGATGGGGTGATGGTTTCTCAGCTCGTTGAGAACGTCGGCATCGGTCGAATAGCCGCTTTTCGTCTTTTTGGCGGCGGGGAGCCCCAGCCGCTCGAAAAGAACCTCGCCGAGCTGCTTAGTCGAATTGATGTTAAAGGATACGCCCGCCATCTCGGTGATCGCCTCGGCATCGGCGTTGATCGCCCCCTGAAGCTCTACGCCGAAGGCGGCAAGCCCCTCGGTATCCACGCGGAAGCCGCGCTCTTCCATTTCGGCAAGCACCTTGGCAAGCGGTGTTTCGATCTCTTCGAAGAGCGAAAGCCCCCCGATCTCCCGAAGCTGCGCGTAAAGAGCCTCTTGTAAGTCGAAAAGAAGATGCGCCGTCGGTTGCCCCGCCTCGGGATAGACCGAAAGGTAGGAGCCGAGAAGAGAAGCGAGCTTAGGCTGCCCGCCCGAGGAATTAATAACGTAGGAGGCGAGCATCAGATCGCAAAGCAACGCCCCGGGGGCGACGCCGTTTTGATAGAGAAGCCGATAAAGCGGCTTGGCGTCAAAGGTGATAAGCGTAGCGCTTGCTTCAAAAAGAGGCGCGATCGAAGAAAGCTCGCCGCGATAGACGAGATTTCTTCCCTCCGAGGAAAGGTATAAGGCGCCCTTTTCCATAATGAGCGCGATTTTTTTGCCGAGAAGCGAAAGGACCCCCTCGGCGTCGGTTTCTTCGTAGCATACGCCCTCGCTCTTTTTTTCGCAAGCAGAGGGGGCGGGGGTGTTCTCTTCCTTTTTAAAAAGGTGGAAGCGGGCAATCAGATTGCCAAACTCAAACCTCGTAAAGCATTGATAAAGCGCTTCCTCGTTGATGCCCTTGTAAGCAAAGCTTTCAAAAGGAAGATCAAGCGGCACGGCGGTTTCAATCGTAGCCAAAAAACGCGAAAGATAGGCGGCCTCCTTATCCTTTGTAAGCTTTTCCCTTACCCCCTTGGAGATCGAGGGGGACTCAATGCTTTCGTAAACACCGTCCAGCGTTTTGAATTCGGCGATCAGCTTTAAGGCGGTCTTTTCGCCAACGCCGCCAACACCGGGGATATTATCCGAGGAGTCGCCCATTAAGGCCTTGGCATCGATAAGCTCGGCGGGCTCGATTCCGTATTTTTCAAAGAAAACGTCGCGGTCAAAGCATACGGTTTCCTTGTTTCCTGCCAAAAGGACCCGTGTTTTTCCGTCGATCAGCTGCAAAAGATCGCGGTCACCGCTCAGAATATACGCTTCGGTATCGGCTTCCTTCGCCGCCATTCTGGCAAGCGTGCCCTGCAAATCGTCGGCTTCATAGCCCTCTTTTTCAAGAACCGTAAGCCCCATAGCCCGAAGGCATTCCTTCGCGTAATCAAACTGCTCGCGAAGCTCGGGCGGGCAGGGCTTTCGGTTGGCTTTATAAGGCTCGTACGCTTTTTTGCGGAAGGTGGGGGCGTGTACGTCAAAGGCGACGGCGGCGTAATCGGGCGAGAGGGCGGAAAGATGACGCTGCAAGATCTGTACCATACCGTATACCGCGTTGGTGTTCTTTCCGTCCTTGGTGGTTAAGGGGCGAATACCGTAAAAGGCGCGGTTCAGAATACTGTTTCCGTCAACGACCAGAAGCTTTTTCATTATTCCTCTTCCTTTTCTTCCATAAGATCTTCCTGCCCTTCGGTCACAAAACGGAGAGAGGGGGAGGATTGACGGTTAACGGTCAAGAGCGTTGCGACGGTGCGCGCCGTGGCATAAAAGAAGATCGCCAACAGCACGAAGTCCGGCATCGTATCGAAAAGGAGCGGGGCGCCGACCGCGGCGTGGTACACAAGATTCGGCAGGGAAAGCGACGCCGAGAAGAGAAGGGTAAGCAGGGTGATATAAGTATGAAGCGCCCATTTCGCGCGGCCGAGGGCGATACGGCTTTCCCCGAGGAAGAAGAAGGCCGCGAGCAAAAAGGCCGCTTGACAAAGAAGCTTGTGGGGGTTATTCAGCATCATCTGCCCCTCGAAATAAAGGTAAAAGGCGTAAAAGACCGAAAGACCGACCGGGAAAAGCGAAAGCATTGCCCGTTTGGTCCCCGAAATATCAAAGAGAGAAAGAAGGAAGGCGATGCCGCTGAGCAGGGCGCAAAGCGCCGCAAGGATCGCGAAGAGAGAGGCAAACGCCGTGCCGCCCCCGACCTTGGTAAACAGCGAGTAAGAAAAGAAAAGGAAAACCGCCGCCGAGAAGGACGAGGCAAAAAGGGTAGGTATATCCCGATAATCGCCGTTGAACACGAAAAGCTCCGAAAGCTCGTGCGAGAAGACCGCGCCAAATACCACGCCCCCGATGAGAATGGCCGTGAAGGCGATCGAGAGAGTAGACGAGGTGAAGTATCCGGTCGCGGCGTCAAGATGCCCCAGAAGGGCAAGAATACGAAGCGTGATGACGGCAAGGGCGAGCGCTACGGTGATCAAAAGAAAGCTAAGATGGATGCGCTTGGTTTTCGTTGACATAGGTTTTCTTCCTTTTTATTTAATATATAGGCCTTTTGAGGGCGTAAAAAGTATCGTCTCTTCTATTGTACCTCTTAATTGTGAATAAAATGTATCGAAGCCGCTTTTTGGACAAAAAAAGAAAAAAGTCCAAAAAACCCAATAAAATCAGGGCAACTATACAAATTGCACAAAAAACTGGGAAAAATTCTACATTTTTTCTATATAATTTTTTCGGGAAATTTTGTCACCCCTCTTGCAATCAAAAAAGGCTTGTTATATAATATTTGCTGGTATGCGTTGAAGTGGGAGATTGCTGCCTACCCTGGGGCAGGGAACTTCCATGGAGTATGTCCGTTAAACGGGCGATGTCGAATAGTATGCCGTAGGGGGCATACCTTCCTGCCGACCGAATCATCCCTTTTGGGGTGGTCGGGTTTCTTTTGGAGACAGAATGAAACGCACGGCAGGGTGTGAAACAAGACAGCCCTCCATTAAATAAAAGGAGGAAATTCAAATGGCAAACGCAAAGATCAGAGTTCGTCTTAAGAGCTACGACCACACCCTCGTGGACGCGGCGGCCGCTAAGGTCGTTGAGGTGGCTAAGAGAAACGGTAGCGCTGTTTCCGGCCCCATTCCGCTTCCCACCGAGCGTGAGATCATCACCATTCTCCGCGCTGTTCATAAGTATAAGGACAGCCGTGAGCAGTTCGAGACCAGAACTCACAAGCGCCTTATCGACATTTTGAATCCGCAGGCTAAGACCGTGGAAGCTCTTATGAGCATCGAGCTGCCTGCCGGTGTCGAGATCGAAGTTAAGGCTTAATCAAATTTAGTTTTCCCACCACATCCTTGTGGTCACGTTGGCGTTCCGAGCGATCGGGAAATTCAAAGCGTCAACCAATAACTAGGAGGAAAAAATGAAAAAAGGCATTATCGGAAAGAAGCTGGGTATGACCCAGATCTTCGATGAAGTCGGAAACGTGATCCCCGTTACCCTGATCGAAGCCGGTCCTTGCGCCATCGCGCAGAAGAAGACCGCCGAGAAAGACGGGTACGAGGCTCTGCAGCTGTCCTTTGACGATTGCAGAGAAAAGGTTCTTTCGAAACCGGAAATCGGCCACCTGAAGAGTGCCGGTCTCGGTGCCAAAAGACATCTGAAGGAATTTCGTCTTGCGGATTGCAGCGCTTACAACGTGGGCGACGTGATTTCTGCCGATACCTTCGCCAGCGGCGATAAGGTCGACATTACCGGAATCACCAAGGGCCACGGCTACACGGGCGCTATCAAACGCTGGAACCACCACATCCTGCGGATGACTCACGGTACGGGTCCTGTACACCGTCAGGTCGGTTCTATGGGTGCCAACTCGACGCCCTCCCGCGTTTACAAGAACAAGAAAATGGCAGGCCAGTACGGTAACGAGCAGGTAACCATCCTGAATCTTGCTGTCGTTAAGGTCGATGCAGAGAAAAACCTGATCGCGGTCAAGGGCGCCGTTCCCGGTGCCAAGGGCGGTATCGTCTTCATCCGCGATTCGGTGAAAGCATAACGGAAGGAGGAACAAACAATGCCTACTATGAAAGTTGTTGATATGGCCGGCAAAGAGGTTGGCTCGATCGAGCTGTCCGAAAAGGTGTTTGGCGCCGAGGTTAACGCCGCGCTCCTCCACACCGCTGTCAGAGCTTATCTTATGAATCAACGTCAGGGCACGCAATCCACCCTCACCCGCAGCGAAGTCTCGGGCGGCGGTAAGAAGCCCTGGAAGCAGAAGGGCACCGGTAGAGCAAGACAGGGCTCGACCCGTTCCCCTCAGTGGGTACACGGCGGTATCGCCCTGGGCCCGAAGCCCCGCACCTATCATATTGAGATGAACCGCAAGGCTAAGCAAGCTGCTATGTTCAGCGCCTTCTCTTCTAAGGTAGCCGCCGGCGAGATGATCGTCGTCGACGCCATCAATGCGACCGAATACAAGACCAAGGCTATGACCGAGATGCTCGCCGCGCTGAACGCTGGCAAGAAGACGCTGATCGTTCTGCCCGAGGTCAATGCCTTCGTCGTGAAGAGCTGCGCCAACATCCCCGGTGTCAAAACGGCGGTCTGCAACGCGATCTGCACCTATGACATCCTGAATTGCGATACCTTCATCATCGCCAGTGATGCGGTCAAGAAGATTGAGGAGGTTTACGCATAATGAGAAGCATTGAAAACGTCATCGTAAGACCTCTTATCACCGAAAAGAGCATGGACGGCGTTGCCGAGAAGCGTTACTGCTTCGAGGTTGCTGCCGATGCCACCAAGGCCGATATCGCGGCGGCAGTCGAAGCGATGTTCGGTGTTGAGGTTAAGAGTGTCAACACGATCAACATGAAAAAGAAACCGAAGCGCCTTGGCGTTCACGCCGGTTTCACCAGCGAGTGGAAGAAAGCGATCGTTCTTCTGAAGGAAGATTCCAAGACGATCAGCTTCTTCGACAGCATGAACTGATAAGGGAGGAAGAAGAAAATGGCTGCTATCAAATATAGTCCTACTACTCCGTCCCGCAGAAATATGTCGGCGCCCTCTTTCAGCGAGATCACCAAGTTCGAGCCTGAGAAGTCGCTCTTGGTCGTTAAGAAGAAGAACGCGGGCCGTAACAGCTACGGTAAGATCACCGTTCGTCACAAGGGTGGCGGAAACAGACAGAAGTACCGCTTGATCGACTTCAAGCGTCAGAACGAGAGCCCTGCGACGGTCGTCGGCATTGAGTACGACCCCAACCGCACGGCTTATATCGCCCTTCTGCAGCATGAGGACGGCAAGAAGAACTACGTTATCGCGACCGACGGTCTGCGCGCCGGCGACGTGATCTACGCTTCGGCCGATGCCGATATCAAGGTCGGTAACACCCTGCCGATCGCCAACATTCCCGTTGGTACCTTTATTAACAACATTGAGCTTTATCCCGGCAAGGGGGCCCAGATGGTCCGTTCCGCCGGCGCCTCGGCCCAGCTGATGGCGAAGGAGAACGGGATCGCCCAGGTCCGTCTTCCCTCGGGTGAGGTTCGTATGGTTCGCCTCGATTGCAAGGCGACCATCGGTCAGATCGGTAACATCGAGCACGACACCGTTAAGCTCGGTAAGGCCGGTAAGACCCGCCACAAGGGTATCCGTCCGACCGTTCGCGGTTCGGTTATGAACCCCTGTGACCACCCTCACGGCGGTGGTGAAGGTAAGTCCCCCATCGGTCGTCCCGGCCCTGTAACGCCTTGGGGCAAGCCCGCCCTCGGTTACAAGACCAGAGACCGTAAGGCAAGGACCGATAAGTTCATCGTTAAGCGCAGAAATGCGAAATAAGCGGAAGGAGACAAGAGTATGAGCAGAAGCCTGAAAAAAGCCCCTTACGTAAAGCCGGAGCTTTACAACAAGATCGTTGCTATGAACGAAAAGGGCGAAAAGAAGGTTTTGAAAACCTGGTCTCGCGCCTCCACCGTTTTCCCGGATTTCGTTGGGCATACGATCGCCGTTCACGACGGTAGAAAGCATGTTCCGGTGTATATCACCGAGGATATGGTAGGTCGCAAGCTGGGCGAATTCGCCCCCACCCGTACCTTTAAGGGCCACGCGGGTTCGAAGACCTCCAACAACGGGAAATGAAAGGAGCAGACCTAAAAATGGAAGCGAAGGCATATCTGAAGTATATCAGAATTTCTCCGCGTAAGGTAAAGATCGTTCTCGATCTTATCCGCGGCAAGGATACCGAGGTCGCCATGGCGATCCTCGAGAACACGCAGAAGAGCGCATCCGAACCGCTGATCAAGCTTTTGAAGAGCGCCGTTGCCAATGCGGAACACAATTTCAATATGAACGCCGGAAACCTTTACATTTCCGAGTGCTTCGTCTGCCCCGGCCCGACTCTGAAGAGAGTACAGCCGAGAGCGCAGGGAAGAGCGTTCAGAATCTTAAAGAGAACCAGCCATATCACCATGGCAGTAAAAGAGAAGGAGGTCGGCTGAGATGGGACAGAAGGTTAATCCCCACGGACTGCGCGTTGGCGTAATCAAGGGTTGGGATTCCAGATGGTTTGTGGAAGACGAAGTCTTCGGCGATACCCTGGTTTCTGACTACAACATCAGAGAATATCTGAAGAAGAAGCTTCAGGCAGCCGGCTGCCCGAAGTTTGAGATCGAGCGCGACAAAGAGCGCGTTCGTGTATTCGTGCATTGCGCGAAGCCCGGTATGGTCATCGGCCGCGGCGGCGTGGAGATCGAAAAGCTCCGCGTTGAGCTGGAGGCTATGGTTGGCCGTCCCGTAATCGTTAACGTCGTTGAGATCCGTAACCCCGACCTCAACGCTCAGCTGGTCGCCGAGAGCATCGCGGCTCAGCTGGAAAAGCGTACCTCTTTCCGCCGCGCGATGAAGCAGGCCATCGGCCGCACCATGCGTCTTGGCGCGAAGGGTATCAAGGTTTGCTGCAGCGGCCGTCTCGGCGGCGCCGAAATCGCCCGCTCTGAGCATTACCACGAGGGAACCATTCCGCTGCAGACTCTCCGTGCCGATATCGAATACGGTTTCTATGAAGCCAATACCACCTACGGTAAGATCGGTATCAAGGTTTGGATCTACAAGGGTGAAGTTCTTGCCGAAAGCGCAGAGCGCGCCGCCAGAACCGACCGAACCGAGAGACGCCCCCGCCGCCCCGGCAACGGCAACAACAACGGTCGCCGTCCTGCAGGCGGTAACAGCGAAGGCAGAGGTCCCCGCCGTTTTGATCACAGAAGAGCAGAGGAGGGAACCAAATAATGTTAATGCCTAAAAGAGTAAAGTACAGACGCGTTCAGCGCGGCCGTATGAAGGGCAAGGCCAGCCGTGGTACCACGTTGGCGTTCGGCTCTTACGGTCTGGTCGCTTTGGAACCCGCCTGGATCAAGAGCAACCAGATCGAGGCTGCCCGTATTGCTATGACCCGTTATACCAAGCGTGGCGGTAAGGTCTGGATCAAGATTTTCCCGGATAAGCCCGTAACCGAAAAGCCTGCCGAAACTCGAATGGGTTCCGGTAAGGGTTCGCCCGAATACTGGGTGGCCGTCGTTAAGCCCGGCCGCATCATGTTCGAGATGGAAGGCATCCCGGAAGCGGAAGCAAGAGAGGCCATGCGTCTTGCTATGCATAAGCTGCCGATCAAGTGCAAGTTTATCACCAAAGACGACGTGGTAGAAGCAGAGGAGGAATAAGCCGTGAAAGCAAATGAATTGAGAGAGCTCAGCACTGAGCAGCTCGAAAAGAAGCTCGCCGAGCTTAAGAGCGAATTATTCAATCTCCGTTTCCAGCACGCTATCAATCAGCTTGATAACCCGCACAGAATTCCCGAGGTCAGACACGACATCGCACGCGTCATGACGCTTCTTGGCGAGAAGAATGTCTGAGGAGGTAGAGAAACATGATTGAACGTAACCTGAGAAAAACCAGAGTAGGCAAGGTCATCAGCACGAAGATGGATAAGACCATCGTTGTCGCGATCGAGGATAACGTCCGTCACCCCAAGTACGGCAAGATCCTGAAGCGCACGACCAAGATCCACGCCCATGATGAGCAGAATGCCTGCAACGTTGGCGACAAAGTTTCCGTAATGGAGACGAGACCCCTTTCCGCAACCAAGCGGTGGCGTCTTGTTGAAATTATCGAGAAAGCGAAATAAGTTTCAACAATTATAAGTAGGCAGGTCAAAAAGCTTGTCGAAAAAGGAGGAAACCTAAGTGA
The DNA here is from genome assembly GCA_045655185.1 of Eubacteriales bacterium. Lineage (GTDB taxonomy): Bacteria > Bacillota > Clostridia > Oscillospirales > CAG-272 > UBA1740. The sequence goes on from JAZOOS010000014.1 coordinate 78,007, forward strand.
TTCAACAGCAGTCATTAATGAAGGTCGCCGACAATACCGGCGCCAAAGAGCTGATGTGTATCCGTGTGCTTGGCGGTTCTGCCAGACGCTACGCGGGCATCGGCGATATTGTCGTCGCGTCTGTTAAAAAGGCAGCGCCCGGCGGCATGGTAAAAAAGGGTGACGTTGTCAAGGCTGTTGTCGTCAGAACTGTGAACGGTGTCCGTCGTGCCGACGGCTCGTACCTCAAGTTTGACGAAAACGCCGCTGTCATCCTGAAAGACGATAATACGCCTAAAGGTACCCGTATCTTTGGGCCTGTAGCAAGAGAGCTCCGCGATAAGGATTTCACCAAGATCCTTTCTCTGGCTCCCGAAGTACTTTGATCGGAGGAAAAACGAATTATGAATACGCTTCATATTAAGAAAGACGATCTGGTCGTTGTTCTCTCCGGCGACGATAAGGGAGTTCGCGGCAAGGTCCTGGCCGTCTCGCCTAAAGAAGGCAAGGTTATGGTCGAGGGCGTTAACAAGGTCAAAAAGCACAATAAAGCCCGCAGACAGGGCGAGACCAGCAGCATCATCGAGACCGAAGGCGCGATCTACGCTTCTAAGGTTCAGCTGGTATGCCCCAAGTGCGACAAGGGCGTGCGTGCCCGTTACGTCTTCCAGGAAGACAAGAACGGTCAGCAGGTCAAGGTTCGCGTTTGCGCCAAATGCGGCGAGAAAATCTGAGTGGAGGAGAGTAGAAAATGTCTAGATACAGTGAACTTTACAAAAACGAAGCCGCTCCCGCCCTCATGAAGAAGTTTTCCTACAAGAGCCCGATGCAGATCCCGCGCTTTGAGAAGATCGTGATCAACGTCGGCTGCGGCGACGCCAAGGAAAACAGCAAGGTTATCGATTCGGTTATCTCGGAGATCTCCATGATCGCCGGCCAGAAGGCGGTTCCGACCTTTGCTAGAAAGTCGGTTTCGAACTTCAAGCTCCGCGAAGGCATGAAGATCGGTGTTAAGGTAACGCTCAGAGGCGAGAGAATGTACGAATTTATGGACAGACTCTTTAACTTCGCCCTTCCTCGCGTGCGTGACTTCAAGGGGATCAACCCCAACGCCTTTGACGGCCGCGGCAACTATGCCCTGGGTCTTAAAGAGCAGTTGATCTTCCCCGAGATCGAGTATGATAAAATCGAGAAGATCCGCGGTATGGACATCGTGTTCGTAACCACGGCCCAAAACGACGAAGAAGCAAAAGAGCTGCTGACCCTTATGGGCGCGCCCTTTGCGAAATGAGGAGAATGAAGAATGGCTAAAAAATCCATGATTCTGAAGCAGCAGGCGACGCCGAAGTTTTCGACCCGCGCTTACAACAGATGCAAGATTTGCGGCAGACCTCATGCGTATCTCCGTAAGTACGGTATCTGCCGTATCTGCTTCCGTGAGCTCGCCTACAACGGCGAAATTCCCGGCGTGCGCAAAGCAAGCTGGTAATAAAAACTCTTTTTCTATCGGAAGGAAAGCCTTGGCTTTTACCACCGATCAGCCGCCACGCAAGTGGCAGCAAGCATTTTGAACTTGCATAAAGGAGGATACTGAAAATGCAAAATTCCGACGTCATTGCCGATATGCTCACCCGTATCAGAAACGCGAACAGCGCCAAGCACGAGACGGTTGACATTCCGGCGTCCAATCTCAAGAAATCCATTGCCGAGATCCTTTTCAACGAAGGCTATATCAAGAGCTATCAGATCGTTGAGGACGGCAAGCAGGGCATCATCCGCGTTACGCTGAAGTATGCCGCCAACAAGCAGAAGGTCATTCACGGTCTGCGCCGCGTTTCCAAGCCCGGCCTCCGTATCTACTCCGACTGCGAAAATATGCCCCGCGTTATGAACGGCCTGGGCATTGCGATCGTTTCTACCTCTAAGGGTATCATGACCGACAAGAAAGCAAGAAAAGAGAACGTGGGCGGCGAAGTCCTCGCGTTCGTCTGGTAAGGAGGCAAAGAAGATGTCAAGAATCGGAAGAGCCCCCATTGCCGTTCCTGCCGGTGTTACGGTTACCATCGGTGAAGGAAACGTCGTTACCGTTAAGGGCACCCTCGGTACCCTTACTTCCACCTTCCTGCCCAATGTTACCATTGAGCAGAACGACGGCGTTCTGACGGTTTCCCGTCACAGCGACGTGAAGGAAGACCGTGCCATTCACGGTCTGAGCCGTGCGCTCCTCTTCAACATGGTTGAGGGTGTTTCGAAGGGTTACTCCAAGCGCCTCGAAATCGTCGGCGTTGGTTACCGTGTCGAAAAGCAGGGCAAAAAGCTGGTTTTGAACCTCGGTTATTCTCACCCCGTATTCTTCGAGGAGAATAACGGAATTACCTTCGAGACCCCCGATAGCAACACGATTATCGTAAAGGGTATCGATAAACAAGCGGTTGGTCAGATCGCGGCCCAGATCCGTGAGAAGAGACCTCCCGAGCCGTACCTTGGTAAGGGTATCAAGTATGCCGGTGAAAAGATCCGCCGCAAGGCCGGTAAGACCGGTAAATAATGAAAGGAGTCATAAGACATGGTTAAGAGAATCGACAGCAATAAGCAACGTCTTAAAAGACACGTTAGAGTTCGCTCGAAGATTTTCGGTACGACCGAAAGACCCCGTCTTTGCGTCTACCGTTCCAACGCCAACATTTCGGCGCAGATCATCGACGACACCAAGGGTGTTACGCTGGCTTCCGCTTCCACGTTGGAGGCTTCCTTCGAAGGCATCGGGTCTAACAAAGAGGCCGCGAAGAAGGTCGGTATCGCGCTTGCCGAGCGTGCTATCGCAAAAGGCATTTCCGAGGTCGTTTTCGACCGCGGCGGCTATATTTACCACGGACGTGTATCGGAACTGGCTGCAGGCGCTCGCGAGGGCGGCCTGAAGTTCTGATTTTCCGGTTTGTACACACTCCAGAGATTAGAATTTAAGGAGAAAAACATGGCAAGAAGAAATGAAGCAATCGAGTCTGAGTTTCAGGAAAAGCTCGTTGCATTAAACCGTGTTTCCAAGACGGTAAAGGGTGGTCGTATCGCCCGCTTCGCCGCTATCATGGTCATTGGTAACGGCAAGGGCAAGGTCGGCTACGGTCTTGGAAAAGCTGCCGAGGTTCCCGAAGCGATCCGCAAGGGAATCGAAGATGCAAAGAAAAATATGATCACCGTATCGCTTAACGATACCACCATCCCTCACGAGGTCACCGGCATTTTCGGCTCGGGTAAGGTTCTTTTGAAGCCCGCCCCTGCCGGTACCGGTATCATCGCGGGTGGTGCCGTTCGTAAAGTGTTGGAGGCTGCCGGTATCAAGAATATCCGTGCAAAGTGCCTTCGTTCCTCGAACCCCGTTAACGTTGTAAAGGCGACCTTTGAGGGTCTTGCCCAGCTTCGTTCGGCGGAAGAGGTTGCTAAGCTCCGCGGTCTTTCCGTGGATGAGATCAAGGGTTGAGGAGGGGCTTTATCATGGAAAAGGTTAAAGTAGTCCTCACTCGCAGCTTGATCTCCGCAAAACCCAATCAGAAAGTGACCGCGGCTTCGCTCGGTTTGCGCCGCCCCGGTGACAGCGTTATTCACGACAACGACAAGGTTCTGGCCGGCAAGATCAACGTCCTGCGCCACCTCGTTAAGGTCGAAGCGCTCTGAGACGGGAAAGAAAGGAGAGCAAAGATATGAAACTTTATGAACTTTCTCCCGCCGAAGGCTCGGTTCGCGCTTCTTTCCGCAAGGGAAGAGGTCCCGGGTCCGGAAACGGAAAGACGGCCGGTAAAGGCCACAAAGGTCAGAATGCTCGTTCGGGCGGCGGGGTAAGACCCGGCTTCGAGGGCGGTCAGCTTCCGCTGTACCGTAAGCTTCCGAAGAGAGGCTTTACCAACAAGTTCGCCAAGAACTATGCCATTGTCAACATTGAAACCCTCAACAAATTCGAAGACGGCGCAGTAGTGGACGAAGCGGTCCTTCTCGCAAGCGGAACCGTTCGTTGTGCCTGCGACGGCATCAAGATTCTCGGTAGCGGCGAGCTTACCAAAAAACTTACCGTGAAAGCAGCTGTCTTTTCCAATACTGCGAAAGAGAAGATAGAAGCGGCAGGTGGAAAGACCGAGGTGGTCTGATATGTTGCAGACATTTGTCAAAGCTTGGAAACTTCCCGAGCTTCGCAAAAAGATCCTCTACGTCCTCTTTATCCTGCTTCTTTACAGAATCGGTGCAGTTCTTCCCGTCCCGTACGTGAACGCCTCAAACTTCGATTCGTATTTCGGGAATACGATCTTCTCGTATATGAATACGCTTTCGGGCGGCTCGCTCGGACAGGCGACGCTTTTCGCCCTCGGTATTTCCCCCTATATCACGGCTTCGATCGTTATTCAGCTTCTTTGCGTAGCGTTTCCGAAGCTCGGTGAGCTTTCTAAGCAAGGGGAAGAGGGAAAAGAAAAGATCAATACCATCACCCGTTGGGTAACCATGGCCCTGGCGATCGTTACGGCAATCGGCTATTATATGCTTCTTGCCGACAGCGGTATGCTGGTAAACGGCGCCGCGAAAGCGGACGGCGGCCCCTGGTTCCTTTATGCGGTCGTAATCGTTACCTGCTTCTGCGCAGGTGCCTCGCTCGTTATGTGGCTGGCAGAGAAGATCAATGCCAACGGTCTCGGAAACGGGATCTCGGTCATCCTCTTCTTTAACATCATCCAAACGCTGCCCTCTACCGTTATCAACCTGGTTGCGGTATGCAGTGACGGATTTTCGCTGGGCGTCGGCAAGGGCTTCCTTGGTATCGGCCTTACGCTCTTCGTCCTGCTTGGGCTCCTCGCTCTCGTCTTCTTCATCATCTTCATCACGGGAAGCGAGCGCCGGATCCCGGTACAGTACGCCAAGCGTGTTGTCGGCCGTAAAATGTACGGCGGACAAAGCACCCACCTTCCTTTGCAGCTGAATATGTCGGGCGTTATGCCTGTCATCTTCGCTTCTTCGATCGTTTCCTTGCCCTCGACCATCATGGTTCTTTGCAAGGTGACCGAGAAGACCACCGGCTTCTGGGGCGGCCTTTACCGCTTCTTAGATCCCAGCGGCTGGTTCTATCCCATCTTTTTGTTCGTTCTCATCATCGCTTTCGCCTATTTCTACAGTGCCATCTCCTTCAACCCGGTTGAGGTTGCCAACAACCTGAAGCGGAACGGCGGTATGGTGCCCGGCATCCGTCAAGGCAGACCGACGGCGGAATACATTGCGAAGATCCTCAGCAAGATCACCCTTATGGGCGCTCTGTTCCTGAGTGTCATCGCCATTCTTCCGATCATCGCCCGTCCCTTGGTGCTGACGCCTATTATTAATGCGATCCTCAGCGATGCGACGACCGCGGCTTCCTTGGCTTCGACCTTCACCTTCGGTGGTACGTCGATCCTGATCGTCGTCGGTATCGCGCTGGAGACTGCGAGAGAAATTGAGGCTCAGCTGACGATGCGGAACTATAAGGGCTTCCTTTCTTAAAAAGGAGAGAGATATGAAGATCATATTTCTGGGGGCCCCCGGTGCCGGTAAGGGCACGCAGGCAGAGATCGTTTCGGAGCGCTTCGGTATTCCGACGATCTCCACCGGCGCCATTATTCGGCAAGCGGTAAAGGACGGTACGCCTACCGGTCTTGCCGCGAAGGCCTATATGGACAAAGGCGCGCTGGTTCCCGACGAGGTTGTTGTCAACCTGGTCAAGGAAAGATTGGCGATGCCCGATTGCTCCTGTGGCTTCATCTTAGACGGATTTCCCCGTACGGTGCCTCAGGCTGAGGCCCTGGAAAAAATGGGTATACGCCCCGATGCCGTTGTTTCGATTGAGGTCTCTGACGAAGAGATCATCGAGCGTATGAGCGGGCGGCGCGTGTGTCCCACCTGCGGGGCAACCTTTCACGTAACCTCCAAGCCTTCTCAAAAAGAGGGTGTCTGCGATAAGTGCGGCGACGCGCTTACGGTTCGTCACGACGATAAGCCCGAGGTGGTCCTTGACCGTCTTGCGATCTATCACAAAACGACCGAGCCTCTGAAGGACTTTTACGAAAAGCTTTCGCTTCTCGTTACGGTCGTGGGGCAAAGCACGGTTGAAGAAACCACGCGTCTGACGCTTGCCGCTTTGGAGGCAGTTCAATGATTTCGATTAAAAATGCCGAGCAGCTCAAGCTGATGCGGCATGCCGGCCGAATAACCGGTGAAGCCTTGCGGGTGGCTGAAGAAGCGATCCGACCCGGTATCAGCACGAAGGAGTTAGACGGGATCATCCACCGATACATTGAAAAATGCGGTGCCCGTCCTTCCTTCCTCGGATACGGTGGCTTTCCCGGCGCGGCTTGCATCAGTATCAACAACGAGGTCATTCACGGCATCCCCAGTGCGGATCGCTTTCTTGCCGAGGGCGATATCGTAAAGGTGGACGTCGGTGCCTGTTACAAAGGCTACAACGGTGACGCTGCCAGAACCTTCGCGGTCGGTAGCATTTCCCCCGAGGCAAAGCGCCTTGTAGAAGCAACGAAAGAAAGCTTTTACCGTGGCGTTGCCGCGGCTTTGGTAGGGGGGCGCATCGGGGATATCGGAAGCGCTGTAGACAGCTACGCGCGCGAGTTCGGATATTCCGTAGTAAGACGCTATGTCGGGCATGGCATTGGGGCCGGGCTTCACGAGGATCCCGAGGTTCCGAATTTCGGAACGGCGGGGCGCGGGGCCAGGTTGTTTGCCGGAATGACGATTGCCATCGAACCGATGGTAAACGCAGGCGGTGCGGACGTTCGCGTTCTGCCGAATCACTGGACGGTCGTTACTGTCGACGGCTCTTTATCGGCTCACTACGAAAATACCGTAGCGATCTTGGAGAATGGGCCTGAGCTATTAACGGATATTCCGTAAATACAAGGAAAGGGTGTGATTTTTCTGCCGAAAGATGATCTTATTGAGTTTGAGGATGGGGTAGTGCTGGAAGCGCTTCCGAATGCCACCTTCAAAGTCAAGCTTCCGAACGGTCATATCGTGACCGCCCACATTTCGGGGAAGCTTCGTATGAATTATATCAAGATTCTGCCCGGCGATACGGTAACGGTTGAGGTTTCGATCTACGACCTCACCAAGGGCCGTATTACGTGGCGGAAAAAGTAAAATTTGTTTCTGAAAGGAACGGTATACAAGAATGAAAGTAAAGCCTTCCGTCAAGAAGATTTGCGAAAAGTGCAAAATCATCAAGAGAAAAGGCCATGTCATGGTTATCTGCGAAAATCCCAAGCATAAGCAGAGACAGGGCTGATGACCTTTCGGTCAATTTATAACAAGAAGGAGAGTAAAATCCATGGCTCGTATTGCTGGTGTTGATATTCCCAACAACAAGCGCGTCGAGATTGCCTTGACGTATATCTACGGCATCGGTCCCAAAAGCGCACAGGATATTCTTGCCAAAACCGGCATCAATCCCGATACCCGCGCGAAGGACCTGACCGAGAGTGAGGTTGCAAAACTTCGTGATGTTATCGAAGCCGACTACCGTGTAGAGGGTGACCTTCGCCGCGAAGTCGCTATGAACATCAAGAGCATGGTCGAGATCAACTGCTATCGCGGAATTCGCCACAGAAAAGGCCTTCCCGTGAGAGGACAGAGAACCAAGACCAACGCAAGAACCAGAAAAGGTCCGGCGAAGACTATCGCCAACAAGAAGAAATAAGGAGTGAGAAGAGATGGCAAAAGCTACTGTCGCTAAAAAGGCTGTTAAAAAGCGCCGTGAGCGTAAGAACGTAGAGTCCGGTACGGCTCATATTCGCTCCACTTTTAATAACACCATCGTTACCATTACCGATACGCACGGTAATGCTATTTCGTGGGCTTCTGCCGGTGAAATGGGCTTCAAGGGCTCGAGAAAATCGACTCCCTACGCTGCTCAGACTGCCGCTGAAACCGCTGCCAAGGCTGCCGTTGATAACGGTATGAAAACGGTAGAGGTTTACGTAAGAGGTCCCGGGTCGGGACGTGAGTCGGCTATCCGCGCCCTCCAGACCGCCGGTCTTGAGATCACGCTGATCCGCGACGTAACGCCCATTCCCCACAACGGCTGCCGCCCGCCTAAGCGTCGCCGCGTATAATTCAAGGGAGGTATAAAAAAATGGCAAGATATACAGGTCCTGATTGCAAGCTTTGCCGTAGAGAAGGCTGCAAGCTGTATCTTAAAGGCGATAAGTGCGTTTCCGCGAAGTGCCCCGTCGAAAAGCGTGCCGCCGCCCCCGGTCAGCACGGTGCTGCCCGTAAAAAGGTAGAGGAATACGGCAGACAGCTTCGTGAGAAGCAGAAGACCAAGCGCTACTATGGCGTTCTGGAAAGACAGTTCAAAAACTACTACGAGATGGCCGTCGTGAAAGAGGGTATGACCGGTGAGAACCTGCTCATTCTTCTGGAAAGACGCCTTGACAACGTTGTTTATCGTATGGGTATGGCCGAGAGCCGTAAGGAAGCCCGTCAGCTGATCCTGCACGGTCACTTCACCGTGAACGGGAACAAGACGACTATCCCCTCCCAGCTGATCAAAGCCGGTGATGTTGTTGCCGTGAAGGAAAGCCGTCGCGACGGTGCCAAGATCAAGGCGCTGGCCGAAAGTGCTGCCACGCGTGTCAAACCGAAGTGGATCGATTTCAACGAAACTGACCTTGCTGCCCGTATTCTGACGCTCCCCGTTCGCGAGGACATCGATTTCGAGTTCGAAGAGCAGCTGATCGTTGAGCTTTATTCCAAATAATCACCTCCGGTTGTCGCAATCATCTGCGCACCGAGGTGTGCTTTGGATGCGGCATTCAATAACCCAGCCTATCCCGCAGCGGATAGCCACGAAATATTGTTTAGGAGGAGCATTTGATGTTTGAAAAACCCAACATTATCATCAATGAGCTGAAGGAAGACGGAAGCGAAGCCGAGTTTGTCGTAGAGCCCCTGGAAAGAGGCTACGGCATCACGCTCGGTAACTCTTTGCGCCGCATCCTGCTCAGCTCTTTACCCGGATATGCCGTTACCAGCGTTAAGATCGAGGGCGTAAAGCACGAGATCTCGACGGTGGAAGGGATCAAAGAGGACGTTCCCGAGATCATCCTGAACGTCAAGGGCATTATCGCGAAGCTTTACACCGAAGAGCCGAAGACCGTCCTTATCGACGTTACCGGCCCGAAGGTCGTAACCGCCGGCGATATCGCTCCCGACGCGGATATCGAGATCCTCAATCCCGAGCACGTTTTGGCCACCATCAGCACAAACAACCGCCTCTTTATGGAATTGACCTTCGATTCCGGTCGCGGCTACGTTTCGGCCGATAAGAACAAGCAAAATTACGTATCTCAGCTCGGCGCCGGTGTCAGCGCCCCGATCGGTACCATTTTCACCGATTCGATCTTTACCCCCGTGTACAAGGTCGAATACAAGGTCGAAAATACCCGCGTCGGCAACATCACCGACTTCGACCGTCTGACGATGCACGTGCTTACCAACGGCACCCTGAGTGCGAAGAAAGCCATTTCGCACGGTGCCAAGATTCTCAACGAGCATCTCAACCTCTTCGTAGATCTTACGGATGACGCGAAGAACGCCGTTATTATGGTGGAACCGGAAGAGACCAAGAAAGTAAAGGTCCTTGAGATGACCATTGAGGAGCTTGACCTGTCGGTTCGTAGCTTCAACTGCTTGAAGCGCGCCGGCATTGATACGGTAGAAGACTTGATCAACCGTACCGAGGAGGATATGATTAAAGTCAGAAACCTCGGCAGAAAGTCGCTTGAAGAAGTTATTCAAAAGCTTCATTCCCTGGGCCTTGACCTGAAAAAGGTTGAGGAATGACCAATAACTGTTAGGAGGAAACTACAATGCCCGGAACGAGAAAACTCGGCCGGCCGACCGCTCACAGAAACCTGATGCTCAGAGGCATGGTTACCTATCTGCTTGAGAACGGCAAGATTAAAACGACGCTCACCAGAGCGAAAGAAGTCCGCGCTTTGACGGACAAAATGATTACCCTTGGCAAAGAGAAGTCGCTGGCATCCTACCGTCAAGCTTTGGCCTTCATCACCAAAGAAGACGTTGCCAAGAAGCTCTTTGACAGCATTGCCCCTTCCTACGAGAAGCGTAACGGCGGTTACACCGCCATCTACAAGCTCGGTCCTCGCCGCGGTGACGCTGCCGAAATGGCTCTGATCACCCTCGTCGAAGCCGACAAGGAAGAGGAAGTCGCAGAAGCCCCCAAGAAGGCGAAGAAGAGCACGAAGAAGGCGGAAGAGGTCGCTGTTGAGGCCCCTGCCGTCGAAGAGGCTCCCGCCGCCGAAGAGGCCGCTGCTGAGTAATTCCAAGAAAAAAGAACGGTTGTATAGCCGTTCTTTTTTCTTATATAAGAGGGAGCTTTGACGGAGGAAGCCTTGATTTTGCAATAAAAAGATGATAAAATAAAGAAAAAGTGTTCCGATAGGAGAAAAAAGATGAAATACGAGATCATGTGCGGTGAACGCGTTTCGACCCTTGGGTATGGGACGATGCGCTTTCCCTGTCTTTCGGATGGAAAGATCGATGAAGAAAAAACGAAGAAGCTCATCGACCGTGCCGTCCAGGCAGGTGTCAATTATTTTGATACCGCCTACCCCTATCACGGTGGATTATCCGAATGTGTCGTTGGCCGTCTGCTTTCCGCTTATCCCCGTGAATCGTATTTCTTGGCCGATAAGTATCCGGGGCATCAAATATTAGACGCTTATGACCCCGCCGCGATCTTTGAAGAGCAGCTGAAAAAATGCGGCGTTGACTATTTTGATTTCTACCTTCTTCATAACGTTTGCGAAAATTCGATAGAGGTGTACGAAAGCGAGAAATGGGGCATTATCCCTTATTTCGTTGAGCAAAAACGGCTTGGGCGCATCCGCCACCTCGGCTTTTCCACGCATGCAAGACCCGAAACCCTGCAAGCGTTTCTTGACCGCCACGGCGACGTACTTGAATTTTGCCAGATCCAAATGAATTACCTCGACTATACGCTGCAAGACGCAAAGCAAAAATACGAGATACTGACCGAGCGGGGGATCCCGATCGTGGTTATGGAGCCTGTGCGCGGCGGCCGTCTTTCGAGGCTTGATGAAAGCATGGAGAGCGAGCTGATTCACAGACGCCCTGACGAAAGCATCTCCTCGTGGTCCTTCCGCTTCCTGCAAGACTTTCCGAATATTAAGGTGGTGCTTAGCGGTATGACGACCGAGGGGCAGCTTACCGACAATATTAACACCTTCTCGGGCGGCGCGCCGCTTTCCGAGGAGGAAAAGCAGCTTCTTCTTTTCTTTGCCGAGAAAATGAAGGGCTCTGTGCCCTGCACGGCTTGCCGCTATTGCTGCGAGGGATGCCCGATGGGTCTTGATATTCCCGTACTCGTAAAGGCGTATAACGACGCTAAATTCGATGCTGTCGGCTTTACCGTCGGGATGCAGATAGACGCCTTGCCCGAGGATAAAAAGCCATCCGCTTGCATCGGCTGCGGCGCTTGCAGCAAGGTCTGTCCGCAGGGGATCAATATTCCTTCGGTATTGCGGGGGCTGGTCGAAATTTTGCCGAAGCTTCCAAACTGGACGGCAATCTGCAAAAAACGCGCGGAGGAAGCCGCGAAAAACGCGAGAAAAGAGGAAACGAAATGAAGGTTCTTTTGATAAACGGAAGTCCTCGCAAGGCGGGAAATACGAGGCTTTCCCTTTCGGAAATGGAAAAGGTCTTTCACGCCGAGGGGATAGAGACCGAGGTTGTGGAGGTAGGCTCTCTTGCCATTCGCGGGTGTAGCGGATGTCGCAGCTGTATGACGAAGGGGTGCTGCGTTTTTGACGATATTGTAAACGTAACTGCGCAAAAGCTGAAAGAGGCAGACGGCCTCGTTGTCGGGAGCCCTGTGTATTACGCCTCGGCTAACGGCACGCTCATCTCCTTCCTTGACCGCCTTTTTTACAGTAGCCGATTCGATAAGACGATGAAGGTCGGGGCGGCGCTTGCCGTCGCGCGGCGCGGGGGCACCACCGCCACCTACGACGAGCTGAACAAGTACTTCTCGATTTGCGGTATGCCGATTGCCTCCGGTCAGTATTGGAACATCCTGCACGGGCGTGACGAGGGGGAGGCCGCGATGGATAGCGAGGGGATGCAAAACCTTCGTACCCTTGCCCGCAATATGGTGTTCTTAATGCGTTCAATCGCCCTTGGTAAGGAGGCCTTCGGCCTTCCCCAAAAGGAAGAGCCCAAGATCGCCACCAACTTTATCCGATAAAAAGAAAAAACGGAGAATTTCTCCGTTTTTTTCTTTTGGCGGAATCATTCCGAAAATTTCTTGTCCAAATACTCTTTCTTTTCGGCTGCGCTTAAGGCTTTCGTTTTATCGAAATCAAGAATATGCTTGTCCTTATATTCTTCTATCGTTTCAATAACGCGGGCAGGGATCCCTACGGCGATAGAGTTATCCGGGATGCTTTTGGTCACGATCGCGCCGCACCCGATGATGCAATTGTTCCCAATGGTGACCCCCGGCATGATCAGCGCGTTCGTTCCGATGTGTACGTTGTTGCCGACGCGAATTTTTCCAAACAGGTCGATCTCCTTTAAATCCTCGTAACATTCCCGTAAAACCCAAACCCCGCCGTCGTGGGTTACGAAATTTACCCCGGAATTGATGCGTACGTGATCCCCTAAGGTTATTAAATAGGGTTCGGACCCAAAAGAGGCGGACGAATAAATTTCACACCGTTCGCCGATCGAAACGCCCAAGGACCGCCAAAACTTGATCGGATCGCGGTACTTTTTGTATTTTTGAATAAGCCGTTTAAGCATAGATCAATTCTCCTTGCTTTTTTTGAAGAAGCCCGAAAGCTTTTGCAGAAGCCACGTGAACGAGTCAATTCGGAACAGCGTCGACAAGCCCAAATAAATAATAGCGCCGATCGCCATTTGTAAAAGAAATAAAACAATGCCGGAAAGATTTACAAGATACGGGAAGCCAAAAACGAACAAAAGCATGACGATCGATAGAACCAAAGGTGGCAAGACATCAAGCAATTGCTCTTTGATATTCCAAGATAGATATACCCGCATTGCGATCATAAATCCTATGAGGGAAACGATATCCGCCATCAAAAGAGAAACGGCAACGAAGAACATATTTTTCAGCACCAGGGCAGAGACCAACGTTCCCCCTAAAGCAACGGCGTTTATCACCACCATTAAGCCCATGGCCACCCCGGCTTTATCAATGGCAAGCAAAATTTGATGACAGATCATAGTAAGCGGACGGGTAAGATACATCAAGCAGAAAAGCTGGATATAAGGGATACACGCACTCCACTTGGACGTCAAAAAAACCTCAACGAAGGTTGGCGCAACGGCACAGAAGCCCAACAACAACGGGCAAAGGATAAAATTGCTTATCTTTACCGTTCGTCTTAATTCGCTTTTTAATATATCCATGCGGCTTTGGTTTTTTGAAAAAACGGGAAGCATAACCTTGCTGATGGAGGAATTGACGTTGTTGACGAGCAACGAAGGATATTTTTTGCCCTGATCCAAGATCGCAAGGTCTGCAGCCCCAAAGCATTTTCCAACAAGAACGCTTTGCAGCTCCAAAACGCCTGTGTTTACCAAATTGGCACCGAGAACCTTGCTGCCAAACCGAAAAATTTCCTTTGCTTTGCGAAAAGAGAATTGAAGCTTGGGCATCCAACCGCAAACAAGCGAAAAAAGAAAGGTGGAAACAAGCGTATTGCTTAAGTATTGGGCGACCAGCGACCATACTCCGTATCCGCTGTAAGCCATAACCACCCCAATGACGCAGGACATAACGGTACCCGTTATCGTTGCCAGGAAATACTTTTTAAAGGTCATTTCGCGCTGCACCTTAGCGATCTGGATGCTGTTCAGCGACGTCATGATCAGCCGCAAGCCAAAGATCCGGATGATCGGTGTCAGCATATCCAACTCATAAAAGACCGAAATATAAGGGGCCGCGAAAAACAGAAGGATATACAATACGATCGATATAAGGAAGCTTAACCAGAATGCCGTATCGTAATCAAGAGAGGAGACCTCTTTTTTTTGAACGAGGGCGGTGCCAAAGCCGGCCGTAACGAATACGTCGCATAAGGTAATAAAGATCATCACGATGGCGATGATCCCATATTCGTCGGGGGTTAAGAGTCTGGCTAAAATGATGCCAACGATCACTGAAACGGCTTGGGCGGCGATTCGTTCTAAAAACGACCAAAACATACCGCCGCTGACGCTTACCCCGATGTTTTGCTTATTTTTCATTTTCTTTCCTCGGCAAACAAAGGCGACTTTCTAAATTAATTCTCATTTTTTAGGCTTTTCTTTACGCCTTTTGCGTAATCCTCAATCGTTTCTCCTTCAAAGAAGTCCGATGCTTCGGCAAAAAGGATATCCAGATGCTTATATAACACTTCAATATCTTCTCCGGTTTGAAAGGTTGGGCTGCCACCCGGCATAAATTCCGATGAATGCAGCATGAACATAATATAATCGGTATTTTGGTCGGCCGCTGCTTTTCTTACCATCCAAAGCATTTGATTAAGGTTTTTCCCCGTAGGTCTTAACCATACGGTTCGCCCTTTTATTCCACAGTATATCTGTTTGGCTTTTTCCTTCGGCGTTTTTCCGTCGGATACGAAAAAACGGTTTGTTTTGTATACGGTGACGGGTACTTCAATAAGGGCTTTATCCCGCGAAAGAAGGTATGGCTTTTTGGGGCAAAGCGAATAGTCGCTCCCGCGGCTTCCTTCCGTGGCGCCTTTATTGTTGCTCCAATCGATTCCCGGTGTTACAGAACAGTCTACTGTATAGCCGTATTTTTCCAGCAACGAAAAATAGATGTCGTTCATGGCCCATCGTCCGGCCCGATGCGAGAGCATAGGGGTTTCAAAAACGTTAGCTAAATAATCGGTAAGATACGCGATCTTTTCTTCCATGATTTCCGCAGGGTACTCGATCAAATAGGGGGCGGCAGGCGAAGGAAGAAGATTTGCGAGTGTATATGCAGGCGGATTGTTCCACGCATGTAAATGCATACCTACACTGCAACGACCGCTCTTCAAGGCCTTTTTCGCAAAATCGACGAACACCGCAGAGCTTGCCATTTCGTAATTGGTCAAGTAGGTCGGCTTAAAGCCGTAAAGATCACATTTTTCTTGGAACCTTTGCAAATAAGAGGCGTTAGCCGTGGTGATCTCTTGGCCTTCCTGCCATTTCCACAAATTATCTCCCTCGGTATCAATGGAGATCAGAAATTTTTTCATAGGGACTCCTCGTAAGGGTACTTAGGATCGTTGGCCGTTTTCGGCGGTGACGGAATGGTAAAGGTCGGATAATTTTTTCGTTATAAGCGCGATATCAAATTGCTCTACCTTGTTGCGAGAGGCGGGAAACCTTTCTGCAAGGATAGCGTTTGCCCACGCCTCATCCGAATCCTTTATATCCAAAGAAACGCAATTTTCGCAGATTACTTCCGCCGGAACGGCGGTCGACGCGACACACCGCACGCCCTGCGCCTGCGCTTCCAGCATAACGAGCGGGAATCCCTCGCTGAAGGACGGCAACACAAAAGCATCGAACACCGACATGATCGCCGTTGCATCGGGGCGTATCCCCAGCATCAGCACAGCGTCGGAAAGACCGTGCTTTGCCAGCAAGTTTTTAACGTGCGCTACCTCTTCGGGAGAACCCGATCCCACTAAGAGCAAGCGGGCATGGGGGCGCTTTTTATGAACCTCGCAAAACACGCGGAACAGCTTTTCGTGGTTTTTTACCGGGTGAAATCTGCCTACGTGCCCCACGATAAAAGCGTCTGCGGGAAGCCCATGCTCTTGTAAAAAAGCGTTTTTTGAATAGCGTGCGCTTCGTATTTTTTGAAGGTCGACCCCGTTCGGGATATAAAAGATATTTTTTGCTTGGATCTTTTCTTCGAGATCGGATACCATCGATCGGCTCAAGGCGGTGAAATTCATGCCCAGTTTCGTATATTTTTGAAGCTTTCGGAGATTTTTCTTGCCGCTGAGGGAAAGCGCGCGCTCTACCTTTGTGTGGAAAGAGAAGAATACTTTTTGGGGATCCATGCCTCCCATTTCAAACGCATCCAAAAAGGTATGAATATGGACGATGTCGGGTTTTTCTTCGCAATAGATCTTTTTCCATGTTTTACGGTACCCGAAGATCTTTCGAAGCCCCAGCCTCAAATACCGTTGCGCCTTCGTGCGGCAAGCGGCGTTGAGCGGGATGATTTTGATCTCTTTTTCAGTCAAGGCTTTCGCTAAAAAAGAATCTTCTTCTTGGTTTACAACCAAAACCACGTCGTTCCCCATTTCGCGAAGGCGAAGGAGATAGTTGGTTATTAACGTTTCGGCGCCTCCCACATAAAGCGCATGGATATAATACAGGATCTTCATAGGTTTAGGTCCTCTTAATAACGTTTTATGAACGATGATTAAAAGCAGAAGACGTAGGGGTTGATCATGTTGCCGTGAAGCTCGTAGATCATAAAAGCAAAGGAAAGTGCGATCAGGGCGATCTTTCCGGCGGCGGCAAGCTTTTTATTTTCGTAGGCCCCAAGAACATTCGGAATCAGCGCAACGATGGCAATAAAGGGGATATAGATAGCCCTGGCGATGGCGTCGTTATAAAGCCCAAAGATCTCAATGGCGATTGAGAAGAGAAAACACCAGCAAAGAAAATTGTTGCCGGGATCCTTCATAATTTTTTCAAAATCTGTAAAAAGATAAACGGCAACGGCCATCGCCACCATCAAAAGGATAAAGAAATTAAAGCTGAGGTTTAGGGAATAAGTGCTTTTGCCGATCAGCCTCAAAAGCGGACGGAGCACGTAATTCATCAGAAGGGGGGATACCGCCAAAAGGGCAAGAAGTGCGCCACCCGCATAAAGATAGCGCCGCTTGGTGAAGGTGAGGTTGTAGACAAAGTAAAGCGGCAGCGTAATAATCGCGATGCGGTGAATGGTAAAGCCCAAAAAGCAAAGAAGGAGATAGGGGATCAGCTTTCTTTTCTTAATAAAGGGAAGTGAAAGCAAAAAGATCGAAAGCGCCAGCGTTTGGCGTAGGATCCCAAAGGAGAGCGTAAAGAAATTCACGGAAACGAATAGGATAAAGCTGAGCGTGGGGCTATCCGAATAGTCGTAAATGAATTTCGAGGCGGCAAAAACAAAGATAGCGGCATATAGAATCAAAAAGCCGTGAAAATCAAGCCCTATGGCAGAGGTGAGCCAATTCAGAACGACGTAGCCGCTTTCAAAGGCCAAGGGAGTCTCAAGTCCCTCGGGCTTTCCAAGGTTAGCGGCGCTTATCAAACGAAGCCGCGAGAGCATGTCGCCAAGATCAAGCGTCGCAATATAATCGTACCCGATCTTATAGGTGGCGTTATCGACCCCGAGAAGCGGGTCCCTCAAAGCCAAAATCAGAAAAAGCTGTACGGCCGAGATCGCGACCAAAAGCTTTTTGTTCTTGATAAGCACGCCGTAAAGCAGCAGTAAAACGAAATTAACGATATAGATCCACATAACCTTTACCCATTATGATCCTCAGGAAAGACGAGCCGCGTAAAGATCTTTGCGGCGCCGACGGCGTCATATCCCGCTTTGTAAAAATCTTCCTTGGTGTCACGGCGTTCATCCGAAAGCTTTTTCGTGACCTTTTTTGCCCATTCGTCGGCCGAAAGAGAGAGGGCGGCGTATTCAACAAGCCCCGTAATATCGGCTTCTTTGGTGATGGTGTCGGCAATCACACAGGGAAGCCCCGTTGCCTCTGCCTCGATCACCGTATTGGGCATCCCCTCGTAAAAGGAGGGGAAAACGAAAACGTCCATGGCTGAAAGCAGGGCAGGCACGTCGCTTCTGATCCCCGCGAAGATGACTTTTTCCTCAAGACCAAGCGCGCGGATCTTTTCCGAAAATGTTCCTTTGAGAGGCCCGTCCCCGACAAGAATCAAAACGGTGTTGGGAAGGCGGTCGCAGACCGCCTTAAAAATATCAGCCAAAAATGCGTGGTTCTTCTGCTCGGCAAAGCGCCCGACGTGTCCAAGGACAACCGTATCCGCCCCTATACCGAACTCCCGCCGAATCGTGGCCCTTGCTTCTTCGTCAAAGCGGAATACGCCAAGATCGACAGCGTTATGAAGCATCTTGACCTTCCCCTTTTCATAGGCGCGCTTTCCAAAGGTGTAGATCGCCGCAAGGTCCGAGGGGGCGATAGCCACGTCTACGTACTTTTGGTAGAGAAGCCGCCCGATGCGGTGCAGAATTTTTGCTTTCAGAGAATCCCCGTCGCTTGCGTTGCTGGAACGGGCGCAGCATACGCGCGCCCCTGCTCGCTTCGCGATCTTAAGATCCATAAGACCCATACCGCTGGAGGTGATACGCAAAATATTCGTGTAGCCGTTTTCCTTGACGAGGGCAGCTAATTGCTTTTTGAATTCCCCAAGATTTTCGGATTTTGACGGAATGCGAAAGACCTTGCCGCCCATAGAAAGGATCTCGTCCTCGTAAAAGCATTTTTCTTTTACGTTGATGCAAAAATCCATTTGATAAAGAGAGCGGTCGATGTTGCGATACATCTTCATTAAAAAGGTTTCCGCGCCCCCGGCATTCATACTGCTTAATAAGCAAAGTAATCTTTTCATTTTATACCCCTTTTAAGGATAATGGCATGATGTTTTTCTTATTTTAAATTTCCCAGAAGTACGCCGATCGCCGCGGCGGGGCGGAACGGCTCTGCTTTTTGAAGGCAGGCTTCCTTGGATCTCTTTACCCATTCGGCAAGCGAGGAAGGATCGCTGAGAATAGACGATAGGGCATCAAGATTTCCGAATTCATATCCCAAGCCGCAAACGCCTTCTTCCACGATATCGCCAAAGCTTTCCCATTTTGCGCTGATGACGGGAATGCCGGCGGCGTAGGCGTCGATGATCGTGCCGGGAACTCCCTCGGTATAAAAGCGCGTGGGGAAAAGCAGGGCTAAATATTCCTTTAATACCGGAACGCTTTGATCAAAGGGGACGAGCCCGCGGTAGCAAACGTAAGGGGGGAAGGTCTCTTGAAGCGCGGCAAACCAATCGGTTTCGCTGCTGTCTATCTGACCGTAAATATCCAAGGTGTAGACGGGCCTTTTTTGGGCTTTGTTTACCGCCGTAACGGCGGCGATCGCATCCTCGATCCCCTTTTGCTTCATCACGCGGGAAAAGGTGCAAAGCTTATAGGGCTCTTCGGTAGGGTAAATAAGCTCGTCCTTTGTAAGAGGCGTCAATTCCTTGCAGTTCGGCATCACGAAAAGGTTATGAAAGCCTTTTGCTTCCATGGCCTTTCTCACGGTTTCGGTCTCTACGAATATGCCGTTGAATTGCGAAAGGGCTTTTGTAAGATGCGGGCGCCCCACCAAAAAGTCGGGAAGCCAGCCGCCGATCACAACGTAGTGCAGCGCGCGCCGCTTAAAGAAGCGGCGGAAGAAGCAGAGAAGCGGGGCGTATACCCTCAGCCCGTTGTGGGCGGGGAAGATCACGACGTTTTTTGCCTTTCTCAGCGCCGAAAGCGCCTGAAAGGGCGCCTTTAAGAGCGTTTTTTTGCCCCCGTGCGTATCAAATTCCAGCACCTCGCCGTTGCCAAGCGCCTTTTTCAGCGTCTCGCTTACGATGCGGGTCTTAACGGTCTGGCCGTTTAAAAGATTCTTTCCTTTTCCGAAATGGCCAAGCACCGCGACTCGTTTTTGCACGTTTTCACCTCTTTACGTATTTCAGCTTTTTGATGACCCCAAAAAAGAGATTGCGAAGGGTAAGGATCGCTGCCCAAACGGGGTTCTTTTTCTCGGCCTTCCGATACAGCCTGTAATGCCATTTTATAAGGGCGCGATAGCCGTGGTTGCTGATCGAGCCTCCTCTTTTACGGTAGCTTGCCAGCGTTTCGTTCAAAAGATGGCAGGTGGCCTTTTTGCAGGCCTTCAGCCACATGGCGTAATCGTTGTTTTTCTTTATGTCCTCGATCTGTATAAGGCCCACCGTCTCGGCGTCGTACATAACCGTCAGGCACCCCGGCCAGCAATAGTTATACATACCGTGCTTCGTGATCTTTTTGGGGCCGGTCACGCTTTTTCCGTTGGGTACGGAGTCTTCGCCGATCTCTATATAATTCGTGTAGGAGAAGGCGTAGCCGTTCTCTTTCATAAATTCGATCTGCTTCGTAAGCTTATCGGGCGTCCACAGATCGTCGCTGTCTAAAAAGGCGATCCATTTTCCCTTGGCTTCGCGCAAGGCGTAGTTGCGGGATACCGCCGCACCGCTGTTCTTTTCGTTTTTCAGGTAGCGGATGCGGGGGTCTGAAAGATAGGGGGCGACCACCTCGTCGGTATTGTCGGTCGAGCAATCGTCCACAATCAACATTTCCCAATCGGTATAGGTCTGTGAAAGAACCGACTTTACCGTTTCTTCAATAAACCCTGCCGTATTGTAGGACGGCGTGATAATGGATACCAGCTCGTTCATGTTGTCTCCCTTGTCATTTCCTCCATACGGAGAATCGAATGTACTTGATGAATAAGATTGATTGAATCAAAAAGACCGAAAAGCTTTCGGAAGGGGTATAAGATCTTTACGAGCCATCCGAATTTCGGGTTGTAGCGAATACGCAAGCGGCAATAGGCCTTTCGGAAGCCGAAGTATTTTTCCAAATAATCTTGAAACATTGTTTCATGATTGATGCTTCGCGTACCGTCCGAGATATACCCGCCGTTTGCCAAAAAGTCTTTATAAAAAGAAAGGATCCCCGCAACGAAGCCGGCGTTTACCGCAAGCCTTTCATATTGCGGCTTGGTTCGCAGGACCGCAAAATCCACGTACCCGTCAAGGGGTGAAGATAAAAGCGAATAGCCGACCATCTCGCCGCTTTCCCGCAAAAAGACGCCGTACGCGTCATAGTTGTCCCATCCGTCGATCGAAGAAAAAAAGGCTTGCTTTTCGACCGTGGGACGATATTTTTCGGGATAAGCCGAAAAGGCCGCCACCTGAATATCGTAAAGAGTTTTCTTGTGATCGGCCGGAGTAATTTTCCGCACCTCAAAGTTCTTTTCGCCCTTGGTGATCTCGTAGCGGCGCTTGGCCTTCAGCAGAGATGCATCAAACGGCTCGTCCTTTATAACGTACCACCAGTTCGTTTCGTATCCGCAATCAAAATCCTCGGTCCACCTGGCCAAAAGTGGGCGGTTACCGTCGATCGACCAAATGCTTTTGTCTTCTATCGGGGAAAGATCGGGAACCTGGTGAGGGGTCACCTTTGGGATCGCCGCATGGTTATAATATTTCCAGTTTTGCATAAGACGCACCCTTTTTTTGTGAAGCGTTGGTTATACCCTTAAAAGATCCTTAGCTTCTTCCCGTTTTTTTTCGTATTCTTCCTTCGTGATCTTGCCTTCCTTCACCAGCCAAAGGCCGAGGTCCATATCACTGACGGTTCCCTCGCGGACGACGTCGCTTTTTTTCAGAACCTTCCCGAAGGTCATAAAAAAGATCTTCAGATCGTGGCGAAAGGTGATACCCTCGTCAATATAACGAAGGTCGTATTCGAATTTTTGTTCCCAGCTGATGCTGTTTCTACCCATGACCTGTGCAAGGCCGGTAAGCCCCGGTGTCACGTCATGCCGTCTTCTTTGCTCCTGGGTCATAAACAGCATATCCTCTACGAGCTGCGGGCGTGGCCCTACCAACGAAAGGTCGCCGATAATGATGT
This sequence comes from Eubacteriales bacterium, assembly GCA_045655185.1. Classification (GTDB taxonomy): domain Bacteria; phylum Bacillota; class Clostridia; order Oscillospirales; family CAG-272; genus UBA1740. Next base: position 99,806 of record JAZOOS010000014.1, read on the forward strand.
TGATCAGAGAGGGAAGCTCGTCAAGCGAGGTGGAACGAAGCCAGGCGCCGTACCGACCCAAGCGCTCCTCGTCGGGCAGAAGACGCCCGTTTTCATCATAAAGATTCGACATCGTGCGAAGCTTTACGAGGCGGAAAATGGTCTCTTTCCCGTCCTTTCCCTTTTTACCGGGGCGGGGCTGCAAAAAGAAGGGGTTTCCCTTTAAGACGATAGCGCCGACTGCGGCGAGTATAAGAATAACGGGGGAAAGAACGATCAAGGCGAAAAGGGACAAACAAAGATCGATCGCTCTCTTAAAAAACTTTGCGTACATAACAGATCATCCTCAAAAACAATTATTGGAAGCAAGACTTCACGATCTCAATAATGATATCTTGCTCTTCTTTCGTCATTTTATTATCGCTCGGCAGGCAAAGACCGCGATCAAAGATATCGGCGCCGACGTCGCTGACCCCGCCTGCGATATAGGCGTTGGTCTTGGCACGACCGGATCCCGATCTCGTGATGAATTCGTGCATGCGGTACATCGGCTGCATGTGCATCGGCTTCCAGATCGGGCGCCCCTCGGCGTTGGCGGCTGCAAGCGCTTCGAGTATCTCGGTGGGGCAGGTCTTGCCGGGCTCTTTGACGTAAAGCGCCGTCGAATCGTCGCGAACCTGGCGACACATGGCTTCACGGTCGATGATCATGCAGGAAAGCCAATAGTTCGGCTTGGTCCCCCTCGTAATGGGATTCATTTGGATGGGCAGATCGGAAAAGCCCTCGCAATAGCGCTCGTAGATCGCCTTCTTCTCTGCGATATGCTCAAAAAGGTGGGGATACTGCCCACGAACGACGCCCGCGACGACATTGCTCATACGGTAGTTGTAGCCGACCTCCTCATGCTGGTACCAGGGGGCGTTTTCTCTTGCTTGGGTCGACCACTTGCGCACCTTGTTCGCCATTTCGGGATCGTTTGTGAGAAGGCAACCGCCCGCCGAGCCCGTGATGATCTTATTGCCGTTGTAGCTGACGGCCGAATAGTCGCCGAACGAGCCGCAGGGCTTGCCGTCGATCGTAGCGCCCATCGCCTCGGCCGCGTCCTCGATCAGAAGCGCGCCGTGCTTTTCGCAGATCGCTTTGATCTCGTCCATCCGTCCGGGGAAGCCGTAAAGCTCGGCCGAAACGACGAGCTTTACGTCGGGATACAGTTCGAAGGCACGCTCAAGCGCTACGGGGTCCATATTCCAGGAGTCCGCCTCGGTATCAATAAAGATCGGAATACCGCCCTCATAAACAACGGGGTTCAACGTCGCGTCGAAGGTCATATCCGAGCAAAAGACCCGTTTCCCTTCCAAGGCGCCGTGGCTGATTTGGGGCTTGCCGTATAGCGTTTCGCCCGCGTGCTTTACGCAAAGGTGCAGGGCGGCCGTGCAGCAGGAAAGACCCACGGCGCATTTCATTCCGGCTTGCTCGGCGGCCAAGCGCTCGACCTCGTTGATATTTTCCCCAACCGTAGACATCCAGTTGGTTTCGTACGCCCTCTTAACGTACTCCAACTCCTCGCCGTGCATCGTGGGGGTCGCCAGCCAGACCTTTTTCTCAAATCTCTTCATATTTTTCCTCGCTTGCATCCGTATTTGCGCGTGTGCGAAATAGACTACCTATTTATACAATATAAATCACAACCCGTCATATTATAACGCAAAAGCCCCCCAAAGTCAAGCCTTTCACCCCGCTGTTTTTCCCGTTTTTACCCTCTTTTCGGTAGAATGAAATGTATTCTTTACAAAAATCGAAAGCATTTCTTTGCTTTTTGGGGGAGCGGCGGGAGGGCAAAAGAAGTCATGGGGGGAGCTCGGGGACGGCCTAAAATGAGAAAGAGGGAGGGGGAAAGGGTTTGAAAAAAAGAAGGGATGTTTTGTTTACATTTTTGAAAAACGAGAAAAAACAACCGCTTTTGCGTACGCCTTAATAAGCTCAAAACAAGCGGTAGATCTTTCTTGAAAAACAGGTTCTCCTGTGATATAATAAAACTAAGAGAGTGAAATCTATGATGCTTAACGGTGCTCGGCCAAGCGATCTTGCGAAAAAAGGAGAAAGATATGACTGCGAAATGGTTCTTCGGTGCCATAGCCAAGTTTTTGCTTGGTGTTTTGTTGGTGGGGGCATTGATCTTCTTGCCCGCCGGCACACTCGGCTTTTTTAACGGCTGGCTGCTTATGGGGATCCTGTTCGTGCCGATGTTTATAGCGGGGGTCGTTTTGCTTTGCAAAAACCCAAGCCTTTTACAAAAGCGCCTTGCGGCAAAGGAACAGGATAAAGAGCAGGATCTGGTGGTCAAGCTTTGCGGTCTTATGTTTCTTATCGGCTTCGTCTTGGCGGGGCTTGGCGTGCGCTTTTCGTGGTATGCCCTGCCACGGGGCGCCGTGATAGCGGCGGCGGTTGCCTTTCTTATCGCTTATATCCTTTACGCCGAGGTTCTGCGGGAGAACACCTATCTTTCGCGTACCGTTGAGGTACAAGAGGGGCAAAAGGTCATCGATACGGGACTCTACGCCGTTGTCCGCCATCCGATGTACAGCGCAACGCTTCTTTTGTTTCTTTCCATGTCTCTTGTTCTCGGCTCTCTTTATTCCTTCTTGGTCTTTCTCGTCTACCCTTTTTTGATCGCCAAGCGTATCAAAAACGAGGAAGCCTTCCTTCAAGCCTCGCTCCCCGGCTATGCCGATTATATGCAAAAGGTCAAATACCGCCTTATCCCGTTTGTTTGGTAAAGCCGCTGTGATATATTGATGGCCGAGAAGATGCAATTCACTTCCGAATAATTAGGGAGAAACAAGAAATGGTTGATAAAATAACGATACTGAAAGAATATTTTGGCCATTCGGAATTTCGATATGGTCAAGAGCAGGTGGTAGATGCTATTCTGCAAGGAAGAGATGCGCTTTGCGTTATGCCTACCGGTGCGGGAAAGTCGGTTTGTTATCAGGTTCCCGCATTGATGCTCCGTGGAATGACATTGGTTGTTTCTCCTCTTATTTCACTTATGAAAGATCAGGTCAATTCTTTAATACAAAACGGAATATCGGCAGCCTATCTCAACAGCTCTCTCTCGGACGAACAATATGCCGAGGTGATCGGTAATATTCGGCGCGGAATATATAAGATCATATACGTCGCTCCCGAGCGCTTGGAGAATTCAAACTTTTTCAATGTGTGCAGAGAGATAAAGGTCGATCTGCTGGCCATAGATGAAGCGCACTGCATCTCGCAATGGGGGCAAGATTTCAGACCGAGTTATTTAAAGATTTCCGATTTTGTCAATTCTCTCGGATACCGTCCCACGATAGCGGCATTTACCGCAACGGCTACGGCAGAAGTGAGGGATGATATCGAGTATTCGCTTCGGTTGAATGCGCCTTTTCGGATCACGACCGGCTTCGATCGTCCAAACTTAAAATTTGAGGTCATCAGACCTAAAAAGAAAGGAAAGGTGCTACTGGAAATCTTAAAAAAGCATACCAATGAATCGGGTATCATCTATTGTTCTACCAGAAAAACGGTTGAGAACGTGGAAAGACTGCTTTTCGTTGAAGGGTTCTCGGTAACGATGTATCATGCCGGGCTGGAGGATGAGGTCCGCAAAACGAATCAAGAGGATTTTATATATGACCGTAAGACCATTATGGTCGCTACGAATGCCTTCGGTATGGGGATCGATAAATCCAATGTTTCATTTGTAATACATTACAACATGCCTAAGGATGTAGAAAGCTATTATCAAGAAGCCGGTCGTGCCGGAAGGGACGGATCGCAGGCGGAATGCATTTTGCTATACAGTCCCCACGACGTTCGAACCAACCAGTTCTTGATCGAGGTGGGAGAGCCGAATCCTTATCTCACGGAAGAAGAGAGGGAATTGTTCCGAGTTCGAGATTATGAAAGGTTGAGGCAGATGACCTTCTACTCTACGGTAAACACCTGTCTTAGAAGCTTTATATTAGATTATTTCGGCGAAAAGAATGCTCATTACTGTGGAAATTGCTCCAACTGTCTTACCCAATTTGAAGAAGTAGACATTACAGTTGAGGCACAAAAAATTCTCTCATGCATCATACGAACGGGAGAGCGTTTCGGAAAGAAAATGATATGCGACGTTTTAAGGGGAAGTGAAAACGGGAGAATTGTTCGTCTTGAACTGCATAAGCAAACAACGTATGGGCTGATGATTTCCTATAAAGAAACGCAAATAAGACAAATCATTGATCACCTGGAGTTCGAGGGATATATAAAATCCGGGAACTGTGAATTTCCCACACTTTCGGTTACACCCAAGGCGAGAGGGATTCTTTTCGACGGGGAGGCCGTTGTTATGCAGCAGGCTAAACCGCGAATACCAAGCGCCCGAAGAAAGAGAAAAGAAAAAGCGGTGGGAAGTGTTGATTCCGGGTTGTTTGTGAAGCTGAAAGCGATAAGGCGAGCCCTTGCTGATGAAAAAAACGTTCCGGCATATATTGTTTTTTCGGATGCGACGCTTATCGATATGTGTAAAAAACGTCCTACCAACCTTGAAGAGCTTATGGAAATATCGGGTGTGGGCAGAACAAAGCTTTCGATGTACGGTGATAAATTTTTAAAAGTTTTGAAATCATACGAGAGTGAAAGCAATAAGGGTGAATAAAACAACCTTTTTTGTGATGTGCGCTGCCTCTCCTTTTCGCCAAACGGCGACGTTCTTGGCGGCAATATCTATCGAAGCGAGATCATGGAGATCATACGGAGCTATAAGCCGTAAAAAGAGAAAACAGGCAGAAACGCCTAAAAACAGATGGGAGCTCAGATGAAGAAGGTTATCGTTATTGGTTGCCCGGGAAGCGGCAAAAGCACCTTCGCGAGGGCGCTGCGCGAGAAAACCGGGCTTCCCCTTTACCACCTTGATCAGCTCTACTGGAACGCGGATAAAACCACGGTAGAGAAAAGCGTTTTCCTTGATCGCCTATCCCGCGTACTGGGGGAGGAAAAGTGGATTCTTGACGGCAATTACGCCTCGACGATGGAACGCCGCTTTGCGGCCTGTGATACCGTATTCTTTCTCGACTATCCGCTCGACGTTTGCCTTGACGGTGTGAAGGCGCGGCGCGGAAAGCCCCGCGGCGATATGCCTTGGATCGAAACCGAAGAAGATAAAGAATTCATCGAGTTTATAAAAAGCTTTCAAAAAGAGCAACGGCCGAAAATTATTGCTTTGCTTCAAAAATACCGTGAAAAAAACATCGTTACCTTCATAAGCCGATCGCAATCAGAAGACTATCTAAAAGGATAAAAAATGTTGTTTTGAAAACAAAACCTTTCATTCTTTGCCTATGGCGAGAGGAAGAAGAGAGGGGGTATACTCACGCAAGCGCCCCCGAGGCGTGCCTGTCGCCCCCGCCGTTCTTACCGAAAGAAGCTTGGGAGAAGCGGAAATAAGCCTTCCCTTAGGAATAGAAAAAGCCGCCGAGGAATCCCTCGGCGGCTTGCTTTATATACCGTACCCGCCCGAAAGCGGATCTTGAAAGAGACCAATTTTGGGGGTGCGGAAGGTAAATGCAACGAAAAGAAGGGCAAGGAGAGCGAGCAGGGCAATCGAAAGCTTGTGGGAGCAAGAGATCGTTTCTTTTTTGAATTGCCGTGTTTCATACAGAAAGGCTGCCGCCGCGCAAATAAAGAAAATGGTGATATTCAGCCAATCGGGAGACGGACCGATCGCACCGTTATAGGTGTAGAAAACAATGGGGATCAAGAAAAGACCAAGCAGAATTCCACGCAGCTTAACGCACCAAAAATCCCGTCGGTCACGGAAGAAAAAGCTTTGCGCGACAGAAAAGAGAAGCATCGGCCAAAAAAGCAGCTTCATATGCTCCCAAGTCGATTCATTCACGCCCGAGAAGGGGGCGATCCATATAGCCCCGCCGAGCCAATCGTACAAAAAATGCAAAAGCGTCCCCAAAAGAGACGTAAAGGCAAAGCCGAAGAACTGCCAAAGCTCGATCAATCTTTTCATATCTCACCTCGAATATGGATTTTAGGTCATTGTATTCAAATTTACGGGCGAATATGCTTTCGGTTGACATATAAGGAAAGGTGTGGTATAAAAAATGTAGAAACATTCAACATGAGATTAGATTCTCTAACAAAAAAGGAGATCCTATGAAAACAAAGACAATAAGACTCCGGCACACCCCCTTTTTTTGCCTTGCGGTGGGATTGTTCGCCTCGTATATCGTTGTTGTTCTGTGGGGTGTACTTTTTAAATGTAATATGAATGAGAGCTTAATTGAAGGATACAAGGCAATGAGTAAGAAAAGCATATTTGAGCGTCTTTTCCTTCGTGATGACCTGGTAGAGTGGGTAAAACTTGCTTTAAAGGGAAATGTATTCAATAGATGCTTACGGGATATCGTTTTAAACTGCTTCCTTCTTTTACCGTTTGGGTGGTGTATGATGCTTTTTTCGAAGAGAAAAAAACTGCGGCAAGCAACGCTTTGTGCCTTTCTCTTTTGCCTCTTTTTAGAGGTCGTACAGCTTTTTACCTTTTGGGGTTCCTTTTCGGTTTCCGATCTTGCCACCAATACCTTAAGCGGCTTTCTCGGCGCCTGTCTTTTCCGTGTTACTTACCGTCCTGAAAGAGAACGCTTTTTCACCTGGCTTTTTATCCCGCTTCTTTGCGTCGCCGCCCCGCTTGCCCTCTACGCCACCGTCCGCACGGGCATACATATGGGCTTTTATTTCGACCTTCTGACCCGCAGCCTTTGATACATTAAGGAGAAAATATGAGATATTTCTCCAATGAGAAAAAGAACGGTCTGGCGCTTGCCTTGCGAAAAATTGCCGAGGAGCAGGCGGTTATTGGAAGATCTTGCGAAACAAGGTTATCGTCAGCATATGCAAAATCTGCCCCAAACCTATGAGGATTTTTTTACGAAAAGGTGATGATCGGAACGGAAAAGCTTGAAAAGTACGGGGATCAAATTATCGCTATTGTGAAAGAGCATTGTGAAAACGAGAAAAAGGAAAGCAAAACTTATAAATCTTTTTGGGTATGTTCGCTTTGCTTGTTTTCATAGCCTCGAGCTCAGAGGTCTTCCTTCACCACGTTTTTTTGCTAAAGTGTTGTATAATGAAATATACAAATACTAAAACCGATACAGGCAAATGGAGTAGGCCTGCTATAAAATTAGCTGCATCATACGTCCAAGCAAGATTTCCAGTTTTGTCTCTGAATGCCCAGAAAAAGATAAATGAGAAAAAGATGCATATTAATGAGAATGATATAAATTTAGTTGTACTTTTTGAATCTCTCAATTTAGATAATAAATTTTTTATAAGCAACACCATCTTGTATAATGAAAAAGCAAATCAAATTTTGACATGCAGTAAACAAAGGATACGGCTGCGTAAGATAATTGATGTAAGCGAGAAAGTTCATGCTGCACTAGATAAAATAATTTTATGAGAAGCAGATAATTTGTTGACTATCTCAAAATCTCCTTTGCCTTTTTAAAATACATGAAATATCTCTATAATATTGGAAAGTTCAAGTACAGTATAATTGTACCATAAAGCAAATCGTCGAAAACTGTATTTTTAAGGGCGTTGAAGTTGATGCTTTCTAGCCCTTTTTAGCACTAATAATTTTTCTAGTGCTTTCTAGTCCGAAAAATCTCCTTTATTCTGAAAAAACGACAAAATTCGACTTCACCCCAAGACCGATTTTTATGTTTTTCTAGTGTCATTTAGTGCTTTTTAGTGCTATTCTGTCAACCAAACCGTACATTTTCGTGCTCTCGTGTACTACTGTTTCCATGTAGTCCACTCCGCACTATGGTCAAGAATGTGGTCAAAACTCGTACCTCGAAAACGAAAATGTGGTCACCAAAAAATCGGTCAAAGCATCAGGACGGCAGTAGCAGCCGCAAGAAGAAAACCGACAGAGAAAAACGCAATGTGGTCAGCCCGAAAGCAGACGACTGAAATATGTGGTCATAAAGAACCTAAACCGCGTGGTCAAGCCATGTGGTCAGAAGCCTTTGAGAGCAGGGAAGCGAACTCCCATCTCAAGGGCTTTTCTTTTTCCTCCGGTGTCGTATTGTAACTTACAAATCCGAGTTTGTCAAGGCCTCGAAAATATCTTTCCGCTCCCCAAATAATTGGGAGCAATAAACAAAGAAAAAGGCTCGACAAAGGCAGTAAAAATTTTTGCCACGATTTTTTCAAAACATATTGACAAACATCGAAGTGTATGTTAGAATATATCTACACTTATCGATGCGTCGGAAGGAGGAACGGCAAAAATGGCATTCAAGCACAACGAGGGAATAAAGGTGTTCAAGGCTCTTGCCGACGATAACCGTCTTGAGATTATGGAGCTTTTGATGAGTGGCGAGAAGTGTGGTTGTGCTCTCCTTGAAGAACTTAAGATCGGGCAGTCAACTCTTTCTCACCATATGCGTATACTGTGTGAAGCAGGGCTTGTCGATGCCTGCAAGGAAGGTAAATGGATGCACTATTCGCTTTCCGCAGAAGGCTCGGCACAGGTCAGAGAGTTGATCGAAAGATACACCCTATCACCCGACAAGGCTTGCGGATATAAGAAATGCGATAGTTGCAAAAAGTAAATATATTCAAGGTCAGC
>JAZOOS010000015.1:0-60768 GCA_045655185.1 Eubacteriales bacterium
TAATAGCGACATTTATTCGATCCATTCCAAATCCGAATTGTGCTGCATCGTTCGTTAGTGTTTCGGTGTAAAAAGAAAAGGCCTGATGGTTGTCCCCATCAGGTCTTTTGTTCTCTACATAGTTAAAATAGATTTCCATTCTGTCATCATACAAGATGATTTCCTATACTAAATTTGCGTAGTATTAAGTCAATATATTTGGTCATTGCCCCAATATGTTTTCCATTCTTTGCAATCCGTTCAAATCAAACAAATATATATTCGAACAACAGATTTGGTCACCATTACCAAGCTCTTCTTTCTTCGCGAAATCGGATATTTTGAATGGTAGCTTATCAAAAAGTAAAATGTTTCTTCCACTGAAGCTCGTATCGTATTGTTTCCATTTTATCTTTTGTTTTCCCACCAATTTTGTTTCTACCAATTTGGATATGGTAGGCCCATATGCTTTTCTATTATTGAATACGACGCGATTGGATGTATAAAACTCTATGCTGTTGATGTCCTTGAAATAATAATGCTGATATTTTTTCTTTTTAACGAGGAAAACAATATTCAGTTCTTCTTTTCCATTTTGAAATATCATATTATATCGACCATGTAGCATAGACCAAAAGGGAAAAACAAAAAACTTAACACATTTAAATCCTTTTTGATTTAGAAATCTTTTGGTCTTGACCATAAGGGTTATATATTTTAAAATTCTAATCGTGACTACTCCTAACATAGAGAATAAAATTGCGAGTAGCAATGGGATATTTCTAATTTGTGTGCTACCTGATTTGGGTAAAAAAAGCAACCCGCCAATGAAGGCTAATATTAGATAAACAAGATATTTCATTTCTCCTCCAATGTTAAGAACTTTCTATGAAAAAATATATCACACAACTGCAATAAAATCAATATGGAAAACGATTTAACGATATTTTTACAAAAGCAACATTACAAATATCGATAATATCGTTGACAAATTTTGATAAAAATGATTTTCAAAAATATTTTCACTATATTTAAAACATATTTTTTAAAAATTAGATATACCTACTATACAAAGCATATCGCAAAATGACAAAAATGGCAAGTGGTATTTGCGAATTGAAAGAGTAGCAACGCGCAAGAAAACAAGCCTATGCAAGGAGCTTCACACCATAGCGTGCGATTGTCTTGATACGGGAATTTTCCGCAAAGCGGCAATACCCATGCGCGTGCGTATAGCACGCCGGGGCGATGAGCGTACGGGAATTTCGCCTTCGGCGAATATCCTTGTGCCTTGCCGCTTGTGAGCAAGCTCCCAGACGGCTACGGCACGGATGCGAACCCATACTCAAAACACAAGTGTTTTGAGTGCGTTCGATGGGAGTACGGGGCACCAAAAGAAAAGATCCCCAACTGAACTTGGTTCAGTTGGGGATCTTTTGGTGACCCGTACGGGAATCGAACCCATGTTTTCGCCGTGAGAGGGCGATGTCTTAGCCGCTTGACCAACGGGCCTTTTCGCAACGGTGGTATTATAACACATTTTTTTGCAAAATGCAAGCCCTTTTTAAAAAAAGTTTGAAAAATGAAAAAAAGACGGGAAAGCGAGGCAAAACCGTATGATTTTTTGCTTTTTGGGTATCCTTATTTTTAAAAAGGGGGATAGGTATGCGCTTTTTGGAAATGAATATTATGCCCTACACGGTGGAAGAGGGGGCGTACGCCGTGATCGAGCGCGCCGTTCGGGGGGATGGCGGGTACATTTGCACGGTCAATGCCACCATGGCTGAGGAAGCAAGCCGAAATCCTTCGCTCCTTGCGGCAATAAAAGGGGCTTCGTTTTGCGTTGCCGACGGAGCGGGGATCTGCTACGCCCTCTCCTACTTATATAAAAAACGGGTAGAGCGTTGCGCGGGGGTGGATCTTGGGCGGCGTGTCCTCGCGCTTGCCGGCGAAAGAGGGCTTTCGGTCGGGCTTTGGGGGGCGGCTCCCGGGGTGGCGGCAAAGGCTGCCGAGCTTTTGCAAAGGGAGATCCCCGGTCTTTGCGTTACCTTCGTGCGCCACGGCTACGAGAAGGGGATCCCACCCGAGCTGACGCTTTCCCCTCCTAATCTGCTTTTCGTATGCCAAGGGTCTCCGAGACAGGAGATCTTGATGCAAAACCTTGCCGAAAAGCTGCCCCATACCGTGATGATAGGTCTTGGCGGAAGCCTTGACGTGTATGCGGGGAATTGCCGCCGCGCGCCGCGCCTTATGCAAAAGGCGGGCATGGAATGGCTGTATCGCTGCCTTAAGGAGCCACATCGCCTTCGCCGCTTGCACCCCGTCGCCTTTTGCCGTCTTGCCCTTCACGAAAAGAAGAGGCGTTCTGATAGAAGAGAGTGCTCCGTCAAGACAAAAAAACCAAGCGCCGAGGGATTTCCGTGAAAAAACCGTAAATTTCTCCAAAAAAATGAAAAAACTCTTGTAAAAGATAAATAAATGTGATATACTAAATCGGTATGAAAAAAATTCTTTTTTGGAGGAAAAAAACATGTCCGTAAAAGTTGCTATTAATGGCTTCGGCCGTATCGGCCGTCTGGCTTTCCGTCAGATGTTCGGTGCCGAAGGCTACGAGATCGTCGCGATCAACGACCTCACCAGCCCCAAAATGCTCGCCCACCTTCTGAAGTACGATACCGCCCAGGGTCGTTACAACCACGAAGTCTCGGCCGATGACGAGGCCGGTACCATCACGGTTGACGGAAAGACCCTGAAGATCTACGCCGAGAAGGATGCCGCCAACTGCCCTTGGGGCGCCCTGGACGTTGACGTCGTTCTCGAGTGCACCGGCTTCTACTGCTCGACCGAAAAGTCGATGGCTCACATCAACGCCGGCGCGAAGAAGGTCGTTATCTCGGCCCCTGCCGGTAAGGACCTGAAGACCATCGTTTTCTCGGTTAACGAAAACACCCTTACTGCCGATGATAAGATCATCTCGGCCGCTTCCTGCACCACCAACTGCCTGGCTCCCATGGCGAAGGCTCTTAACGAGTACGCCCCGATCCAGAGCGGTATCATGACCACCGTTCACGCCTACACCGGTGACCAGATGATCCTCGACGGTCCCCACAGAAAGGGTGACCTCCGCCGTGCCCGTGCCGGCGCCCAGAACATCGTTCCTAACTCCACCGGCGCTGCCAAGGCTATCGGCCTCGTTATCCCCGAGCTGAACGGCAAGCTTATCGGTTCTGCCCAGCGCGTTCCCACCTGCACCGGCTCGACCACGATCCTCGTTGCCGTTGTTAAGGGTAAGGACGTCACGGTTGACGGTATCAACGCCGCCATGAAGGCCGCTGCTTCGGCTTCCTTCGGCTACAACACCGACGAGATCGTTTCTTCCGACGTTATCGGCATGACCTACGGCTCGCTCTTCGATGCCACCCAGACCATGGTCGCTAAGATCGACGACGATACCTATCAGGTCCAGGTCGTTTCGTGGTACGACAACGAAAACTCCTACACCAGCCAGATGGTTCGCACCATTAAGTATTTCGCCGAGCTGTAATCCCTTTCACGGGCATAAATGGCTCGACCGCAAAAAAGCACCCCTCGGGGTGCTTTTTTGCTTTCTTCGTTACGCCTGTGATGCTCGGCTCGATGTGCGTGCCCTGTCGCCGTCGTGTGTCGCGGCCGATCGCCTGCGCCTGCTCGGCTCTGCCCACTCGCGCTTTGGGCGACACCGTTTGCAAAAACGCCGTTGGCGTTTTTGCTACACTAACTCGGCGTGCCTCGACTCGAACCATTTCTGCTCCGTGAAAGCACGGTGTGATCGGCTAATCGAAAAGGCACCCTTCGGGGCGCCTTTTCTTTTTTACGCCGCTAAGGGGCGGATGGCGCTTGGCATAGAGCGAAGCATGTTTTCGATAAAGATGCCGTAGCCTGCTTGGGGGTTATTGATGAGAACGTGGGTAACGGCGCCGATCAGCTTTCCGTTCTGGATAATGGGGCTGCCGCTCATTCCTTGCACGATGCCGCCGGTTATCGAAAGAAGGCGGGGGTCGGTGACCTTGATGCAAAAGCTTTTGGTAAGGTTATCGCCCCGACGGATCTCGGTGATCTCGATCGCGTAGCACTCCCGCACACCGTCCTCTAAGGTGCAAAGGATGGTAGCGGGTCCTATCTTTACCGTATTCGAAAGCCCGATGGGGATAGGCTCGCTTTTCGTCTCCTCTTTGCCGGCCAGCACCCCGAAGACCCCACAATCGGTGTTGGAAAGCAAAGAGCCAAGCTTTTCTTCCTCTAAATGTCCGCGTAACTCCCCAGGAGCTCCGGCCTTACCGGATTGCACCCCCGTCAGATCGACGGCGGTAACCGTTCCGCGTGAAATTGGTAACAGCGTTCCGCTTTCCGCCTCGTAGATGCCGTGCCCAAGGCCGCCGAAGGCCCCGGTCTCGGCATCAATAAAGGTAACCGTGCCGATGCCCGCTGCACTATCCTTTACCCAGATGCCTGCGCGATAGCCGCCCTCACTTTGCGAGAAAACCGGACAAAGGGTCATGGTCAACGCCTCCTCTCCCCGTTTCACCGAAAGGGTAAGAGGCTTCCCGCTTGATGCGGCAATTTTTTCGGTGAAGGCCACCACCGTCTTGCAGGGGGTATTGTCGATCGAAAGAATAATATCGCCGCAGCGCAGCCCTGCCGAGGCCGCGGGGCAGCACTTGCCGCCGTCATTCGTCGTGATCTCGGAGATGCCCGTCACTATCACCCCCGAAAAGCCGACCTTAAGTCCAAAGACCTCCCCGCCCGGAATGAGACGCAAGCGGTCGTAGGTGGTCAGGCGAATATCCTTTAAGGGTAGTATCCCGAAAAGCTTGACCCTTGCTCTTGAATCGGTCGAAAAGAGCCCGACGTCAATTACTTCCTCTTGCTCAATATCGCAAAAGACACCGAGGTTTGGCTTTTCCCCTTCGCTTACCGACACAAGGTCGGGTATCAAAAAGTCTGCCAGACCTACTCCCAGCGTAAGAACTACAAACGCAAGAAGCAAAATCGGGCAGACGGCAGATAAAATTTTCTTGATTTTTTTCATAGTTGCAGACGCCGCCTTTCTTACTTAGGCAGAGAAGCGGCGCGCAAAATTTTCGCCGCGTCCTCTCAACCTACCTTACTAATTTGTACGCGGCGGCGTTTATTTATGTGCTTGGTCCTCTTAAAATTAAGTGGCAGAATTGCCAATTGGCCATTCTGCCACGCGTTTCAAAAGAAACGGAAGGGAAGGCGGAAAAAGAAGTAAAGATCCTGCCGATCGAAAGCGAAAAAGCGGAAAACGTCGGGCTGCTTTTTCGGCAAGCAGAAGCAAAAGCCGTTTTCGTTTTCCGAAAAAGCGGGGAGAAGCGAAAAACAAAAACGCGAGGCAAGATATTGAAGATAAGACAAAATTTCGCGGTCGGGCATAAAATGCTTGTCACCCATTTCCCGAAAGGTAACGAGGATGCGTCCCTCGTCGACAGCGCCCTCGGCGCGAAGCGAGAGGGTAAGCCCCTCCTTTGAGAGATGGCGCAAAAGGATCGCGATCGAGAAAAACAGCCCGTGGCTGATGACATCAACAGGAAGCGGATGCCCCTTATCCTCGAAGGGGTAGACCTTGATCGGCAGATCCCGGCAAAGCAAAGAAAGCATCTCGTATAAGACCGAAAAGGAATAGGTATGCGCCGCTAAGGCCGAAGGACTAAGGGTGGCGATCGCGGGGTCTAACCACGCGTCGGCTACCTCGGCAAAGCTTTTTCGCTCGTCCTCGTCCCCATAGAGCAGGATCGGCTTGCCGGTCGATACCGACAGAACCGGCGCGCCCTCGCGCTTTTTATAGATCGGAAGCTCGTGGGTCGAAAGCGGCTCCTTTTCCTCGTTCGGAAAGCAAAAACGCGGACGGGTCATCTTATTTCGCCATGATTTCTAGGGCCGTCAGCGACGAAAAGCCCTCGGCATAGCTGACCCCTTCAAGCAGGTCGGCCTTTTTGGCGACAAGCGCCTCGTACATCTTCTCGGAAAGATAGAGCGCTTCAAGCGTTTCGTAGGAGGAGGCAAAATCGCTTTCGTTCTTTTCTAAGCGATAAACGAGATAAAGCCCGCCGTCCTCCGCTTCAAAGATCTCAGAGACCCCGTAAGGCAGAAGCGAGAAGGCCATCTTGGTCAGCTCGCCGAGATACGCGGGATCCCAGGTATAGCGCCCGATATAAAAGCCCTTTTGCATTTCGCTCGTCGAGGAGGGCGGGAAGGAATTGATGAAAACCGCCTCTAATTTGCTTTGGTTTCCGGCGGCATTTCTCAGGTTTTCCTGCGCGCTTTGCATCAAGCGAAGGGCATCCTCGTAAGGCAGACCCTTGCCCGTCTCATACCCTACCTGACGGAACCAGTTCACGCGAATACAATCGTCCGACGCAAAGAAGGCGGCGACATCCTCGCGCGTATAGGAATAAGAGCGGTTGTAATGCTCGATCAGCGCCTCCTCGCACGCGGCGTAACGCAGAAGCAGACGGCTGACCGAATCGTTCATATGAAAGTTGTTTTCAAGATATTCAAGGTAGGCGTCGTAATCCTTAAAGCTCGGCAGGATATACCCCGCAAACTCGCCCCCATCCATGTTTTTCTCAACGTACGAGGAAACGGTTTCGTTGATCTCTTCTGAATACGGGTCGATCCCCACGCTGCGGCAATGCGCGAAAAGGGCGTAGATCTCGGCCATATCGGCGATCGCCTTTTCCATCACCGTATCAAAATGCGCCTGCCCCTCGTCCCCGTCAAAATATCCGTCACCGTATTCCTTCTCCGAAAGGGCGGCGTTGGTAAAGAAGGTATGAAGCACCTCAAAGGGAACGTTATCCTCCCCAAGGGTCAAAACGGTTTCCTGCTCTTCGACCGTGGAGGGGCGCATCGGGTATTTTTCGCCCCCGCAGGCCACCAAAGAAAAGGAAAGCAGAAGTAGGGCAAGTAGCAGCGAAAGCGGGCGTTTTAAGCGATTAAGCATAGTCATATCGTTTCCTCGTTTTTGAGATATTTACAGTCTTATTTCTTATTGTATCATTTCTTTGTGAAAATATTATGAATAAAAGCCCCGAAAGCGGTGTCTTGCAAAAGAGAATAAAGTGTGCTATAATGGGAAAAAGGTCAATCTTACCTATCAAAATAAAGAAAGGAAAATCAGGCGATGATTGAGAACGAGGAAATTTATTCGGTTTCGCTTTCGGATATGATAAACGAGTTTTCGCTCGAAACGCTGCACATGCCCGACACGATGGAGGAGATCAATTTCACCGTGCCGCGCGTAAACCGCCCGGGTCTTCAGCTGTTCGGCTTTTACGATTATTACGAGGCAGGGCGCATACAGATCTTCGGAAAGGCGGAGAGCAAGCTTCTAAGAACCTTTACCTCCGAGGAAAGGCAAAAACGGCTTGAACAGTTTTACGCTACGAAGCCCGTTGCCGTGATCATCACGACGGGGTTGGAGCTTTGCCCCGAGCATCTGCCGCTTGCCGAGAAATACGCGGTTCCCCTTCTTCGCACGCCCGAAAAGACCAGTGATTTCATGGCCGCCCTTATTGCCTTTCTTAACATTCGTCTGGCGCCCCGCATCACGCGCCACGGCGTTCTCGTTGAGGTATACGGCGAGGGGATCTTGCTGCTGGGTGACAGCGGCGTCGGTAAAAGTGAAACGGCGATCGAGCTGGTTAAGCGCGGTCACCGTCTGATCGCGGATGACGCGGTGGAGATCAAGCGTGTTTCGGCCAAGGCTCTCGTCGGGCAAGCTCCCGAGATCATTCGCCACTACGTAGAGCTTCGCGGGATCGGGGTCGTGGACGTACGCCGCCTTTTCGGTATGGGCGCCGTTAAGGATACCGAGAAGATCGACCTTATCATCAATCTTGAGCCCTGGGCGCAAGGGAAGATGTACGATCGCCTTGGGATCGATGAAGAGCATACCGAGATCCTCGGTATCTCGCTCCCCTCTATCACCATTCCCGTCCGCCCCGGGCGGAACCTTGCGATCATTATTGAGATCGCGGCGATGAATAACCGCCAAAAGAAGATGGGCTATAACACCGCCGAGGAATTCAACAAGCGCATTATGGAATCCATGGGCCTCGGAAGCGGCCTGTAAAAGAGAAAAAGGGCTTGCAATGCAAAACATTGCAAGCCCTTTTTGTTTGCGCTTATGCTAAAATACGAATGGAAAAAAGGCGCGTGGATTTTAGGCAGAAATCGCCGTTCTTCGCCTCGTTAGGCGTACAACGGTACGTCGAGAGGCGAAAACGGTGATAGCAAACAAATATAATTCTTCAAGAAGGAAAACGTAGTTTTTCAACCTTAAAAATATGTGAAAAAGGAATGGGGAAGAAGGGAAATAACAAAGAAAAAAGGGTCTTGCGATGCAAAGCATTACAAAACCCTTTGTTTGCGCTTATGCTAAAATACGAAGCCTTACTTCTCTTCTTCAAACATGTCCTTGCCAACGCTACACAGGGGGCATTCGTAGTCATCGGGCAGCTCTTCGAACTTCTTGCCCTCGGTCTCCTCGTCGTAGACGTATCCGCAAACGGTGCATACGTATTTCATATGTTTTCTCCTTTATATATTTTTTTATTTTATCGGTTCAAAATCGGCGGCGCCGTGCTTGCAAAGCGGGCAGATGAAATCCTCGGGCAGATTGTCCCCCTCGTAAACATATCCGCAGATCTTGCAGGCGAAGCCGTGATTTTCCTTTTCCGGAAGCGGCTCAAAATCCGAAGTGCCGTGCTTGCAGATGGGGCAGATGAAATCCTCGGGTAGGTTTTCCCCTTCGTGGATATAGCCGCAGATCTTACAGACGTAGCCCTTCTTGCCCTTTGCCTTCGGCTTCGGCTTTACGTCGGATTGATAATAGGCGTAGGTCATCGTTTCTTCGTGCGAGATCACGCGCGATTCGGTGACACTGCAGATGAAAAGACCGTGGGTGTCAAGATCCAGATAATCCTCTACCTTTAAGGAGATAAAGGAATTGATATCCGAGGAGAGGAAAACAAGGCCGTTATCCGAATAAAGCTTCGTTATCCCTTCGAATTTGTCTACGCTTCGCCCGCTTACGAAGCCGAAGCGCTCAAAGGTAGAGAAGGGCGCGTTCTTGGTCAGACAGTTGACGTTCATTTTTCCGGTCTGCTTGATAACGTGGTGCGAATAGTTTTGCTTGTTGATCGCTACGCCGATGCGCTGGGGGGTGTTGGTCAGCTGGGAGACCGTGTTAACGATCAGCCCGTTATCCTTCTTCCCGTCGTTCGAGGTAACGACGTACAGGCCGTAACCGATGTTGAAAAGGGCGGTGGGGTCGTTTTTGTTTACGCCCTCTCCCTTTTGCGCCACGTATTCGGCGCACAGCTCGTCACTGAGCGCGTCGATCTTCTTTTTGCTTTCGTCGGAAAGCGCGGATCTCAGCGTGACCGTGTTCTCGGCAAACGAAAGATTTTTGGATTTTTCAAGCAGGGTACGCATGACCTTCGCGGCCAAGGGCGCCCAGGAGCCGTTTTCGATAAAGGCGACCGTGCGGTTCTGGTAATTCCGCTCGGTAAGCGCGTCGATAAAATGCTTCATCGGGGGGAAGATATCGGCGTTGTAGGTGGTGGTCGCCAGAACCAGCTTTCCGTAGCGGAAGGCGTCCTCCACCGCCTCGGCCATATCCTCGCGCGCCAGGTCACAAAGCGCGACCTTCGGGCAGCCCTTTTCCTTTAATTTTTCAACCAACGAAAGGACGGCGCGCTTGGTGTTCCCGTAGATCGAGGTGTAGGCAACCAGGATCCCCTCGCTTTCGGGGCGGTAAGAGGACCAGGTATCGTAAAGGCCGATATAATAACCGAGGTTCTCGGAAAGAACGGGGCCGTGAAGCGGGCAGATCCTTGCGATATCCAGCGTTGCCGCCTTTTTTAAGAGGGCCTGCACCTGGGCGCCGTATTTGCCGACGATGCCGAAATAGTAGCGGCGCGCCTCGCACGCCCATTCCTCGTCTGCGTCAAGGGCACCGAATTTGCCGAACCCGTCGGCCGAGAAAAGCGTTTTATCCTTTTCGTCGTAGGTGACGATGACCTCGGGCCAATGCACCATCGGGGCGGTGAAGAAGCGGAGGGTATGCGCGCCGAGCGAGAGGGCATCCCCTTCCCCAACGATAAGGCGGTTATCGGAAAAATCGGTGCCGAAGAATTGCCCAATCATCATAAACGCCTTTTGCGAAGCAACAACGGTCGCCCCGGGGTAGGCCTTTTTGAAATTCATAATATTGGCCGAATGGTCGGGCTCCATATGCTGAATGATCAGATAATCGGGCTGCCGATTGCCGAGTGCTTCCTCCACCTTATCCAGCCATTCGTGGGTAAAGCGTGCGTCTACCGTATCAATAACGGCGCATTTTTCATCGATCAGAACATAGGAGTTATAAGACATACCGTTCGGCACAGCGTACTGCCCCTCAAAAAGATCAATGCTTTTGTCGTTGACGCCGACGTAAAAAAGATCCTTCGTGATATTCATGTATAAGACCTCCTTTAAAAGTAGGTTTTCTTTTAGTATAACATACGAAAACTTCGATTGCAAGAAGAGACGGGGGGCGAATGAAAAAAATCCCAAAAAATCGTAGGCCGATCTTTTGGGAGAAGGATCACGGCTTTTTGTTTTCGCCGCCCTTCGTTTTTTCCTTCCCGGGAAGCTTCATTTCGGTATGGGCGCGGTTTGGGACGGGAGGGTCAATGGTGGGAACGCCCAGCGGGCTTTGATCACGCTTTTCCTTTTTCATGGGTTCACCTCCTTCCGTAATACCATTATTTCCGAAGAATGCTTCTCTATGCGATGGCTTTTTTTCAAAAGCACTTGACTTTTCGGTACCGATACGATATAGTAAAAAAAGAATATAGGCTTTGTAAGGAGGCTTTTATGGAAATTCAGGATTTGATCATTCGCCCCATGGAAATGGGGGATAAAGAAAAGGTTGAGAATTTTTACGATTCGATGGGCTTTGAAAGCTGCTTTTTCTTTAATTCGACCGGATATAACCGTAAATACACCCTGCGCTTTTTCGGTGACAATCCCGACGTGAATACTCGCCACTGGGTTGCGATCGATGAGGAAACCGGGCGCATGGTCGGCTACGTCTTTTTGTTCCACACGAATTTGAAGGTCGTTCATTTCGGCATCGCGGTGGCAGACGATTATAAGGGCAAGCACCTCGGCCGTCGCCTGATCGATACGGTCAAGCAATGGTGCATAGAAAACGGAAAGGGCGGTATTCTTCTTACGACCCATCCCGCCAACATCCGCGGCCAGATGCTCTATCGCCGATGTGGCTTCGAGCAGATCGGTACTTCGAATAACAACGGGGAATTTTTGTTCCTGTATTCCTTCCCCGAAGAGGCAAAATAAGAAAAGAGCTGACGCATTAAGGCATAACCGCAAACAAAAGGGAGTTAACCTGTTTTCACAGAGTAGCTCCCTTTTTCATCTTCGTAATATGTTTTGATTTATGGTTAAAAAACCAAAGGTTTTTCTGCCAATTTGCTGTATTTTGTTTGCTAACGCCGCTCTCTCCCTCTCGACGTATAGTAATACGCCTTCGGGTAAAGATCGACGTTTTCTGCTTTGAATGCGCACGCCCCCAAGGTCCTGTCTCATTAAGAATGAACTTTTCGAAGGCTTTTTGCTCTCTTTTTTCGGATTTTACCTTGATTTCGTTGAATTCTTAATGAGACAGCCCCTTTCGTTACGTTTTCTCGGTCGCTTTCTTCCTTCTTAGCTCGATCAGGTATAAAAAGATATGCGAGAAGGCAAGGAAAAAGGCGCATAGAATAATAATGATGTAAAAGGTCCCGAAGAGGGAGTTGTGCGGGGAAACGGGTTCGCTGAAATTAAAGCCGAACCACCCGCAGGAGGAACGGAAATTCAAAAAGGGATACGGGGCGGATATCATGACCCCCTCGCTTGCTTCCCAGGTAACGCCCGCATAGCCGAGGATGATGACGAAAAGGGCGTAAAGGGCGGGGAAGATCGCCGAAAGGAGCGCGTCGTGCTTTTTCGGGCGGTATTCGTAATCAAACAGAAAGAAATCGGCGATCGCTAAGATCGGCCCCACGAAATGGCGAAAAAGACTGCCGGCCATTCGGTCGATATACGCGGCCACGAAGCCCTGTTGCATAAAGGGCGCGATGATCGTAAGAAAGACGAAAAAGGTCAGCGCCACGCCGACCGTGGCCGTAAACTTTAAAAGATACAGCCAACGGGTGTGAATACGCCCTAAGCCGCAAAGCTCGCGGATATCGAAAACAAGGAAAAGGGCCAGCATCAGCATCACGAAGAAATTGGAAAGATAGGTAAAATAGGTCATCTCCAAAAAGAGATTGCCCTCCTTCACGATCATTCCGAAAAGGATCAGGGCGACGGTCAAGGCTTTCAGGGCAATACTGCCGATCAATCGTTTTTTCGTTTGCATATCATCACCTTCTCTACTGTAACAGTATCATTATATTCTTTTGCGCGCGACGTGTCAAGAGAAAACGGAAAGAAAAGGCCGCCGAAAGCAGCCTTTTCTTTTTTGAAAAGTATTCTTTACAAGAGCGGTCTTTTCAGTTAATGGTCCCATGGTGCCCTTTGCCGATCTCGGTAAAAAAGCGATACAGGAGAACCAGCCCCGTGCTAAGGAGGGTGCCCCCGATGATATCGGTAAGCCAGTGCACACCCGAGATCAGCCTGCCGATCACCGTAAAGGCTGTGAACGAAAGGAGAGAAACGGTCACAATTCGCTTAGCAAGGCGGTGCTGTATACGTGGGCGAAGCTGCATAAGCGCCGTTGGCATAACGCACAGCACAAGAAGGGTGGTGGAGGAGGGGTACGAGGGCTCTAAATATCCGTTGATCAGGATCGGCCTGTAGTTGACGACCGCCCTTTCGAAGAATAGATACAAAGAGATCACCGCTACGTAAAAGCCGCCAAGGATCAAAAGGCTTCGATCTACCTTTGCAAGGTTTTTGCACTTGATCCACACAATAAGCCCCTGTATGGCAAATCCCATGGCGAAGAAGATCGGCACAAGCCCCAGCCAATCGGTTATCAAGTAAAGAGACATATGTACACCGGTAAGCATATGGAAGAATTGATTAAGCGTAGCCAGCCCCACCGAAGAGCCCAGCGGCCCGATCTCGCGCACGTCTACCAAGCGAAGAAGCGCCGTCCAAAGCACGAAGGACGCAAGCGCGCAAAGGGCGGCTAACAAGGTCTTTTTGTTTTGTTTCATTTTTTAACCTACCTTTTTTGTATTTGGCCATAGCCTATATACAGTGTAAAGGGAGGTCGCATTCTTTTCAAGAAACGTAAGGTCACACGGCCGACACGATTCGTGTCACCGCCTTTTTATAAGAAGAAAGGTCTTTATGGCTAAGATCGTCAGCAAAAAGGTAGCCGCATACGGCTGGGGGCTGATCACGAAAAGAAGGACACCGAGAAGATTAAACAGCAAGGAAAGCTTGCCTTTGTAAAGCCGCCAGAATTGGCTTTTGCAGGTTTGTAATGTGAGGGTGAGTATTCCCATGAAGACTATAGAGAGAATAGCGGCAACGTACGCGCCCTTGACGTAAGGGGGCGGCTCCGTAAGAAAGAAAAGCGAAACGCTTTGCGCCGCGCCGTTTATTCTTTGCCCGAAAAGGGGCAAAAAGAAAAGCAAGGCGGCACCAATGTCCAAAAGCCCGAAAACCAGGTCCAAAAACCCCTGTTTCCTTTGCTCGCCTTCTTTCTCGGCAATCGTTAACAGCTCGTTGCTTGAGAGCAATTCGTCTACGGTTATTTGAAAAAAAGCGGCGATCGCCTTCAAGGAATCGATGGAGGGATACCCCCTGCCCGATTCCCATTTGGAAACAGCGGTACGCGAAACGTAAAGCGATTGGGCCAATTCCTCCTGCGTGATGCCCCTTTGCTTGCGAAGTTCCTGTAATTTTTCGTGCAATTCCATAAATAAGACCTTTCCCACCTTGTTTCTTATTTCCCTTACATTATATCATACGGCGCCCAAAATAAAAAGGTATTTATAAAAAATCACCCCGCCGAGGAACGGCAGGGTGATTGCGGTTGGTATAAATCGGATTACTTGCTTTCCTTCAAAGCGGCCTGAGCGGCGGCAAGGCGCGCGATCGGCACACGGAAGGGCGAGCAGGAAACGTAGGAAAGACCGAGCTTGTGGCAGAACTCAACCGATACGGGGTCACCGCCGTGCTCGCCGCAGATACCGACGTGCATGGTGGGACGGACCGCGCGACCGAGCTTAACCGACATTTCCATCAGCTTACCGACACCGGTCTGGTCGAGCTTAGCGAAGGGATCGTTCTCGTAGATCTTCTCGTCGTAGTAGGAGGTAAGGAACTTACCGGCATCGTCACGCGAGAAGCCGAAGGTCATCTGCGTCAGGTCGTTGGTACCGAAGCAGAAGAATTCCGCTTCCTTCGCGATCTCGTCGGCGGTAAGGCAGGCACGGGGGATCTCGATCATCGTACCGACCTCATAGCAGAGCTCGATGCCCGAAGCCTTGATCTCCTCGTCGGCAACCGCGACGACCAGATCCTTAACGAACTTCAGCTCCTTGATATCGCCAACCAGCGGGATCATGATCTCGGGGACCAGCTTCCAGTCGGCGTGCTTCTTCTGAACGTTGAGAGCGGCGCGGATGACGGCGCGGGCCTGCATCTTGGCGATCTCGGGGTAGGTGACGGTCAAACGGCAGCCACGGTGACCCATCATGGGGTTGAACTCGTGCAAGGAAGCGATGATCTCCTTGATGCGCTCAACGCTCTTGCCCTGAGCGGCGGCCAGCGCCTCGATGTCCTTTTCCTCGGTGGGAACGAACTCGTGAAGCGGCGGGTCAAGGAAACGAATGGTAACAGGGGTGCCTTCCAGGGCCTCGTAAAGGGCCTCGAAGTCAGCCTGCTGATAAGGCATGATCTTATCAAGGGCGGCCTCGCGCTCTTCTACCGTGTCAGCGCAGATCATTTCACGGAAGGCGGCGATACGGTCAGCCTCGAAGAACATATGCTCGGTACGGCAAAGGCCGATACCCTCGGCGCCCAGCTCACGAGCCTTCTTGGCGTCGCGGGGCGTGTCGGCGTTGGTGCGGACCTTCAGAACGCGGAACTGGTCAGCCCAAGCCATGATGCGGCCGAACTCGCCGGCGATCTGGGCGTCAACCGTGGGGATGATGCCGTCGTAGATCGCGCCGGTCGAACCGTCGATCGAAATGAAGTCGCCCTCGTAGAAGGTCTTGCCGTTCAGGGTGAACTTCTTGTTATCTTCATCCATGTTGATGTCGCCGCAGCCCGAAACGCAGCAGGTACCCATACCGCGGGCAACAACGGCGGCGTGCGAGGTCATACCACCGCGGACGGTGAGAATACCCTGCGAGGCCTTCATACCCGTGATATCCTCGGGCGAGGTCTCAAGGCGAACGAGAACGACCTTCTTACCGGCAGCCTTCCACTCTTCGGCGTCAGCGGCGGTAAAGACGATCTGACCGCAAGCGGCACCGGGGGAAGCGCCGAGACCGCGACCCATGGGCGTGGCGGCCTTCAGGGCCTTGGCGTCGAACTGCGGGTGCAGCAGGGTGTCAAGGTTACGGGGGTCGATCATCAGAACGGCCTCTTCGGGGGTACGAACACCCTCGTCAACGAGGTCGCAGGCGATCTTAAGGGCGGGCTGGGCGGTACGCTTACCGTTACGGGTCTGCAGCATGAAGAGCTTGCCGTCTTCAACCGTGAACTCCATATCCTGCATATCGCGGTAGTGGCTTTCGAGGAGCTTGCAGACCTCGGTGAACTGCTCAAAGGCAGCCGGGAACTTCGAGGCCATCTCGTCGATCTTCATAGGCGTACGAACGCCGGCAACGACGTCCTCGCCCTGGGCGTTCACGAGGAACTCACCCATCAGCTTCTTTTCACCGGTAGCAGGGTCACGGGTAAAGGCAACGCCGGTACCGCAGTTGTCACCCATGTTACCGAAGGCCATCATCTGTACGTTAACGGCCGTACCCCACGAGTAGGGGATATCGTTGTCACGGCGATAGACGTTCGCGCGGGGGTTGTCCCACGAACGGAAAACGGCCTTGATCGCGCCGAGAAGCTGTTCCTTGGGATCGGAGGGGAAGTCCTCGCCGATCTTCGACTTATACTCGGCCTTGAACTGGTTGGCAAGGGTCTGAAGGTCTTCAGCAGTCAGGTCAACGTCAAAGACGACGCCCTTTTCTTCCTTCATCTTGTCGATCAGCTGCTCAAAATACTTCTTACCGACCTCCATAACAACGTCGGAATACATCTGAATAAAGCGGCGATAGCAGTCCCAGGCCCAGCGGGCGTTGCCCGACTTCTTAGCCAGAACGTTAACGACGTCCTCGTTAAGACCGAGGTTCAGAATGGTGTCCATCATACCGGGCATCGAAGCGCGGGCGCCCGAACGGACCGATACGAGAAGCGGGTTCTCAAGGTCACCGAACTTCTTGCCGGTAATGGCCTCCATCTTGCCGATGTTCTCCATGATCTCGGCCATGATCGCGTCGTTGATCTTGCGGCCGTCCTCATAATACTGGGTGCAGGCCTCGGTGCTGATGGTGAAGCCCTGGGGAACAGGCAGACCGATCTTGGTCATTTCCGCCAGATTGGCTCCCTTTCCGCCGAGCAGCTCGCGCATATCCGCGTTGCCCTCGGTGAAAAGATAAACGTACTTCTTGCTCATCTTTTTTTCTCCTTACATTTTTATATCGTCTTGGGTTAAAACAATTTTAGCTACCCATAGGGTAGAAGCGGCCAAAAGGAAAGCCGAAAACGCGCCCCCTTAAAAACCGCTAACTATTATAGCACAATCCCCCCGTAAAGTCCACTTTTTCAAAAAGTTTTTCCCACTTTTTGTAAAAGTTAACAATCTATTCATATTTATATTATATACGCGCACACGTATAAGGGGCCTTGCCTGTCGCTTTTTGTCGCTTTTGCCGAAGCCGGTCTTTGCCTTTTTTTCTCTGCCCCCACCCCACAAAAAGAGAAACTTTTTTCCGCCTTCCGCTTGCAAAGCCCCCCGTCTTGTGCTATACTATACCCACGCCTCCATAGTTAAATGGATATAATAACCCCCTCCTAAGGGGTAGTTGTGAGTTCGATTCTCGCTGGAGGTGCCAAAGGCAGTCAATACGACTGCCTTTTTGCACCCCCAGCAGAACGAACTCACCTTCCGAGGCAAAGCCGAGGAAACAGGTTCGCATACCCCGCCCGAAGATCGAAAAGCTCGCTTTTCAGGCGCAGGGCGAGGGTATCTTTGCCATAGGCAAAATTCCTGTTGCGTGGCGAGGTCGCATCCTCGGCTTAGAGCAGCCGCCCGCTTGCGAGGCGGTGGCAAGCCGAAGGATCTTTGCCAACGGCAAAATTCTCGCCGGTGGTGCCAAGTTCGAAGTCTTTTTTTAGGTTTCGAGCTTTTCTTTTTTTATAACTTACTTTGTTATATTCTCTTGAAATAAAGCTCATTTTATGGTATAATATAAATGGCAATACATGTTTGCGAAAGGAGAGCGCATGGCACTCGAAAACAAATTAAATATTACAGATTCTGCGGCGCTCGCTCGTGAAGAAGAACGGATAAGCAAAACGCGCGCGATCGAGCTTTTTGAAACCGATTTCCTTTCTTCTCTTATTCCGGGAACGTTTGATGCGCTCTCTAAAATACACGCCTTTCTCTTTTCGGATATATACGAATTTGCCGGAAAGGTTCGTACTGTTAATATCGCAAAGGGCAATTTCAGATTTGCGCCGCTTATGTACTTGAATGCCGCACTTGAAAATATTGAAAAAATGCCGCAAAGCTCATTTGACGAGATCGTCGAAAAATACGTTGAAATGAACGTGGCTCACCCTTTCAGAGAAGGAAACGGTCGCTCAACTCGCATTTGGCTTGACCATATACTGAAAAGTGAGCTTGGAGCGGTTGTAGACTGGAGTCTTGTCGATAAAGCCGATTATCTTCTTGCTATGGAAAGAAGTCCTATTAAGGATATCGAAATCAAACACCTTTTAAAGGGTGCACTTACCGACAAAGTAAACGACCGTCAAATATTTATGAAAGGCATAGACACAAGCTATCATTACGAGGGCTATACCGCCTTTAAAACCGAAGATTTGAAATAACATTCAGGCAGCCGTTTCGGCTGCCTTTTTCATTCACGCAAGGTGGGGATACCCCTTTTAAAAGAGAAAAGCCGAGCGGTTAAAAACCAAGCTCGGCTTTTCTTTAATCTAATTCAAGATCGTCCCGTCTGAATAAGTCGTCGTCTAAAAATTCTTCCACGGTCATGTGAAAGCCGCGGGCAAGTCTGAATATTGTGGTAAAGGAAACCGTTTTGTTTTTGCTTTGCAGGATTCGATCCATCGCACCGTGGAAAATTCCGGCGTCTTGCTCTAAACGGTATTGCGTGATGCCTTGGCTGTGCATCAATTTTATAACTCTCTTAGCGACTGCATCATTTACCGTCAAATTTCTCATCTCCTGCTTTTATAAGCGATATTCATTTCATCATTAAAGCTCTTGAAACAAGGCAAGTAGCGTATCCTTGATCTCAATAACCGAAAAGGTGGCGTACGTGAGGGCGGCGGACAGCAGTAGGACGCATACGCCGACGGTGACGGTGAGGGCCTTATCGCTTATGCGCGAGAAGATCAGCTTATAAAGCAGGAGCCCCACGAAATAGCCGAGGGTGTTCGTCGTAAGGTCGATACACGAAAAACCGCCGATCATGGTAAAGCGCTGAATAAGCTCAATACAAAGGGAAAAGGAAAAGCAAAAGAGGACGTGCGCCCATATATGCTTGCCGCGGGTAAGCAGATTAAGCGCTACGCCAAAGGGCGCCAGCACGAAGCAGTTGAGGACGATCTCGGCGATCTGCCGAAAGAGAAAGTTCGGGTCCTTGAATAAAAAGCTATCCACCAGCCATCGTTCCCGTTCGGTCAGTTGGGAGATGTTATGAAAGTTGGTGAGGATCTGGGATTCGTCGCAAAGCTTAAGCCAAAGCGCCCACACCAAAAACAGGGTGTACAGAACCACGCCGACCGTAAGCAACGCATAGAGTGCCTTTTTCGTTCTGCTTTTCGTATAAAGATCACCGTGAGCCTTCATGCCCTTCCCCTTCCGAAAATAGATCGTTCTTGCATCTATTGTATTCCTTTTTTCACAAAAAGTCAAATGAAAATTCAAAGCACAGCCGCTTTTTGAAAAATCTTTCTTTTTTAGCCTTTTTCGTATAAAATCTTTACTTTTTACGTACAGTATGATAAAATCGAGCAAAGATTTTGTGGGAAACGGTGCTCCCGTTTGACACGCAATAGGAAGGGAGAAAAATATGATCGATTTTAACAGCGACGGCTTTTTTGCAAGACTGAAAAAGGTCGAAAACGATAGCTTCGGCAAAAACATCAACGACCTTTTGATCGAAGGGGAAGAGGTGATCGGGGCTTATAAGAGCGTGCGTGACGGCGTGGTGTTCACCAACAAGCGCATCATCGCCATCAACATTCAGGGGCTTACGGGCAAGAAGCAGGATTATACCTCGATCCCGTACAGCAAGATCAGCACCTTTTCGCTTGAAACGGCGGGCTTTTTTGATCTCGATACGGAGCTTGAGGTCTATATGTCGGGCGTTGGAAAGGTGAAATTCCAATTTACGCAAAGCACCGACGTCAAAGAGATCAGCCGCGCCATTTCGAAATTTACGTTGGCGTAAAAGAAAAAGAGCAACGGGACCGTTGCTCTTTTTTGGTTATTTTTTCTTTTTGGCGGTGATACGGGAAAGAAAGGGGAAGGTAAGCGGCCAAACGCCGCCCGCGACCAGGCAGATCAGAAAATAGCGCACGCCGTCTGCCGCGAAGCTTCCGTTAAAGAGAAGTTCCAGCGGGGCGCGAAGCCCTTCCTTAATAGCCAGGATCGGGATAAGGCCGAGAAGCAGCTTCAACGCCTGCCCTAAGAGGGTGGCGTCGGTTTCAAAGCGGATGTAGCGGCGGTCCAGCTCATAGGCCAGCAAAAGGCCAAGCATGCAGCCAAGGATCTTGTAAGCGTTCTTTACGCCGCTTGCGTAGTTCTCGGGATCAATGTCGGCGGGGAAGGGGAAGAGAAGAACGAAAAGCAGATACAGAACCGAAACACCGAGCAAGCTGCCAAGATAAATATACATGCCCTTGGGGCTTTCGGCCGCCTTCATGATAAGCGGGTAAAGCCCGAAGATAAGAAGAAGCGCAAGCCCGATCGAGACCCCCACGTCCAGGAGCGTATGTACGCCGAGATACAGGCGTGAAAAGGAGGTAAGCACCGCGGCTATGATGCAAAGCGTGAAAAGCAGCTTTTTCTTTCGGTAAAGAAGCGCAATCGAGCCGAAAAGACCTACCGAGGTCTGCGTGTGGCCGCTTGGGAAGGAATAGCCCGTGGCCTCGGCCCGGGCGCTTTCCACGATCGTGAAGGAGGGGTCCTTTACCCACGGCCGCGGAACGCGGAACAAAAGCTTTAAGAATTGGTTGATGATCGTACCGATAAAGCCGACCGAAAGAACGTAATAGCCCTTCTTTTTATCAATACACCAATAGAAGATAAGGCCGACGAGGATCAGCACCGTTTCCTCCCCAAGATGCGTGATCAGGGAAAAAAGAGTGTCAAGGAAAGGGGTCCGAAGCCCCTCTAAAAAGCGCAGAAAACCCATAGCGCCGTCTCCTTTTGTCGATTTTTATACCGTGATTATAGCATAAGCGACAAGGAAAAGCAAGAGGGGATAAAAAAAGACGCTTCTTGACAAAAAATCCCCTCGGTGCTATAATGGGGGTGTCACACAAACTGAATAATCAGAGGATAGGGTATCTTTTTCCGTAAGGGGATAAGAATACCTTTTTTCGGCATACTAACGGCATGAATTTTCGGTAAAAGCGCAGGTTCCGCCGTTAGAATGCGAGGGTATCCTTCCTTCTGATTTGGTTTGTGTGACAGCAATCGGGGCCTGCGTTTTTCGTGCGCCCCGTTTGGGGCGCACTTTTTTTTATTTCAAATTTAAGGAGGACATTATGGGAGACTACATTACCTTTGACGAACGCGTTGCGTACGCCTACAACGACGATTTCGTCAACAAAAAAATTATGGAGATCGCACAAAATTTCCAAGAGGAATGCAAAAGGGATAACACCCTTTCCGATGAGTACAAGGCTCATATTTCGGATATCAGAAACATCTGTGTGAATTTCCGGCCTATCTTAAAGCATGATATCGTTTGTGATTTTAGTTGGGTAGAGGTCGGGTATCGCTTTACCTATACCGATACCTACATAAAGGATAGCCGCGTAGAGGGGACGGCCAAGGTTAATTCACGGGGAGAGTTGGATCTTTCGGATCTTCATCGGGTAAACAGTTATTCTTCCGAGACGAAAGGTAAGACCGGCACAAAAACCTTTTTTTCTTCGGACAGAAAGGGCTGTGTTTGCCATTTGGGGGATGGGCGCTTTCCCGAAGGGGAGGGCGCGTACAAAAAGATAGACATTTCGGGGGATGCTTCTCCCGAATATAAAATGCTGATGACCTTAACAAAAGAGCAGCTTGCCAAAATGGTGACGGTAGACTGTTTGCCTCAGGCTGTGAAGAATGAGCTGGAATCGGAAGCGATGAAGAGCGAAGCTTTTTACGATAATAAACGCAATTTTTCCTTTACGAGGGTAGAGGATTATAGCATACATAGGTGCAAGTTGATCGTTTTCCCTGTTTTTCAATTTGATGTTTTCACCGAGTTCGAGGGAAAGCAATATATCTGCAAGGAGCATGAGGATCCAAATAAAATCAAATCCGTGGGGAAGACCAGTAAGCATTACGATGAATTTCTAAAACGCACCGCCGAGGTGAGCAGAAGGAACGCTGGCTGGGACATCCCGGCCAAGATTCTATACGTAATAAGCGCGATTGTCGGCGTTTTTGCGGCTATTCGCATCTGGGTCCTTTTTTCAGGGAATTTGGAACTTTATTTCGCGCACAAATGGGCATCGATCCTAATCGTTGTTGCAATGTTCGCGTTAGCCGGCGCCTCGGCCTTGTTCGTTTATTTTTTGGAAGATCGTTGGGGGCCTTATTTAGAAATTTATAATAAAACCGATGCGATCGATTCCGTGGTTGTGCGTCAGGAAAGGTCGTACCGTTCTGCTAAAAAAAGGCATAGTTTATTATCGGCTCTTTGGCTACTTCTTGTTATTTCGCTTGCTTGGTTTACGATTTCGTTTTCTTTTAAGCTTTCGCAAAACGCCGAAGCGGATTTTTATGAGCTTTGGGCTGAGAACACCGTGGGGATGGAATTTAATATGGATACGTCATACAAAAGCTACAGCCTTACCGGCGGATACCGTACGGAATATTATGACAGAAGTCTTTTGATCGTTTCCTGTGACGAAGAGGGGAATGCAGAAGCGCTTCTGACCGAAACAAGCAAATCCAACAGTGAAAAGAGTGCTCAAATCCGTTTAAAGGGAAAGGTTGAGGCGATCGATAAACACAACATTAGGCTTCATTTAACCTTTGATGAATACGTTACGTACTATTCGGGTCTTGAGCATTTGACCAATGAGGCCTATGTGTATTACGAAGGAAATCTTATTTTTAGAGGGGCGAGAGTTTTCGAGAAGTGGGGAGAGCCCGGTGCATCTATGCACAAAAATACCGATCTTCCTCCGTATCCTTTGGAAAACGGTCAGTAAGATTTCATTCCAAGGGGCGCTTGGCGCCCCTTTTTCCTATTTTGCAGAAAGGGCGGTTTTTCTTGACATTTTTCGAGCGGGGGCGTATAATAAAAAAGAAAATCGGGCTTGGGGTTCCAAGCAGCAGATATAGGAGAAAAAAGATGATCGCCGTACTCGTAAACGTGATAACCGTGCTGCTCGGGAGTGCTGTCGGGCTGCTGTTCCGCCATAAGATCAGCGAACGGCTGGTGGGGGGCGTGATCTCGGCCTTAGCGCTGGTAACCATCCTCATCGGCATCGACAGCGCGATCGCGACCCGCGATATTCTTTGCATCATCGTATGTATGGCGCTGGGTACGCTGATCGGTGAACTCTGCCGCATCGACGACGGGATCGAGGGCGCGGGGAATTTTATTAAATCCAAGCTCCTTCGCGGCAAGGCGGGGGAGAGGGAAAGCCGCTTTACCGAGGGGTTCGTGACCGCTTGCATCGTTTTTTGCGTTGGGTCGATGACGATCATGGGCTCGTTAGAGGCGGGTATTAACGGAAATTACGGCGTTATCTTCGCCAAAAGCGCTCTCGACTTCGTATCCGGCATGATGTTCGCGGCTTCCATGGGTCTTGGGGTTCCCTTTGCCGCCTTGTTCGTTCTCGTTTTCCAAGGGGGGCTAACGCTGCTTGCGGGGGCGCTTTCCTCGGTGCTTTCCCCCACCGTCGTCACCGAGATGAGCGCGGTGGGCGGCGTGATCCTGATCGGTATGGGGATCAATATGCTGGGGCTCAGCGAAAAGCGTATCAAGGTTGCCAATATGCTCCCGTCTATCCTTTTGCCGATCGCGTATATACCGCTGTCCGATCTTGTCGGCACGCTTTTTCCCGTGCCGCTGTAAATATCCTATCGTGTGAAAAAAGGATACGAGCTTTCGTATCCTTTTTTTCATCTTATGGCTTGTTGACTTTTCAACCGAAATATGCTATACTTTTTTTGTTTGTTGATGCTTTGACAAACAAAGGAGAAATAAATGAAAGAACGCTTTGAGACCTTTACGGTCCTGATCGCCAAGATCAACCGTAACATCCGTAAGATCAAGAATCGCGAAATGGCCGAATACGGGCTTCGCGGCGCGCAGGTCAGCTGCCTTTATTATCTGTATTGCGAAAAGTCGCTCATCGCCGCCGAGCTTTGCGAACGGTGTGAGGAGGACAAGGCCACCATTTCCCGCGCGCTTGAAAGCTTAGAGCAGAACGGCTATATCGTAAGCGGTGAGCCGGGGCATCGGTATAAGACCCCCCTTTCGCTTACCGAGCGGGGCGAGGCGGTCGGCAAACGCATTTCCGATAAGGTAAAGGCGGTGCTTAGTGAGGTCAGCGTAGGCCTTAGCGAAGAAGAGAGAGTTGCTTTTTACCGTAGTCTTGCCGTGATCAGCGAGGGTTTAGAGCGTCTCGCTACCGATAAATAATAAAAAGGCGTGATGAGGCATCACGCCTTTTCCCTTTACAAGACTTTTTTGGACAGCTTTTGCAAAAGCTCGCCAAGCGGTAGGACAAGAAGCCCCATAAAAAGGTTGCTGATTCCATGAATAAGATCAAAGGGGAAGCCTGCCGCGATCCAAGCCAGCGTTTGGCTGAAATTCAGATGAAACATCAAGGCTTGCGCGGGGGAGTATAGGATCCCAAAAAGAAGACCGTGCAGGCAACAAACGGTCGGATAAACGAAAGCGGCGATCTTTTTCGGCATTTTCTTGGGGAAAAGCATCGTGGCGCCCCACAAAAGCGTCCATATGTAAAGATAGGGGAACCACCAAAGCGAAAAGCCACCGTAAAGCCCGTTCAGAAGCACGTAGATATAGATCGGGATCAAGGCCTTTTTGCGAAACGCAAGGGTATAAGCCATGGTCAGCATGCCCAAAAGATGTATATTGGGGAGAACCTCCATGAGGATCTTCGAGCAGAACATTACCGTGCCAAGCATGGCAAAAACCGCAACCTCTGCGGTTCTTTTTCGATTAAAAGCCGAGCGTGTAGACAATTTTGAAAAGCTCCCCTCCCGAAATCGACGTTACGTTAACACCCGAGGTGGGGACGTCGTTGGCATCCAGCACGTTCCACCACGCCTCGTTAACACTCCAAGTGGCGGTGATGCCGTTTGCCGTATCAAAGAAGGAGGCGTCGTTAATAAGGCCAAGCCCGAACAAGGCATCCCCCAGATTGGCAGCGTCGGTATGAATGGTAAAGGTGATCCATTGACCTTCCCCCGAAACGATGACGCGGATCTCCTTGGCGCCCGTGCCAAGCTCGGTATCGGTTACGTAGGTGGCATTTTCCCAGATGCCGGTTCTCGTTGCACCCGATGGGGCGGTGGAAACCGACGTCGTATCGGTGGGCGAAGGCTGACAGGCAAGAAGGGAAAGGGCAAAGGTGATGCAAAGAAGAAGAGAAAGAAGAGAAAGCGCGATTTTTTTCATGTTTTTTATTCCTTTCGTTTTTTCAAAAGGATAAAGGAAAAGCACCCCTTCAAGGGGTGCTTTGCGCTTCCTCGGTCCTACCGTCGAGAAAACGATCGGAAAAGACTTTCCGACCGAGCGCCGCATCCCCCCATTTGCCCAAGGGACCTTGTCCGTTCACGGGGCGATAAGCATTCCGACTTGATCGCAAAAAAGCAGAAGATACGGTAATGGCTGTTGCTGCGGATTCCCACCGCGATTTCCTTATCCCCACGCATAGCGTATTCCTATGCGCGACAACGGGCGCGAAAGCGCCCCGATGCCCCATGTTTATTCTTTTGTCCTCTCTATTATAGCACGAAGAAAAGGAAAAAGCAAGCATAAAGTAAAAAACGCTGTTTGCGGCGTTTTTTGCTTTATAAAAGATACTATTGTAAAAGAAACATTACAGAGATGAAACAATCGCTTGATAGATCGAATCGGCAACCCTTTCGGAATCCCGAACCGTCTTTTCCCCCTCTTCGCGAAGCTCGGCTGCAAGCGCTTCATCCGAAAGACCGCCAAGGTTGATAAGCACATTAAGCCACGCGCCCTTCATACCGCCGATGAGATTAAGGGCGGATACCCCAAGGTCGCTGGCGGCGTTTTGGTTCGAATGGCCGATGAGCGAGGCGGCAAGAGCAAGCGTATCGCGGCAAAGCATCATCGTCTCAAAGGGGACCTTCGTCGCAACAAGCGTCGCGTCGGCGATCGCCACCTTACGGGCGGCCTTTTCTTCGTCGCTCTCCTTCGGCAGACGGAAGGCGGCCGAAACCAGGTTAAAGGCCTCGGTATCCTTATCCACCTGCAAAAGCAGGGCGTCCTTCAGCGCCGTTGCTTTTGCGAAAACCGCTTCGCAAAGCGCTTGATCGTCGGGATATTTCTTTTTCCCGATCGTTAAGGCCGCTACCATTGCGGCAAGGGCGGCGCCCTGCGCGCCAAGAAGCGCCGAGGCACTTCCACCACCGGGGGCGGGCGCGTCAGAGCCGAGGAATTCAAGGTAAGAAGCGAGTGTCATATCGGCTAATTTCATCGTATTATTTCTCCCTTTTTGATAACCGACTTTGCTTGATTTGAGCCAAAGCGGTAGCAAAGCATTTCGAAGCTGTCGGCGTTCCAGATAACGAGGTCGGCCTGCTTCCCGATCTCGACCGTGCCGAGCCGATCGGCCCGCCCGACGGCCGCCGCCGCGTTGAGGGTAACCGCGGTAAGGATCTCCTCGGGCAGCATACGGTATTTGAGGTAGCCGAGGTTGATCGCGAATTGCAGGTTCAGCGAGGGGCAGGAGCCGGGATTGAAATCCGAGGCGATCGCCACGGGGATCCCCGCCTCGATCATCGCCCTTGCGGGGGCGAAGGTCTTATTGAGATAGAAGGAGGTCGCGGGCAGAAGCGCCGCGATCACGCCGCCCCTTGCCATGCTTTCGATCCCCTCTTGGTTGGTGGCGATCAGATGCTCGGCCGTTACGGCGCCGATCTCTCCGGCCAAAACCGCCCCGCCGATCGCTTCGATCTCGTCGGCGTGGATCTTGCTACGAAGCCCCAATTCTTGCGCCGAAAGCAGCATTTTTCGGCTTTCTTCGACGTTAAAGACCGAGTCCTCACAGAAAACGTCGCAGAATTCGGCAAGATTCTCTTCTTTCACGGCGGGCAGAACGACCTTACAAAGATAGTCGATGTATTCCCCGGGGCGCCCACGGTATTCGGGGGGCACGGCATGCGCGCCGAGAAAAGTGGAGACGAGGTCGGCAGGGGTCTCTTCCTGTAAGCGGCGGTTGACGCGAAGCTGCTTTAATTCGTCCTCGCACGTCAGTCCGTAGCCGCTTTTTGATTCAACCGTCGTGACCCCAAGCGAGAGCATCTCGTCGATAAAGGCGCGGCTGCGCAGGAACAGCTCCTCTTCGCTCATCTTGCGCGTGTGACGGACGGTATCCAAGATCCCGCCGCCCGCCTTGAGGATATCAAGGTACGAGGCGCCCTGAAGCTTCAAGGGGATCTCGTGGTGTCGCCAGCCCCCGAAAACGAGGTGGGTATGGCAATCAATAAGACCCGGGGTAACGAGGCATCCTTCGGCGTCGATGATGCGGCAATCCTCGCGAAGGGAAGAGGGAAGTTCCCCGTTTTCAAAGATCGAAACGATCCTTCCCCCGTCGCAAAGCACGGCGGCGTTTTTTATTTTTTGACATTCGGCCTGCGCTTTTCCGCCCTTGGCGCTCTTTCCGAGCGGGGTGGCAAGCAGACCGATGTTTTTTATAAGAAGCATACCTGTCTCCTTACAGAATGTGGTTTTCCAGTACCTGCTTATCAAAATCAAAGTTTTCGATCTGCAGATAGTATTCGGCCGAATCAATAAGGGCCTGCATCGGCGTAAGGCCGATGATCTCGGTGCCGATGACGTGTACGCCGTAGCGCTTTGCCTCGGCCTTCACCAGCTCCAGCACGCGGTAGAGCGGGGTCTTGTGAAAGTTGGTCATATTGATCGAGACCTGCGCGGTATTCCGTTCCTCCAGCATAACGCCGAGCGCCTTAACGCAATCAAAGCCGCCGCTGCTGCGACGGATGATCTTGGCGATCTTCGAGGCGATCTCAACGTCCGAGGTCGAAAGATTGATGTTAAAGGCAACCAGGGGCATACGTGCGCCGACCGCGACGACCCCCGCCGTCGGGTGAACGGTGCGGCCGCCGAAATCGGGCTCCCACTCGGGAAGCAGGACCTTCTCGGCCATGCCCTCAAACTGACCCTTGCGGATCGAGGCAAGGTTTTGGCGGTGGGGGGCCGAGGCCGAATCCTCGTAAAGGAATACGGGCATGCCCGCTTCCTTCCAAACGCGCTCGGCTACGGTTTTTGAAAGGGTTACGCAATCCTCGGCCGTCATTTCCTTGATCGGAATGAAGGGGATCACGTCGACCGCGCCCATTCTGGGATGCTCGCCCTCGTGACGTGTCAGGTCAATAAGCTCGGCGGCTTTCTTGGCCACGCCGACGGCCGCCTCGGCAACCCCCTCAGGGCAACCGAGGAAGGTGATGACCGTGCGGTTATGCGAGGGGTCACTGCTGTAATCGAGAAGGGTAACGCCTGCGGTCGCGCGAATGACGTCGATCACCGCCTCAATTACGGCGGTATTGCGGCCCTCACTGATGTTCGGTACACATTCAACTATTTTAGCCATGGTAAAGTCCTCTTTTTATTTTTTGGGATTAAAGCTCTTTTGTCAGCCGTTCGATCAGCTCGTCGGATACGAGGTAGGGCACGGTCACGTGCGCTTTTCCCTCGCTTTTTTGGTTGTAAAGAATGCTGGTTTCGATCGAATGCTCGTTCCGCGCCCAGTTGCGGCGGGCCACGCCACCCATCACGTCCCACATCATAGCACTTCGGATGATCTCATCGACGCGAAGGCTTCCGTCCAGCACCAGCCCGAAGCCGCCGTTGATCGATTTGCCGATACCGACGCCACCGCCGTTGTGAAGCGCGCAAAGGCTCATGCCGCGCGCGGCGTTCCCGGCGAAGCACTGTACCGCCATATCTGCCATCACGTTACTGCCGTCCTTGATGTTGGAGGTCTCACGGAAGGGCGAGTCGGTGCCCGATACGTCGTGATGGTCACGCCCCAGCATCACCGGGCCGATCTCTCCCTTCCGTACCAGCTCGTTAAAGCAAAGCGCGATACGGGTACGCCCCTCGGCGTCCTGATACAGGATACGCGCCTGCGTGCCGACAACAAGCTTGTTCTTTTCGGCGTCGCGGATCCAGATATAGTTGTCGCGGTCCTGGAAGCGGCGGGTGGGATCGATGCAGTCCATCGCGGCCTTATCGGTCAAGCGAAGATCCTCTTCCTTGCCCGAAAGACAAACCCAGCGGAAGGGGCCGTAGCCGTAGTCAAAGAGCATCGGACCCATGATATCCTCGACGTACGAGGGGAAGATAAAGCCGTCCTTTTCGTCGGTCCCGTTCTTCGAGATCTCTTTGACGCCGCTGTCGTAAATGGCCTTCATAAACGAGTTGCCGTAGTCGAAGAAGTAGGTCCCCTTCTTGACAAGGCGGCAGATGACCTCAAAATGCCGTCTTAACGAGATGTTGACGCACTTGATAAATTCATCACGGTCATCGTGCAAAAGGCGGGTACGCTCGTCAAAGCTAAGTCCCTGCGGGCAGTAGCCGCCGTTGTAGACGTTATGGCAAGAGGTCTGGTCGGAAAGCAGATCAATATGGAAGCCGATCTTGTCGGCGTATTCCAAAAGGTCAACGATGTTACCGTGGTAGGCAATCGAGACCGTCTTTTTCTTTTCGATATGCTCGCGGGCGATGGCGAAAACCTCGCTAAGATCGTCGCTGATGACGTTGACCCAGCCCTGATCGTAGCGGGTCTTGATACGCGAAAGGTCGACCTCGGCAAAGATGCCGACGGCGTTTGCGATATTGGCGGCCTTCGGCTGCGCGCCGCTCATCCCGCCAAGACCCGAGGAAACAAAGGTTCGCCCCAAAAGGTCACCCTGCTCGCAAATGCCGAGGAACTTGCGCCCCGCGCCGAGAATGGTATTGAAGGTGCCGTGCACGATGCCCTGCGGGCCGATATACATCCAGCCGCCCGCCGTCATCTGGCCGTAGTTGGCAACGCCCATTTGCTCCGCGATCTCCCAATCCTGCATGTTGTCGAACATGCCGATCATCAGCGCGTTCGTGATAATGACGCGGGGGGCGGTGGGCTTAGAGGGGAAGAGCCCCAAGGGATGACCCGATTCGATCACCAGCGTCTGCTCTTCGGTCAGCTCCTCAAGATATTTTTTGATCAGGCGGTATTGCAGCCAGTTCTGGCAGGGCTGCCCGGTCTCGCCGTAAGTCACCAGCTCATAGGGGTAAAGCGCGATCTCAAAATCAAGGTTG
Organism: Eubacteriales bacterium; assembly: GCA_045655185.1. Classification (GTDB taxonomy): domain Bacteria; phylum Bacillota; class Clostridia; order Oscillospirales; family CAG-272; genus UBA1740. The sequence goes on from JAZOOS010000015.1 coordinate 30,093, forward strand.
TTGTCGATCATGACTTGAAAGGCTTTTCCTTCCAAGCACTTTCCCTTATATTCGTCGATCGGCTTACCGTAGATGCGCCCCTCGGGACGGTAACGGTAGGCATAGATACGCCCACGGGTGCGAAGCTCTTCCAAAAATTCGGGCGCCAAGGCCTCGTGCAGCTCCTCGGGCACATAGCGCAAAGCGTTGCGAAGTGCCAGCTCGGTCTGCGCTCGGGTCAAGCGGTAGCCGCGGTCGGGCGCGCGGCGCTTGTCGGGCAGAAACGCGGGATAATCGGGCAGCGTGTTGTCAAGTTTTATTGTCATTGCGCCACTGATTTCTTTGTTACTTATCATGCTTTTTCTCCTTACAGTAATTTTCCGCAAACCGCTTCGGCTACGGGGGTGATCTCGTTATTCTTGATCATTTCGTCAAACTTTTTAAGCCGCTCGTACATCACGACGTCCTCTTCCACCGGTGCAACGCGCGCTTCAATGTAGTCGTAGACCGCGCGGGTGGCGGGGGAAAGCTTTTCCTTGCCGCGCAGATAGAGCGACTGGTAGGCGGCAAACAGCTCAATGCCCAAAACCTTTTGGCTGTTATCTAAGATCATGCGGGCGGTTCTGGCCGCCGTCGTACCCATGCTGACGTGGTCCTCCTGGTTGGCCGAGGAGGGGATCGAGTCAACGCTTGCGGGGTGGGCGTAGATCTTATTCTCCGAAACCATCGAGGCGGCCGAATACTGGGCGATCATAAAGCCCGAGCAGACGCCGCTATACTTGGTAAGGAAGGCGGGCAGACCGCTGTTCAGCTGTGGGTTGACCATACGCTCAATGCGCCTTTCCGATACGTCGGCGTACTCGGAAACGGCGATCTTTAAGAAGTCGAAGGAAAGCGCCATCGGCTGTCCGTGGAAGTTACCGCCCGAGATGACCTCGTCCTCGTCGGGAAAGATGATGGGGTTATCGGTTACCGCGTTGATCTCGTTGGTAACGGCGCCCCATACGTATTCGATCGAATCGCGGCTTGCGCCGTGGATCTGGGGCATACAGCGAATGGTGTAGGCGTCCTGTACCTTATCGGGGTTGATCTCAAAGGCCAGCTTACTGCCCTCTAAAAGCGTTAAAAGGTTTTTGGCTACGTCCTTTTGACCCTTGTGGCCGCGCAGGTCGTGGATCTTATGGTCAAAGGCCTTTTTGATGCCAAGCTGGGCTTCGGCCGTCATCGCGCCGATGATATCGGCGGTCTTGGCAAGGTTTTTGGCGTCGTAGACCGCAAGGCAGCCGATGGCCGTCATGATCTGCGTGCCGTTAATGAGGGCCAGCCCCTCCTTGGCGGCGAGCGCTACGGTCGCGATCCCCGCCTTTTCCATGGCCACCTTGCCGGGAAGGATCTCTCCTTGGTATTCGGCTTCCCCTTCCCCCAGCATACAGAGCACCATATGCGAAAGCGGCGCAAGGTCACCGCTGGCGCCAAGGCTGCCCTTTTCGGGGATGAGGGGATGCACGCCTCGGTTGATCATATCAAGAAGCGTCTGTAAGGTCGAAAGACGGATACCGCTGTTTCCGCGGCTTAAGGCGTTGCAGCGCAAAAGCATCACCGCGCGCACCGTCTCGATCGGAAGCGATTCGCCCATTCCGCACGAGTGGCTCATAATGAGATTCTTCTGCAGGGGCTTGGTATCCTCCTCCGAGATAAAGATATCCGAGAATTTCCCAAAGCCGGTCGTCAGCCCGTAAATAACAGCCTTTTCGCGAAGCTTCTGTTCAACATAGTCGCGAGCCTTCTTAACGGCAACCTTGGCTTCTTCCGAAAGGACGGCCTCCGCCCTGCCTCTGGCAACCGCGACGACCTCTTCAATGGTCAGATCTCTTCCGTTCAGTACGATTTTCATGCTTTCGCTCCCTAAAGTGCCCCATAAAGCATCAATCGCCTGATTTCTCTTTTAGGGATCGAGAAAACAGGCGCTTGAGGATGGGATTTTTCATTTGAAATTTTTGTTTTTTTCATTATATCATACACAGATAAAAAATTCAATGGTTTTTTATAAGTGTGTGCATAAAAGCAAGAAGAAATAGAAAAGCCCCCTGGGGGCGATCGTGCTTTTTTGAACTCTACTCCTTGCGAGCTTCAACCGCTTTGCGGTTGGCACTTCATGCTATGTTGCGGGTATACCGCAACGCCACAAAGCAAACGAAGGATAGAATTGAACTCTACTCCTATGTGGCGCAAGTGCGCTTTGCGCCCTTGGGGCTACGCCCACCGCTCGTTTGGCAACGAGCCGCCACGGAGCAAGCGGCGGCAGGCGGCCTGGTGAGCAAGCTCCCCGATCCGCCTTGCCTTGCTTATCTGCGCCGCCGCCGCTTTGCGGCGGACGGCGCGGAGTTCAAGCTCGGCTTCGCGACCAAAAAAAGAAGCGCATACCCTTGCGGCATGCGCTTCTTTTTGTGAAAGGGCTACGAAAAGGATACAAAATTGAAAGCGGATGAATTAAGCAAAAACGGATGATTTTTTTTGAAAGCGGTTTCAATTTTAATTATTCGGCTGAAACCGCCTTTTTCTTTTAATTATACCTTTAAACTTTTCTAAATATCACTACTAATTCAGTGAAGGTAGTCACTCCCGTAAAAGCGCCAGCCACATAGGGAGTCGCATTGGAAGAAATTATTTCCCAACCATCATTCAGATATTCTTCAATTTCTTTTTCTGCATAGATAATAACTTTTTTGTTGTTTCCATCTTTACCACCATTGCGGGTAAATTCATTGTCTTTCTTTATGTAATTTATAATTTTTATCATATCGGCATTCCTTGAATGAGTGTTTTAAACAACATATATTATTTTTTACGCGGAAGGAATTGGAGGCAAAAACAGTCCTTTTAATTCTTCTACAGAATCTGCGCGAATCCATTCAGGCATACCAGTCCTCCAAACCAAACTATCAGGTTCAAATTCGCCTGATGCTGCCATTACTGCAAGCGTTGCAATATCAAACGGCCCCGTAGGATTTCCGTCTTTTGCTACGTTATACGCAACGGTTGGAATTGGCGGAGGAGTGGCAACAGTTCCGCTACCAGACATCGCACCGTTCATCACAGAGACAATATTTTGACCTACTACGCCACCAACAGCCATACTTGCCATCATAGCCGCAGGATTAAAGCCCATACCGCCACCACCTAAATCAACACCGCCTGCATTATTCGCGCCCATTTGTCCAAGAGCTTCAGCACCGGCAACGCCGACCTCCGCTTGCTTTTCGATCTGATATGCACCGAGATTTGCGCTTTGTGTTTGTTTGTGCATAGCGTACTGTCCTTCTTCACGCTGAATACGTAGGGTTTCCGCGTAATTTTCAATGTTGGCAGCCGCTTGTCCTTGAATTGTAGCCGTCGTTACATCTTTTGTTATCGCCATAAGCTCACGATAGCCGCTACTTGATTTATCAATTTCAATCGTGCCTATATCAACGCCCGAAACGATAACACCGAAGTTTTCTTTCAATCTATTGCTTATATCGTATTCGATAGCATCGTTAATTATTGATGTCTTTGCTTCAATCTGAACTACGGGAATATTATGCGTTGCGGGGGCGTTTGCAACAGTATCTTTAACGTATCTGCTTACTGTATCTCTAATTTGATTTTGGAAATTATCCAAGTTGAAACTGTCAAGCCTATGTAACTTTATAAACTCACGATAATCTGCAATCTTAAAGCTGATAGTGCCTCTAACCGCAATCGGTACTGCAAAATCGGGATAGCGAGGGTCGCAAACATCGAAATAAGGAACGGCAAATCTAACTTGAATGATATTAGCCAAGTTGATGAAATATACTTCCGCTTGGAATGGAGTATCACCACCAACAAATGCGCCTAAAATACCCGACAATACAGGAAAGTTTTCCGTTTTGATTTTCTCGTCATACGGACCAACAATATAATCCTGCATCGTTCCGTCTTTCTGCTTATAAACGAACACGGCAACTTCGCCGTCTTTTACACGCAATGAAGAACCCCAACGAATAGCGTATTCTCTCTTATGCTCACCAAGCTGTGTTCCGTCGGGATGCCATTTCCATATTAAATATGACGGCTCGTCGCAACGGATAATATCAGCAAATAAACCTACTTTTTTGTTTTTCTTAAAAAGCCTCATAACATTCTCCTTTATTTTTTCTTATTATCCACTAATATAAATATAGGCGCGCTCATCAAAATCATACCGATACAGGACATCGCATAATACGGCGAGTCCGAATCACCAGATTGTGAGCCTTTAAAGAATCCCACCAATATCATTGTCAAAGATATAATTCCCAAAACAATACTGAGAATTACTTTCCATTGTTTCCTTATGGATTTTTTGAATACTTTTTTCCTATGTGCTTTTGAGGTTTTGATATAAAGGTTATGTATATATTCAAATTCAGATGTATTGCCAAACGACAACTTTGCTTTGTGATATGTTTGCTCAAGTTTTACTTGCCAAGCATCAGCTTCTCTTTCACTAGTACTCAAATTTGACATAGCATAAATGAAAAACTCATAAATATCTTCTTTTGTGTTAGGAATATAGAAATTCTTGATAAGTTCAATCCTTTTTTCAACAGAAACAATACTTTCTAATTTTAATGAAAATTCTTGCACAGCACTAGAAACTTTTCTTCCTCGTATTTCAATTCCACATTGAGGATTAGGACACACAGTATCAAAAGATTTTAGTTCCCAGCCACACTTTGGGCATTTATGTATTTCTCCATCAAAAACGGTTTTTCTTTCTGTATTAGAAGTATTTTGCGATATGGGAGTTCCACAATTAGCGCAAAACTTTGCGCCGCCATCCACTTGTTGACCACAATTAGTACAAAAAGCCATATGGTTTCTCCTCAATAGTTAGTGTTGTTTTAGCATAGCTGGGCATTCAGGGCAAACCGAAACTTTTTCGTCCCATAAACTACATTTTATACCCGACTTAATAGATGTCGGTTCAATATCTGTTTTGCATATTTGAGTAGCACGATAAAAAATTGTTACCGTAGCGTCTTTATTGTGTTTAGGACACTTTATGCTGTACTGTTCTATGGGGTTAAGGTAATCTGAATTACGTATAGGCTTCCAAGGCATAACTATCCCCTTTCTCAAATTTTATCTATTTTAATCGCATCACATATATCGCCAATGTTGCAATCTAAATACTCACAGATACGAAGAAGAACAGAAAGAGCAACTTCCTCATTTCTACGCATTTTTGTCATAGTACCCGTGGCAATATTTAAGTCTTTTCTAAATGTAGCTTGAGATATATCCTTTTCAACAAGCAAAATCCATAGTTTCTTATAACTAATACCCATTATAGCCTCCTTATAAGAAAATTGACCGCCATTTTCTTTATTATATAGCTTTTATAGTGATTTGTCAAGGATTTTTCGCATGATTTGAATTAAAAATCGCAAGAACTTGGCGTTTTTGCGACAATTTTAACGATGATCATAAATCTAACGATGACTATAATTTTAACGAAAGCAAAAGAGCCCATCCACCGAAAGCGCAAAAACTCTCAGAAGAGGGGCTGCTTTTATCGCAAAATAAGCTTTTTATGCTTTGAAAGGGCAAAAATACCCCTAAAAAGCAATAAAAAACGCAGAATTGGCATAAATAATTGTATCCTATTCTGCGTTCTTATTTGGCGGAGAAGGAGAGATTTGAATTCTACTCCTATGTGGCGCAAGTGTGCTTTGCACCCTTGGGGCTACGCCCACCGCTCGTTTGGCAACGAGCCGCCACGGAGCAAGCGGCGGCAGGCGGCCTGGTGAGCAAGCTCCCCGATCCGCCTTGCCTTGCTTATCTGCGCCGCCACTCGCATAGCGAGTGGCGGTGCAAGAGGAAACAAAGCTCCCCTTCCGGAAAACAAAAAGGATACCCGAGTGGGTATCCTTTTTGTTTGGCGGAGAAGGAGAGATTTGAACTCTCGCGCCGGTTAAAACCCGACCTACACCCTTAGCAGGGGCGCCTCTTCGGCCAACTTGAGTACTTCTCCGTATCCATTGGACTTACTTATTATAACGAATCGAAAGGGAATTGTCAAGCCCTTTTGGAAAAATGGCCGCCTCTTTTTGAAAAAGTCTTCTTTATTATTTTAAGTAAAACTATTGCATTTTCCAAATTATTAAAGTATAATGAAAAATGTATTACCAAATTATGAAATGGAGAGTGTTTTATGGAATCCGTAGGTACTGCGCTGCTTGCCCTTGTTGCCATTTGGGCAGTTCTGGGCTTTTTGTTCGGCATTCGCCGCGGCTGGAAGAGATCCCTTTGCCGCTTTATTACGATCGTTGCGGCGTTCGTTATTGCCCTTATCGCCTCGGGAAGCTTGCTTACCGGCCTCGATATCGAGGCAACGCTTGGTGAGCTGGGGGGAGAATCGTCTGATCTTCCCGTTGATATGATCCTTGAGATCACAACGGCCGTTCCCTCGCTGGCGCCCTTCCTCTTTGGGCTGCTGCGTCCTTTCCTGTTTATGGGTCTGTTTATCGGTTCTTGCATCGTTTTGTGGTTCATTTATAAGCTGATCGCCCTGATCTTCCTTCGCATGCCGAAGAAGAAAAAGGTTCAGATCAAGACCTGGAAAAAAGAGATCAAGGCCCTGAAGAAGAGCAAGGGCGACAAAAAAGAGATCAAGGCCAAGAAAAAAGAGATCAAGCGCATGAAACGCCGCGAGAAAAAGCGTTTGCTCGGCGGTGCGATCGGCTTCGTTCAGGGCGCGGTCGTTCTCCTTTTGGTGCTTTGCCCGATCGTGGGTCTGGTTACGATGGCCGGCGGTCCGATTGCCGGATTGATGGAGCCTGAAAGCTCTGAAAACGGCGAAGCCCCCACCGAGGAAAACGAGCTGCTTGCGATTATTGAAGACGAGAACGTGGTTCTGATCTCCAAGATCACCTCGCCCGTCTTTAAGTGGATCTCCTCCTTTAAGATCGGTGAATCGACCGTCTCGCTGACCGATGAGGTCGATAACGTGATGGCGATCGTCGATAAGGCCGCGACCCTTGGCGAGGTTCCCTTTGAGGAATTCGGCGAGGATCAGACCGAGGCGCTGCACGATCTTGTCGATCTGCTTGACGAATCCGAGCTATTCCCGAAGCTGATCTCCGAGATGCTTTCGTATGTCGCTGAAAAGTGGCAGGCCGGCGAGACCGTTTTTGATATGGAAAAGATCGATATGGGCGAAGAAATGGCTCCGATCTTTGATGCCTTGCTTGACGTTTTTGCCACGACCGACGAAAACAAGATTACCGAGGATCTTACGACTCTTGCCGATCTGTTCGGCCTGATCATCGAATGTGAGATCCCTGCGCACATCGAAGGGGACGGTCTCTTTAACCAGATCGCCGAGACTCAGTTCCTTAACCGCGCCTTTGATCTTTTGGGCGGTAGTCGCTTTGCCGGGGTAGGGGATGCGATCCTTGCCATGGGTAACGATATGGTTGCCGGCATGATCGGCGCAAGCCGCGAGGAGATCGAAGCCAACTACGGCGAAGCGATCGACAGTGTGGTCGAGGAGTTTGCCTCCATGGAAGGAACAAACGCGGAAAAGGTCACCGCCCTTGCGGATGAGCTGAAGGCGAACGCGGGGGAGGACATCCCCGAAGAGCTGATCGATGACATCGCTAATTTCGTTATCGAGGAGATCGGGGAAGAGCCCTTGACAAAGAATGCCATCCTTGACGTAATCGAGGGCCTGACAAACGATCCTGACACGCTGAAGCGTCTTCTGGAATCGGTGGATCTTTCGGCCTTAACCCCGCCTACTGAATAAGAAGAGAGAAAAAGAATATAAATAAAAGAGATCCGAAGGGGACACCCCATCGGGTCTCTTTCCGTATCTTGACAAGAAGTGGATTTTGGTGTATACTGCTTTTATATAAAATAACGATTCTTTTTTGGGAAAGGGGCTTTTTATGGTTGGGCAAACGTGGCAAAAGGCGGTGGGGGGCTTTCGAAGCTTCGTATTAACACCCCTTGGCTTTCTTATCCCCCTTTTGGCGGCGATGGCTGCCCCCGTATTGGATACGAACGGGCAGTTCGCCTGTCTTTTCGTGATTGCGATCTGGATCACCCTGCTTTTGCTTTTTCACAACGATATTGTCACAACGCTTTTTCCCTTTTTATGCCTGATGATCGCCGGGATGCCGATTATTTACGATGTGGATAAGCTGGTTGAGAGCTATATCCCGTACGTTGCAATCCCTATAGCTGCACTGATCTTCCATATCATTTATTACCGTCGCCCGATGAAGATCGGCATTACCTTCTACGGGATCGTGGCTACCTCGCTTGCCATCTTGCTCGGGGGGGTTGGCACCATCAGCGCCGCAGAGTATTTTAACCTGACCACCCTTTTCCATACGGTGGGCAGTGTTCTTTGTCTGCTTTTCGTATATCTTATCTGCTCGTCCGATTATAAAGAGAAAAAGCAGTACGATCTCGTTGCTTATTTCATGGGCGCTCTGTTCTTCATTGGAATTTTGTGCGTGTTCACTATTGCAGAGTTGATCTTTGAATACGGAATCGTGGACGGGAAGCTGGAATTTCACCGATATATGGCTGTATTTCCGCACCGAAACGCTCTTGCCAATCTGATGATCATGGTATTCCCGGCCCCCTTTTATTTCGTTTGCAAGGTAAAAAACAATCCCCTCAAGCTTTTCTTTTTCCTCATGGGAGGGCTTGTTTATATTGGCCTTCTTTTCACAACGGCACGTACTGCCCTTCTGTTCGGAAGCATAATGCTTCTTATTCTGATCGGATATTTCTTCTTTTATGAAAAAAACCGTTGGGTTAAGCTTCTTTTCGGGATTCTTTTGGCCTTTTGTACCGCGCTCTTTCTGTGGTTCGCTTTCCCTCTTGGACTCTTTGACGTTCGGCTTGGAGACGGTGCGGGACTCGTGAAGGATAATGAGGCTCGCGTGCAGCTTTTGTACGTTTCGATCGACGATTTTTTTATGAACCCTCTCTTCGGCATCGGGATCGGCAACACGCGCCACGCCGACATTTATTCGGCCCCCGGAATGGTTTCGTATTATCATCTGTATTTTCCCCAGATCTGGGGTAGCATGGGACTTTTCGGTCTCTTGGCGTACGGATACCAATTTATGCTTCGCCTGCGTTGCTCCTTTACCAAGCCGGATTTTTCCTCCATGGCTTTGACGCTTTGTTATCTGGGCGGCTTTTTCTATTCGATGACCGACCCCGGGGAATTTACCACTATTCCCTTCGGGATTCTTTCCGTGCTGCTGTATATCCTGCTTGAAAAACACACCGAGGCGCAGATCAATCCCTTGCCGCTGCGCGATCTTTCACGAAGGGGGAAGGTAATGCGGTTGCTGTTAGGGGAATAAAAAATGCGCGAGTAGAGCGGGGGCTTGCTCCCGCCGCTTCATAAAAAAGAGAGATACGAAACCTCGTATCTCTCTTTCTTTTATTTAGGAAGAAGCCTCTGCGCGGCGGCAGATCGGCTTCCACTTACAGTAGAGGCAAGGGGAAACCTTCCCCTCCTTTTGCGGGGTGGCCTCGGCAAAGCCGCTCTTTAAGCGTACGCTGAGCTCGGTCACGGCTTCTTTGATCGTCGTAAGAAGCTCACCCATTCTTTCAAGACTTGCCAGCTTTTCAAGGTCGCTTTTGCTGATTGAGCCGTCCTTATTATACCGAATGGGGATAAAGCGGCCGCTCTTCGTATCGTCCATCGCCGAAAGAGCGCATTCGTCCATCAAAAGAAGCCCGGAGCGGTGGCAAAGCGTCTCTTCCGCTTCGCCGTCGGGGGATTTGACGGTCGCCTCATTCAAATCGGTCGACAGATACAGTGCTCCCGCGGGGAGGATCTCGTCGCCCTCCTTGGCGCCAAGGGCGGAAAGGTAATCGGGTCGCTCGCTTTTCCAAAGAGTGAACAGATATAAAAGAAGCTGCAGATCCTCGCCGCTCGCAATCTTATCGAGCGAAAAGGTCTTTTTCCCGGTCTTATAGTCAACGACGCGTATATATACCCGATTTTCCTCGCGGTACAGATCCACGCGGTCGATCTTGCCGATTAGGGAAACGCTTCCGCCGCCGGGCAGAGGGAAGGAAAGCGGGGAAGGGGAGCCCTTTTCCCTTTCATCGGGCGAATATTCGAAAAAGCGGGGCGTAAAGGCAGAGTGTGCCGCTTCCTCCCGAAGCTCAAGCAGAATACGGGTGGCGGCCTTCTCCAAGCGTGAAAAAAGATGCAATACGCGGGCGGTTGGTTCCTCACCGCCGGGGAAAAGAGAAGTGATATAATCACGGGATGCCTGCTTTACCATAGCAAAAATCGCTTCATCACTAAGCTCGGAAATAGGGATCCCGTTCTTTTTGGCCAGTGAGAAAAGCCCTTCCATCACGGCATGGATAAAGGTACCGATATCTGCCCTGGTGATGTCGGCGTGGGAGTTATCGTCAAGGCGCAGGATAAATTTGCAGAAATAGGAGAAGGGGCAGGCGTTGTAGGTGGCAATACGGCTTTGCGAGAGGGTCATCTTTTCAGGGAGGATCTTTTTCATCCGCTCGGGTGAAACCTGCTCCTCAGCCTCTAAAAGTGGGGTGCGGAGGCGCTTGGCCAGTCCTTCGCTCTCTTTACCTGAAAGCAAGCGCCAAAGCGCCACCGAAAGGGTCGCGTCAGGGCGGCGCGAGAGCATGCGAAGCGCATCTTCCTCGCAAAAGACCTTGTCGCTTGGCGGAATATCCGCGTAGGAAAGGGGACACAGGGCCCCTTCCGTTACGGAAAGTATTAAATCGATCACGTCGCTTCTTTTCGCGGGGTGGAAGGAAAAGTCCGAAAGATAGTAGGAAAGCGTTACGCTCTCGCTCGCCGAAAGAAGGGCGCGCAAGAAGCAGTAATAGGCATGGGAGGCGCGACAGAGGGGGTCACCGTCAAGAAGGATCCCCACCGCTTCGAGCTGCGAAAGCTCGGCGGGGGTGAAAATCCCGCCGTCGTCACCGCTTTGCGGAAAGACGTCCGCATTCACGCCGACAAGGTAGGTATGGAGGGGATTGCCGGGGCGCATCAGCCCTGCCGAGCCAACTGAAACGGCGTCGGCATAGGGCGGGATGTTTTGCAGGCTTCCCATCGAGAACTGCATCGATAGAAGCTCTAAAAAATCGCGTGCGTAGAGAGAAAGCTCTCCGACTTCCTCAACCAAGCGATCGAGGATCGCCATCATTGCGGGATAAAGGCGACGGCGCAGCTCTGCCTCGTCGCGCTTGCCTGCCGCCTCGTCGGCTTCGGCACGTAAAAGAAGCTGCTTTTCTACCGAAAGATACAGAAGAAAATCATGTAAACCCTTGCAATGCTCTCTAACAGTAAACCTTCCTTTGCAATATTTCTCCAAAAGCGAAAGCGGCGCCCCAAGCGTTTGGCGGGCGTGATTTAGAAGGGAAAGCTCATTCTCGGCCACTTGAAGCTCTTGCTCGCTTCTGGGATGCGCATAACCCGAGGGGCGCATACGGAAGGGGGATTTTAGGATCCTCGTGCCACTCAGCCGCCATCTTTCCACATAAGCCTCAAAGCGGTCGCATAGGTCCTCCGAAAGGCCTGTGAAGCCGCATTTCAGGTAAGTGATCACGTCGCTTCGCCGATAGTGGCCAAGGCAGGCGGCGTAGGCGGACTTTATCAGCTTGACCGATTCAAAGGAAGAAAGATCACGGGGCAGGGAGAAGAAGCAGGGGATATTGAGCCTTGATAAGGCAACGTCCAGAACGCCGCGGTAATCGACGGCGTTTCCCGCTAAAATCGCGAAATCGCGGTAATGCGCCCCCCTACGTACTTGCTTCGCAATATCGGCGGCGACCAGCTCGGCTTCCTCAAAGGGAGAGCGGCATTCGAGGATGCGTATATCGGTAAGATCGGGATCTTCTAAAGATATGCTTTTTTCGGAAAGAGAGAGCGCGCGGCCGACCTCTCGGATAAGTGGGGACTTTACCCGCCGATTTTCCGAAAGGACCGTCCTTTGCATGGAGATCCCCTCTTCGGCGGCAATCTTCTGCAGCTCCAAGGCAGTCTTTTGCAGCTCTACGTAGTAAAGAGAGCGGCGCTCATCCCCGTTTTGGGGAAGCCCAAGCGTGATATAGAGATCGTGGTGGCGACAAAGCGCGCGAATCACGGCAAGCTGGCGCGCGGTAAAGCTGGTAAAATCGTCGCAGTAAAAAACGGCAGAGGGAAGCGGGTCCTCTTCGGAAAGGATCGTGGCAAGACGATGAAGCTCCTCTCCCGGCAAAGTGTGGTTCTTTTCGGAAAGAAGCATTTTGTATTCGCTAAGGATAAGCGCAAGGTCATAAAGCTTATCGGCAAGTGGGGAACCCTTCTCTAGGACGTCGGCTGCCTCGGTAAGCGTCCTCGGGGTAAGGGCTGCGGCTTCTATCTGCTTGATTGCGGCAGCGGTGCTTTGGATGCGACCCGTGTCGATCCTTCGGGTATCGGTAAGCATCGGCGAAAGGCTTTGAAGCGTTTTATAAAGAAGAAGCGCCTCGGTACCGGTATCCGCCAAACGACGGCTGACGCCGCCAACGCTACGGAAAACCGTGTCTGCAAGGCGGGTAAAGTTTGTGACTTCAAAGGAAAGCGGGGCCGAGGGTGGGAGCACGGCGGCCGCCAGCTTCTCGGTAGCGACGGTATTCTGCTCGGGCACCAGCAAAAAGGCAAAAGGGTCCCCCACAAGGCGTTCCTTGATGCGGGACAATATATAGGTCGTTTTGCCGCTGCCTACGGCGCCATAGATCAGATGGATCATAGGTTACCTCGATGGAATGGAATAGCCCTTGTTACGGTGCGAAAGGATCCGCCTTTTTCCGTCGGTCTCCAGTTTTTTGCGAAGATAATGGATATAGACCGTAACGCTCCCCTCACCGTCTTCGGCTTCGGGGAAAAGGGCGTCGGCTAAGGCGCGCTTGCTTACGATCTGCCCCTTGGCCGAAAGCAGGATCGAAAGAAGCGTTTCCTCGGTCTTCGTAAGCGGGGGAAGCGTTTGGGAGGGGGTAGGGCGAAGCGATAGGGCGTCGCCCCCGTTTTCGGCATAATCCTTCAACATTTCGCGGAAACGGTCGAGCAAAAAAGGGCGAAGAAGCAAGGCTTGCTCGTTGGCAAGTGAAGCATCCTTCGTATAGCCGATCGTGATCCGCCCCGATCCCGCGGGGGTGGGGAAGGAATCCGCATCGTATACCAAAAGCCCCCCGTCGGGAAGCTTTTGGGGGTCGTCGGTTAAAAGAACGGTGCCGAAAAGCGATTGCATCTCCAAAAGGATCAGCTGCGTAAAACGGTTTTTCGGCGCCAAAAGCGCATAGCTTTTCATAAAGCGTTCTTCCCCCCCGTAAGTGAAGATAGGGCTTTGGCCATCTCGCTTGGCAGGTCAAGGGGGCGTACGCCGTATTCCGAATAAAGAGAAGAAAGGCGCTCGGCGGCCAAGCCGTGCAGATAGGTGGCGGCAGCGGCGGCGGTGAAGGGGGCTACCCCCTGCCCGATAAGCGCCGCGACGGCCCCCGCCAAAACATCACCGCTCCCCCCCTTGGCAAGGGCGGGGCTTCCCGTTGTGTTAATAAGAAAGTCTTCCCCCTCGCAGATAAGGGTAGAAGCCCCCTTTAAAACCAGTACGCCGGGGATCTCTTTTGCAAAGCCTCGCGCAAGAGAAAGGCGTTTAGCCTGCACTTCCTTTACGTCAGATCCGGTCATTCTTGCGAACTCTTGTGGGTGTGGTGTAAAGATAACTTGTCTTTTTGAATTGATCAAGCGAAGCTTGGATTCCGCGCGATCAAGCGCCAGCGAATTGAGGGCATCGGCGTCGAGCACGATCGGCGCCCCCTCGCTTTCGAGAAAGGCGTAGACGTGGCGGGCAAGCGCGCGGCTTACCGCGCAGCCGGGGCCGATTAGGATCGCGCTCTTCTTTTCGGCAAGGGCAAGAAGCGTATCGCTATTTTCTTCTTCCCAAGGAAGCAGGGTTTTGGTTATGGCCTCGGGAACGGCGGAAACGACAGCGTCGGTCACCGCTTGGCAAGAAGCAAGCGTCACAAGGCCGCTTCCCATACGCAAGGCGCAGGCCGAAAGCGAAGAAAGGATCGAGGCGCCCCGATAGGCGGGACTCCCCGCAAGCAGAAGCAGGTGACCGAAGCTACCTTTATGGGTGTTTTGCTTTCGGGGCGGGAAGGCTTTTTGAAGAAGAGCCTCGTCGGAAAGCGTATCGGAGAGTGAAAAATGCCGCAAAAGGACCTCTTGGGGCAGATCAAGGTCGTTTGAAACAACCGTACCGACGAATTCCCTTGCGGGATAGCTGTAAAGGCCGTATTTCGGATAAGAGAGGCAAACCGTCAGATCTGCGGGGGCAACGGTCGGGGCGACCTCGCCGTTTTCGCCGTTTACCCCAAGGGGAATATCGATCGCAACGCGAAGCGCGCGGCTTTTTGCAAAGCGCTTTGCCGCAAGCATCGCTTCTTCGGGGAGGGGGAATCTTCCACCGGTCCCGAACAGCGCGTCAACGAGGCAATCGGCCTCAACCCTTTCCGCTTCCTCGGCCGAAAGCGGCTCCCCGACCTTTTGACGGTAGGCTTCCAGAAAGAATTTTCCTGCCTCGGTGCGTTGGGCAAGACCGAACAGATCGACCGCAAGGGCGCGATAGCCCATACGGGTAAGCGAAAGAGCCGCGGCGTAACCGTCACCGCCGTTGTTGCCGCCGCCGCAATAAAAAAGAACGGTTGACCCCGTCGGCAGCCTTTTGGATATTTCAAGGGCGACCGCCTTTCCCGCGCGCTTCATCAGCTCGCGCTCGGGAATGCCGAGAATATCGGTAGCGTATGCATCGATATGGGGGATCAGCGAGGGGGAAACGGCGATCATAGCGGCTCTCCTTTTTTTCTTTCATTGTAGCATTTTTTGCAAAAAAAAGCAACAGTTCTCTCTTTTCTCTTTACAAAAATTATAAATTGTGATATACTAAATAGCAAGATATACCGTATAAGGAGGAACATACATGGAAAACAAAATCGTTATCACCATTGCAAGACAGTTTGGAAGCGGCGGCCGAGAGATCGGGAACCGTCTTTCCGAGATCCTCGGTATTCCTCTTTACGATAGAGAGCTGATCACCGCCGCTGCCGAAGCGGGGAATCTACATCCCGAGGTAGCGGAAAAGGCCGATGAAAAGGCGGCCAGCAGTCTGCTTTATACCTTGGCCATGGGCTCTAATATCTTTACCTCTCACGGTGCCGGGCTTTCGCTTCCCGTTAACGACCGTTTGTATCTATTGCAATCGGATTTTATCCGCGAAAAGGCCGCAGAGGGCAGCTGCATTATCGTTGGCCGTTGCGCTGACCATATCTTAAAGGATAATCCCAACCGTTTCAGCGTATTCGTATACGCGCCTCTTTCGGTCCGCCGCCGCCGTGTGACCGAGCGGCATCCCGAGCTTTCCGAAAACGGGGCGTTAGAGCTGATCAATAAGACCGATAAGCGCCGCGCCACCTATTACAATTTCTATACGGGCGGCAAGTGGGGCAAGTACGAAAACTATCAGATCGCGCTTGACAGCGGGGCTCTCGGTATTGAGGGCACGGCCACGCTTTTGGCCGATGCTGTCCGTCGCTTTACGGAAAAAACGAACCGCTGATAAGAAAAGATCTGTAAGCTTGTATTCGAAAGACATTATAATAACAAATAAGACGGAGGGCTAAGCGCCAAAACGATCCGTCGGAAAAGGACGAAAAAATGAATACTTTACATGTGATTGACCATCCGCTTATCCAGCATAAGCTGACCATTATGCGCCGCGTAAACACCAGCTCCAAGGATTTCCGTCAGCTTCTTGACGAGATCTCGATGCTGATGGGCTATGAGATCACGCGTGACCTTCCGCTTGAGGATATTGAGATCGAGACCCCCGTCGCCCGCGCAACGATGAAGCGCATCGCGGGTAAAAAGCTGGCGATCGTTCCGATCCTTCGCGCGGGGCTTGGTATGGTAGACGGGCTTCTTTCCCTGATCCCGGTTGCCCGCGTCGGTCATATCGGTCTTTACCGCGATCCCGAGACGCATATGCCTCACCAATACTACTGCAAGCTTCCGCCTGATATCACCCGCCGCCTCGTTATCGTGGTTGACCCGATGCTGGCGACCGGCGGCAGCGCGTCCGACGCTCTTCAGCTCTTGAAGGATAAGGGCTGCACGCAGATCAAGCTGATGTGTCTCGTTGCGGCGCCCGAGGGGGTTGCCAAGGTACAGGCCGATCATCCTGACGTAGAGATCTATACCGCCGCGCTTGACGAAAAGCTGAACGATCACGCCTATATCGTTCCGGGTCTTGGCGATGCCGGTGACCGCTTGTTCGGCACGAAATAAGCATGAAGGAACTGATTATAGGAAACAACGATAGCGGTCAGCGCTTGGATAAATTCTTGACCAAGGCCTTTCCCGATCTGCCGTTCTCGCTTCTCTATAAATCGGTCCGTACCAAAAAGATAAAGGTAAATCGAAAACGGGCAGCTCCTTCGCAGATCCTTTCAGCGGGGGACTGCCTGCATCTTTTTCTGCGGGACGAATTATTGGGGAACCCCGAAAAAACCGAAAAGAGCGCTTTGCTTGCGGGTATCGCCGCGCGCCCTAATATTTTGTACGAGGACGAAAATATCCTTTTGCTGAATAAGCCCGTAGGGCTTTCGGTGCATGAGGATGAGGGAAATAAGATCAACAATCTTCTTTTGCAGCTGCAGGCCTATCTTTTTGAGCGGGGGGAATACGACCCCGATAACGAGCAAAGCTTCGCCCCCGCCCTTTGCAACCGCATCGACCGCAATACGGCGGGCATCGTCATTGCCGCGAAAAACGCGGAGGCTCTGCGGCTGATGAACGAGATGATCAAAGCGCGAAGGATCGATAAGTTTTATCTGTGCGCCGTACACGGTGCGCCGAAGCCGCCCGCCGCTACGCGTTCGGCTTATCTTTTGAAGAACGAAGAAAGCAATACGGTCAAGATCTTTGATAAAGATCCGCCAAAGGGCGCTCTTTCGATCAAAACGCGCTACCGCACGCTGGCTACGGCGGGGGGGCTTTCCCTTTTGGAGGTAGAGCTTCTTACCGGCCGCACCCACCAGATCCGCGCCCACATGGCGCATCTTGGGCATCCGCTTCTCGGTGACGGAAAATACGGCGTCAACCGCCTTGACCGCGCGCGTGGATATTCCCACCAAGCCCTTTGCTCCTATCGCCTTCGTTTTTCCTTTGGCGAAGACGGCGGCGCGCTTTCCTACCTTTCGGGCAAGGAATTTTCGCTCTCGCCCGACGCGGTTTGGTTCTTAAAGGAATTCCCGAATTTTACGCTTTAAAAAAAACGCTTCCGAAGAAGCGTTTTTTTATTTATAAAGTATTTTTTACATCGAGACCGTGAAACGCCACATTCTCTCCTGATCTTCTTTTGTGGCATAGCCGATGCCGATACGGGGCCCCGCTTTGTAGGTGGGGGTAAAGCCATCATCCTCCAACCAGATAAAAGGGGAGGTGCGAAGATCGGCGCCGTTTAAGCCGCGGTCAATCGAAAGGGCCCTCGTCAATCTTCCGGGCCCCATAAAGCCTTCCACACCGCGAATAAGGCAGGCCTCGGGGAAGTCCTTTTTTCCCGATACGATATTAAACAGCTCGTGTATCCCGTAGCAAAGATAGACGTAAGCGACCCCACCCTCTTGGTACAGCGTTTCGGTGCGGCGGGTACGCCCACGGTGCGCGTGGCAGGCGCTGTCCTCTTCGCCGTAATAAGCCTCGGTCTCGGTGATGCGAAGCTTTATGGTCTGCCCACTCTCCAAGCGTCGGCACAAAAGCTTACCCAGTAGGGCTTTCGCCATTTCGGGGGCGGGAAGCGTGTAAAACGCGGGGGCGATGCGCATTTTTATACCTTTCTTTTAAAGCGTCCGAAGACCTCGTTCACCTTATGAAAGCTTGCGAAGGTGTCGGGGTACGCTTTCAGAATCTTCATCATCTCACCGATCTGGCGCTTGTTGATGATGCAGATCAGCATATAGCGGTCGACGTCGGCGTACATACCGTGTACGCGCACCTCGGTCACGCCGTGCTTTAAGCGGCTCATCAGCTCGGCGGCCAGCTCATCGGGGCGCTGGGTAACGATCTCGAATTTATAGCCGTTCTTGATGCCGTTTAAGCCGTGATCGACGATGATATTGGCGATAAAGAGGTTAAGCAGCGTGCAGATGACGGGGGTCACCTTCATGCCGTATACGAAAAACGCGATAAAAACCACGCTCGCGTCCATAATAAAGGAAATGTACGCAATGTTCGTGGCGGGGCGAAGCTTTTTAATAAGGGCAGAGATGCCGTATGTACCGCCGCTGGCGCCAAAGCGGCGCAGCATCAAGGAAAACCCGAAGCCCGAAATAACACCGGTCGCGATGCAGGCAAAGACGATATTGAAATCCGCGCCGTTGTTGGCAAGAGAATAAGGGGTGGCCCTCAGCCAATCGTATAGATAAGGCATCGAGGATTGCACCACCATATAAACGCTTAACATAAACCCAAGCTTGCGGTTTACGATCGCGCTGACCAAAACGAAGATCGGCAGATTAAAGGCGATCATCAGGATCGACCAGCTGACCCGATCGGAAAGCAGGTGATGCGTGATGGTGGCAAGACCGCCGACCCCACCGGGCGCAAACCCGTTGCTGTTCTGAAAAAAGTGGTACGCCGTCCCGACGATGATCCCCGCCAATACGGCAAAGAGAACGTCAAAAATCAGTTCTTTTGCTCTTTCTTTATTCATGATAATTCCTTTCTTTCACAAGGTGCTTGAACAGGATAAAAAGGTACATTAAAAATAAATATTTGTCCCTGATTTTTTAGCAGTTTTCGGAAACATATCATTCAAACATAAATGATAAGTTTGTTTGTTTTTTTCTTGCGCAAATATAGCTTCAACGGCAAACCAAACTTTATTTTTAAGGCTTGACGTGGGCAGGCTTCAACACACTTCAAACATCTGATGCACTTGCGATTTGTTATGCCCGATTGTATCGCTCCAAAGGAGCAACGCTGGGCGCAAAGATTGCACCCACTGCAATCTGCGCTTCTTTGTATCGTGAGTCCAAGCCTGCTTCTTAGTTTTGGAAAAACATCAGCCAAAGGATTTTTATACAGCTTCGGGAATTGTATATAGGAAGGCTCTTTGACTTTTTCAACGATGGGCTTTAATTGATCAAAATCACAAAAAGCATCGTCATTGTTTATATAGGAGTGCTTTGTGGGAATATACGCTCCCGCTATTATATTTTTTTGATATTTTCGCTGAATTTCATATAACACATTCCCACAGCACATTTTCCCGTACGTGGCAATCACGGTTAGATGCATGACGGTGATATTTTTTAAAAAGTCCTTCACGATAGCGGGGATGTTTTGACAGTGAACGGGAAACACAAGAACAAGATTTTGATAACTCTTTGCATAACCGGTCTCCATATTGATCAGGGGATACCCCAATTGGTTTGCAAAAAAGGAAGCGACCGATTTGCTTTGTTCGGTGTTTGAATAGAAAAGGACGGCATTCATCATTCAAAATACTCCCGCATAAGGGTACATTCGGGAATCTCGTTCAGTGAAAATCCAAGAGAGGCTTTTATTTCCAAAATGGCGGCCTCACGTGACAAATTATCGTTTCGGCTTGCAATCGCAATTTCAAGCGCGCTGAACGGGATCATAGAGCTTCTCATATGATAAAATCTTGCAAATTGGGAATGCTCCTTGCATTTTTCAATTTGACAGCTTGTATGCAATCCTTTGTCGCTTTCTTCGGGGGCGACCCAACCGCATTCGCGGATAATGGTGTCTTTGATTTGGCTCCAATTATAAACACCGCCGCTGATTTCATCAAAATCCACTTGGATAAAGGCAGGAATGTTCCCGGTCCAAGAAGAGGAACGAATGGCTTTTTTCAAGGGATTTAAGACACAGGGAACTTCCTTTATCGCCTCACAGATGTTATAAACGAGCTGATTTGAGTACCCGGCCAAGTTCTTTATTTTGCTGTCCCCGTACGCCAACTGCTTCATTGTGGCAAGAGTATGAAATTGACCTTTTTTGAGCGGCGGATGCAGGGTTAGAATCCTTCCTATATTCAAAAGCGCATTCAACGCTTTGTTTTCGGAAAAGGAGTAGGCTATTTTAGGAGCCATATGGTTGAAATATAAGCCAAGCAGCTGGGCGGGCTCATTCCCCGCGACAAAATAAGGAACTTTGTTGGCAACCAACTCGGGATAAAACAGCACGTATGCAAGGGAAGGGCAGGCGCAGGTGTTTTCGCTTAAGGAATACAGTTTTTTATATATTTTTCGCAGATCGTTATTCGCAATTTTTCGGCTGATGAATTCTACCGAATCCAGCTTTCTTTTCGCGTTTTCGATGCTTTTTCTCGCGCAGTCGGACATATAAGGGATTTCCCACGTAAGGGCCAATACGCGAAGCTTTAATACCTTGGATAGGTAATAAAGCAAATAGGTAGAATCCTTGCCGCCGGTATAGAATACGGCAATATCGAACCGAGATTTTTTCGATATGGGAAAGGAATTCATAATGGGAACGATGCTTTTCAGCTTTTTAGTTTGCTCTTCGGATTGGCAGATCGGGCATCTTCCCTCTGCGTCAAATTCCATTCCGGGGATAATAAAATCATTCGCGACACAGGTCTTACAAAATCTCGCTTCCTCCAAGGATGCGGGAATTTTTCTTTTGCTTTCGCTTGTAACGATCTGTACCCCCATAAGAGAGCCTAACGCATCGATTTCCTCTTTTGTAAGCTCCCGCGGTAGCTTGGCGACGATCTCTTGCTGCCTTTTGGAAAGGGTAACGCTGTTTTTAAATAGATTGGGAAGATTTCTCAATCCATAATATTTCAGCGCATGGTTTTCAAGCTTCCATCTGCTTTGTATATCGTACATAAATCTTCTCCGATCCGTTTGATATGTTAACATGTACTGCTGCGAAACGAAGGTTCGAGCTTTGATCAACAATCACTTTTGCATGTTTATGCTTTCTTTTGCGGTGGTGATGGAGGCGATTAGGCGTCGTCTGATTGATCCGCAATCGTTTCGTAAATCTTTGTAGAGCTTTTCGCTTATTTTATTTTTTCTAAAAAGCAATTCCAGCCAATATTCGGTTTCCGAACATTCTTTTAAAGAAATTTCAAGCTTGCTTATAAAATCTGCTTTGCTTTGTGCGTATTTGGCTTCGTGCATATTGGCTCCGATTGATGACGAAGAACGAACAATCTGATTAACATAAACAGAACAACCCTTAATTTCGTCGCAAAGATCGGAAATTTGGATTGCTAATTCAATGGCATCTTCTCGGAGTTGGTTTTTGTTATCCGTCATTTATAAAGCCCTTTCTTTTTGTCGATATGTTCGCCGTTGGCGAACTCGATATTTGCTCGTATTACGAGCAATCGATATATGCTCACTTTGTTCACATTCGATATAGATATGTGCCATCCTCTTGCCCCGCAGGGCATATCGAGTTGCGAAGCAACATATCGAGCCAAAGGCTATATCGAGTGACACGAAGTGGCACATATCGATGTTGAAACTATTGTTTGCGAAGGCAAACAATAGTTTCAACGTGCCCCGTTCTCGGAAAAAGATCGACCGGTGTGACTTCGCCTGCCGTCATGCCGCCCTTCGTGAGGTAGGCGACGTCGCGTGCGAGGGTGGCGGGGTTACAGGAGATATAGACCAGCTTTTTCGGCACGAGGGAAAGAATGGTATCGAGAAGATGCGTATCGGCGCCCTTACGCGGCGGGTCAAGAATGATCACGTCGGGGGCGGTGATGCCCTCTTCCTGTAGGAAAAGACCGACGTCGGTGGCATCCCCCACGCGGAAGGTGGCGTTTTGGATGCCGTTTAAGTCGGCATTTTCGCGGGCGCAATCGATCGCTTCCCCGACGATCTCCACCCCGAAAAGGCGGCGGCAATCCTTGGCCATCGAAAGGCCGATGCTGCCGATACCGCAATAAAGGTCAAGCAGAACCTCGTCGCCCGAAAGGTCGGCCAGCTCCCGTGCCTTGCGGTACAAAAGCTCACAAGCGTCGTGATTGACCTGATAAAAGGCGGCGGGGGCGATCTTCAGCGTAACGCCGCAAAGGGTATCAAACAGATACGGGCGACCCCACAGCGTATGATACACGTCGCCGAGGATCACGTTGGTATCCTTCGGGTTCTCGTTCAAAACCACCCCAACGAGCATCGGGAAGGTTTCGGTCAGCTCTTTAATAAGCGCTTCCTTATGGGGATAATCCCCCTTGGTTACCACGAGGGTAAGCAGCACCTCCTCTTGCCCCTTTGAGGAACGGATATAGATATGGCGCAGGGTTCCCTTTTTCGTTTCCTCCTCGTAGGGCGCTATGCCAAAGGCTTCTGCGTGGCGGCGTACGACGTTCGCGATCTTTCCAAAGAGCGGCGGCAAAAGGGCACAGTCGACCGCTTCTACAACGCGGTGGCTTTTGGGAGCAAAGAAGCCAACGGTCAGCCCTTCCTTCCCCGCGGCCACGGGGTATTGGGCCTTGTTGCGGTACGCCGCTTGGCTTTCGGTATGCAGTACCTCGGCGATCGGCAAGGAAAGCCCCGCCTTTTTAAATTCCTTTTCGACCCAGTGACGTTTCAGGGCAAGCTCGTGGGCGTAATCTACGCTTCGGTAGGCGCATCCGCCGCAGCCGCGAGCGGGGCAATCGGCAGGGATGCGGTGAGGTGAGGGGGAAAGGATCTCTTCGACCCTTGCGACCGAATAGTCCTTCGTGTCCTTGATGATCTTGATACGGGCGATGTCACCGTCTGCCGTATCGCCGACGAAAACCACCTTTCCCTCGATCCTTCCCACGCCGAAGCCGAGATTATTGATGTCGTCGATTGTAACCGTATGAATACTGTTCTTCTTCGGCATAGGGGCCTCCTCTGTTTTTGGGAAAAAATACGCCGCACGAAGGGTGCGGCGAGGCTTTTCAGATTTCGTAATCCACGCAGGCGCGGGATTCGCGCAAGGGGCGCATAAAATTCCCGATCGCTACGTGGGCGGGATGAACGAGATATTCGGAAAGCGCCTGAAAGCTTTCAAAATCCGAAATGAGAATCAGGTCGGCGTTCGTTGCGCTGGACCCCTCGGCCCCGATATGTACCTCGGTTCGAAGAAGCTGGGGAATGACCCCCTGCAAGGCAAGAAGCTTTTCCGCGGTCAAGCGGACGTTTTCTTGCTTGCTTCGCCCATCGGCGCTCTCTAAAAATTTAAACAGTACGACGTGACGGATCATAGTATTTACCTCAATGCGGATGATATAATTTTTTGGTTTGATAGCGCGGCTCGCAGGTGATGTTCAAGCCAAGCTTATGCAAAGTTTTGTTATCAATTTGCGCCAAGATGACTGAGGAGTGGAACTCGCAGCCCCGAAGCTTGGAAAGTTGCTGCATCGCAAGCTCGGCAACCGGCGAAGAGAAAGCAACGATCGAAAGGGCTACCAGGACCTCGTCGGTATGCAGACGGGGGTTGTGACCGCCGAGATGGTTGATCTTCAGATCCTGCAAGGGCTCGATGATCTCGGGCGGGATTAGGGTGATCTCGTCGTCGATCCCCCCCAGCGCCTTTAAGGCGTTGAGAAGCAGGGCGGCGGAAGAGCCGAGAAGCGGCGAGGTCTTGCCCGTGATGATGCGCCCGTCGGACAGCTGGATGGCGGCGGCGGGGGCGCCCGTTTCCTCTGCCTTTGCAAGCGAGGCGCCGACCACGGGGCGATTTTCGGCCGAAAGCCCCAGCTGCTTCATAAGAAGCTCGGTCTTACGGACGACGGTTTCGTTTTCGGCCCCGTCACGCTGCTCGCACAGCGCGGTGTAATAACGGCGGATGATCTCCTGCTCGGCCGCTCGCGAAACGACCTCGTCGTCGATGATGCAGTTGCCGACCATGTTGACCCCCATATCGGTCGGGGATTTGTAGGGGGAGGCGCCGTAGATCTTTTGGAAGGTGGTCTGCAAGACCGGGAAGACCTCTACGTCGCGGTTATAGTTGACCGCCGTCGTGCCGTAGGCCTCAAGGTGATAGGGGTCAAGCATATTCATATCGTTCAGATCGGCGGTCGCGGCTTCGTAGGCGATGTTGACGGGGTGGCGAAGCGGCAGATTCCAGATCGGGAAGGTCTCGAACTTGGCGTATCCCGCCTTGACGCCGCGCTTGTTCTCATGGTAGAGCTGCGAAAGACAGGTGGCCATTTTCCCGCTCCCGGGGCCGGGGGCGGTCACGATGACCAGCTGGCGGCTTGTCTCAATATAATCGTTTTTGCCGTAGCCCTCTTCGCTGACGATCTTTTCAGCATCCGAGGGATACCCCTCGATCGGGTAATGGCGGTAGGCGCGGATACCGAGGTTTTCCAGCTTTTTCTCAAAGGAGATAGCGGAGGGCTGGCCCATAAAGCGGGTTAAGACCACGCTGCCGACGTAAAGCCCCACGCCGCGGAAAAGGTCGATAAGTCGCAAAACGTCACTCTCGTAGGTGATGCCAAGGTCTCCGCGTACCTTGTTCTTTTCGATGTCGCCGCTGTTGATGACGATAACGACCTCGGCCTCCTCCTTTAGCTGGAGAAGCATCTGCAGCTTACTGTCGGGCTTGAAGCCGGGCAGAACGCGCGCGGCGTGATAGTCGTCGAACAGCTTGCCGCCGAACTCTAAGTACAGCTTTCCTCCGAATTGCCCGATCCTTTCCCGTATATGGGCGGATTGGGTGGATAAATACAGATCGTTGTCAAATCCTTGCTTATGCATAGCGACACCTCTTTGCGTGATGATAAAAAAATGTTGAAAACCGAATTATACGATGGTAATATCCTTGGATTCAAGGGCGGCAAGCCCCGTACGGAAGGCCTGCGCAACGGCGGTCCTTTCATCGACCGAGGGGGAAGAAAGACGCCCCTCTAACATACGGTAAAGTTCACCTCGCACCGTCATATCCTTTTTGAACATGGCGACCTCGTGGGTGGGGAGCGTGCGGTCAATAAATTCCAGACTGTAAAGCGAGAGAACGTCAGCATCCTCCTTTTCGGGACGCAGGGTAACAAGTGGCGAGAGCGCGCCGTTTAAAATGACGCGTAACGAGGTATCGCTTCCCCAGCCCTTTTCCTCAATGAGGGGACGTAAAAGTTTAAAGACCTCGTCCATATTCGAAGCCCCCGTGACGTTCAGCGTAACTGTCTCATAGCGGTGAAGGGCCAAAGGAACACGGCGCGAAGAAAAGGTCTTTTCGTTTTCGCTTATCGCAAGGTCGATCAGCAGAACACCGCCAACTCCGCTTTCCTCAAAGTTTTTTCCCTCTAAGGGGCCGCAGTGGGCGTAACGCGAATGGCCAATGGTCTTTATTTCGGTTGCGGAGCCGTGGGAAAAGGCGGCGTAATCCGCGCCGAAACGGCTGATTTCCTCAGGAGAGAGGGAGCAAAAGACCGAGCGTGTGCCGATCTCACAACAGCCGCAAAGCAGATTGAAGCACCCCTCGTCCGCTACGGTCTTTTGGCGAATGGGGGAGGTAAGAATGCGCTGGGAAAGATGTGCCCAGCCGTATACTGATGTATAAAGAGCGGGAAAATCAATACGCTCCAGTTGCTCGCTTTCAAATATGTGTACGTTTTCCGGCAGACGGCCCGATGCGTAAAAGGAATCCTCCTCGTACGGATCCTGATCACCGGGGGCGATCACAAAATGGCAATTGGGCAGGGAGCAGAATTGTTGAATAAGATAGGTAGCATCGTCGTTGGTCAGATAGCGGCTGTAAAGATTTCCCGCAATAAGAACCAGGTCGACCCCCTCTTTCCGTATGGTTTCAAAGAGCGAATCAAAGACTGTGCGGAATTGCATGTAGCATTCCCTGCATTTATCCAGCGAAAGACCTGCGTGGGGGGTGCCCAGCGTGATATCGCCGCAATGCAAGACGCGAAGCATTTTTTTGGCATTTTCGTTTTCCATACACCGTCTCCTTTCCGTGGTGGGAGATCCCACTCTTTCGTCATACTATACATACCGTATAGTATAGCACAAAAAGAATAGACTTGCAAGCGTTGAAGGAAAAAAACATAAGAAGAAAAAAAGAGGGGTGCGAAACCGTTTTTTGACCGTCTCCTCTTGCACCGTCCCCCGACGAAATCGGGGTATTCTCGAAAAAGAGAAAACTCCTCTTCTCTTTTTTGAAACGAGAAAACGATTTCTCTTTTTTCGTTTTGGAAAAAAACGCGTTTACCGCTTGACGAATTGCTTGCAAATATAGTATAGTATAAAGTGGGATAGGAGGGGCTTGCGATGCAGGAAGCAATTACGAAATACCGCACCTTTTTGGCCGTTGCCGAGGAGGGCAGCGTTACGGCGGCTGCGCGCCGTCTTTTTGTCAGCCAGCCTGCCGTCAGCGCCGATATCTCTACGCTTGAGGATTCCCTTGGGGTGCTTCTCTTTAAAAGAAGCAACCGCGGCGTTAGCTTGACCGAGGAGGGGAAGGTTCTTTTTGAATACGTGCAAAAGGCCTTTTCTCTGCTTTCGGCGGGAGAAGAGCGGATGCGCGAGGTCGCCGGCCTTCAAAACGGCACCTTACATATTGGCGCCTCGGATATGACGCTTCGCTTCTTTTTGCTGGATCATATTGCCGCCTTTCACGGGGCATATCCCAACATCCGTTTAAACGTTACCAACGCACCTACCCCCGATACCTTAGAGGCTATACGGGGCGGCATATTGGATTTCGGGGTGGTCAGCGGCCCGCTTCCCGAGGGGCAGGAGGAGTTTTTTGCGATCCCCGTCCGTAGCTTTTCTGACATTTTTATTACTTCGCCCGACCATCCGTTGGCCGAAAAAAAGAAGATCACGCGCCACGATCTTGCGGGATATCCAATGATCATGCTGGAAAAAAACACCTCAAGCCGTGCGTACATATCAAGCTGGCTCGGCAGCGATTTCCCGCCACCCGCTATTGAGCTTGCGACCTCCGACCTTTTGCTTTCGTTTGCCGAACGGGGGATCGGCGTTTGCGCGATCGCCGAGGATTTTGCTAAAGAGGCGATCGGGAAAAAGCGGGTCAAGCGCTTGCGCTTAGCCGAGGGGCCGCGCCCGCGGCAATTTTATCTCGTGTATCTGCGCCGCATTCCCCTGTCGGCGGCGGCTCGCGCGATGATCGATATGATAGGAATTAAGTATGAAGACCGAAAAGAAGATATATGAGCTTCTTAAAAAAACCAACCTGACGCTTTCTTGCGCTGAATCCTGTACGGGCGGGCTGATCAGCGCCCGCTTGGTTTCGCAAAGCGGCATCAGCCGTTATTTTTACGGCGGCGTCGTTTCGTACGTAAACGAGGTCAAAGAGGCACTTCTCGGTGTCGATCACCGCACGCTTTCGCAATATACGGCGGTTTCCTCCCCTGTTGCCGAGCAGATGGCCAAAGGGGTTATTGAGCGAACCGGCAGCGATCTTGGGCTTTCGGTCACGGGACTTGCGGGTCCCTCGGGCGGCACGAGGGAGATCCCCGTCGGCCGTGTATTCGTGGGCATCAGCCAAAGGGGCGGCCCAACCTACTCTATAAGCTATGCCTTACGGGGAAGCCGACAAAGGATCCGTAAAGCGGCGGCAGAGGCGGCACTTCGCGCGCTTCTTGCACACATACAAAAAACAATGACAGAAGAGGAATGAAAAGCATGAAGAAGTTCAGAAGAATCGGTGTACTTACCTCGGGTGGCGATGCCCCCGGCATGAATGCGGCGGTGCGCGCCGTTACGCGGGAGGCGCTTTGCCGTGGCGTGGAGGTCATGGGGATCTACCGCGGATACAGCGGGCTTATCGAGGGGCATCTTAAAACCTTTGCCGTACGCGATGTTTCTAACATTTTGAATCACGGCGGTACGATGCTCTATTCCGATCGCTGCCCCGAGTTCCGTACCGAGGAGGGAATGCAAAAGGCGGTAAAGACCTGCCTTGAAAACGGGATCGACGGCATCGTTGCCATTGGCGGTGACGGTACCTTCCGCGGCGCCCGCGATCTTACCAAGCACGGTATCCCCTGTGTTGGGATCCCTGCTACCATTGATAACGACATCACTTCGACCGACTCGACGATCGGCTTCGATACGGCGATGAATACCACGATTGATCTGATCGACAAGCTACGTGATACCTGCGAATCCCACGCTCGTTGCAACGTCGTGGAGGTCATGGGACGCGGCGCCGGCGATATTGCCCTTTATACCGGACTTGCCGCGGGTGCGACGGCGGCCGTGATCCCCGAGCTCCCCTTTGACGAGCAAAAGGCCATCGAAAAGATCGCCCGTTCCCGTACGCTCGGCAAGCGTACCTTTATCGTTACCGTTTCCGAGGGGGTCGGCTCTGAATACGGTGCGACCCTTGCCAAGCACATTCAAGAGCAGACCGGGATCGAAACCAAGTTCGCCCGGTTTGCCCACGTCGTACGCGGGGGCGATCCCACGCTTCGCGACCGTATGCTGGCGACTCGTATGGGAAAGCGCGCCGTGGAAGAATTGTTCCTCGGTAACAGCAACATCGTTATCTGCGAGCGCAGCGGCGAGATCGAGACCGCGGATATCGACTACGCCTTGACGCTTGACCGTATGTATAAGGGCAAGCTTTCGGAGAACGAGCTGGCCCCGTATACCGAGGCGCAGGTGGCTGCGATGAAGGCTGTTGGCGAAAAGAAGAGCAAGCTTTTCGAGCAGCTGTATAGCGCCGTTGAGCGCATTGGCCTATAAAGGTTCATTGCATAAAGTAAAAGGGATGCGTGAGTGCGCATCCCTTTTAATAAGTTTTGTTTACGTTTCAATAAAAACAGAAAAGAAAAGGCAGAGAACGGGTGAAACCGTTCTCTGCCTTTTTATCGGTTCAAAGGACTTACGCCTCTTTTCCGCTTTTGCCAAGGATCGAAAGGAAGCTCCCGTAATGCAGATCGAAGGCATCCTTTTCGCTCGGCTCGTAGATTGCAAGCGTGGTCGAATCGGCGATCACACGGCGCGCGGATGCGACGTTATCGATCTCCCCAAGCGCGATCAGCTGCTCGGCAATGTTGCCCATGACCGTGGCTTCAATGGGGCCGGCCACGACCGTGGTTCCGGTCGAGGAGGCGGTCATACGGCAAAGCAACGTATCCTTGATGCCGCCGCCCAGCATATTGATCTGCGAATAGCGCTTACCGGTGATGTGGCAAAGGCCTTCGTAGTTATATTTATACTTCATCGCAAGGCTTTGATAGATACAGCGCATAACCTCACCGCGGGTCTTCGGGACGTACTGACCGGTCGCGCGGCAGAAGTTGCGAACCCGCTCGGGCAGGTTGCCGGCAAGTGCAAACTCGGGGGCGTCACAGTCGATAAAGCAACGGAAGGGCTCGGCCTCCAGTGCCTCTCTTTCCAGATCGGCAAACGAAACGTCAAAGCCTTCCTTTTTCCACTGACGGCGCGATTCCTGAATCAGCCAAAGCCCCATGATGTTCTTTAAGAAACGGATGGTTCCGTCGTATCCGCCTTCGTTGGTGTATTGGATCTTTTCGCTTTCCTCGGTGATCATCGGTTCTTTGAGCTCGGTGCCGAAAAGGCTCCAGGTTCCGCAGCTGATATAGACCATCTCTTTATCGGTCGGGGCGGCAAGGACTGCGCTGGCCGTATCGTGCGTGCAGACCGCGATGACCGGAATGGGCGGGCAGCCAAGCTCCTCGCACAGCCCCTTTGAGAGGGTTCCGTAGCTTTCGCCGGGGGCGATCATCTCGGGCAGGATCGAGGTGGGAATACCAAGCTTTGTAAGAAGCTCACGGTCGAATTCCTTCGTGTGGGGGTTTAAGAAGTTCGAGGTCGAGGCGATGGTCTTTTCGGCCCGCTTTTCCCCGGTCAAGCACCAGGCCATAAGGTCGGGGGTAAAGAGGATCTTATCGCAACGCTCCATCAATTCAGGGCGGTATTTCGAAAGGTAATACAGCTGATAAAGCGTATTAATACGCATGGTCTGCGTACCGGTAAGGCTGTACAGCTTGGATTCCGAAATGATCTTAAAGACCTCCTCGGGCATACCGACGGTACGCTCGTCACGGTAGTTGACGGGATTTGACATCAGCTCGCCGTTCTTATCGATCATACCGAAGTCAACGCCCCAGGTATCAATACCGATCGCATCAATATCCGTGATGGCAAGGGCCTTGAGGATTCCCTGCTTTACCTCGTGGAAAAGGCGAAGGATATCCCAGTGCATCGTGCCGTGCAGGATGACGGGATCGTTGGAGAAGCGGTGAATTTCGGTAACCTTGATCTCTTTTCCGTCAAATTCACCCAGCATAGCGCGACCCGAAGAAGCGCCGAAATCGAATGCAAGAACCTTTTTTGCCATATATGATCTCCTTTTTTATTCGTATTAATACGATAATTATACAATAAATAAAGAGAAAAGGCAAGGGGTTACGGAAGAAAGTGCCACTGTTTTTGGCGAAAAAGCGATCTTTTGGTTGGTAAGAAATGTCGCAAATGTCAAGAGGAATCTTAAAAAAAGTGTGAAAAATTTTCAAGGCCGAGGGCGGTAAGTTCTCTATTAAACATTGTTCGGGCACTTTCACCGTTAAAGAGGCGCCGGGGATAATCGTTGATGAAATCCTGTATTTCC
>JAZOOS010000016.1:0-1093 GCA_045655185.1 Eubacteriales bacterium
AACCGACCGCAACAGATCGTTCTCCTCGGCAAACGCCGTCAGGTAATAGATACCCCCAAGGGTGACGGGCAGGGACGATACGCTCTCGCAAGCGGTGGCAACGCTTACGGACCGATCCTGCGCTCCTTGCAGACCAAGGGAAATCGCCAAGTCGGAGCGATACAGAAGCCGACCGTCCGCCGTGTTCAGGGGAATTGATGCGTAAGAGCCGCCCGATGCCGAAAGCGCCTCCACGCGAGAGAAAAAAGTAGAAGAATCAGCGGTCTCCAAAAGGACGGGATAGCCTTGGACGGCAGAAGGAATCGTTTGGGCGGGAGTCGTATCGGCGGTGGTTTCCTTGTCGCCTCTGCTTTCGCTCCGCGCCTCACTTTGCTTGCCAAGGAGCAAGCCGATGACGAGAAACGCAACCGAGAGGATCACCAGAACCGCGACAAGGGTGAGGATCACCGTGCGGATCTTTCTCTTTCGATATACACTTTTTCGATATTGAACGTGACGGTTTCTTCCGTTCATGCGCACCTCGTCCTTTCTTTGAAAATTTTGTTTTTTGTCTCGTCCTCGTCTTTTTTTGCGGTTGACCTTCGTTTTTTACGGGTCGCCGAGGACGTCGACCCCTACCGTCTCTTTTTTAATATCGTTTTCGGGAATCCAAACAATCACGATTTTCCATTGCTTCAAAAGAACGGAGTCCGAAGATGTTTTTGAATCTTGTAGGGACCGACGTCCTCCGCGGTCCGTTTCGCTTCGCCGATTGGTTGCGAAAAATTGTTTGTTTTTTGACGGCGGGTTGTGATATCCTTTGTAGGGGGCATTCACGAATGCCCCGCGGGCGCTTCATGAAGCGCCCCTACGGATTTTTATGTTTTTTCGTTTTTGGTTCGCCGATGTTTTTCGGCAAAGCCGAAACCTTTCGTGGGCGAAAGGACGGCAAACTTGCGTCGTTCGCCCTCGCGAAAATCGTCAATCAAACGTTCTTCTTCGCGTGCTTCTTCTTGACGATCACCACGGGGATCACGGCTGCCGCAAGGAGAAGAATGCCGCCGCCCACACAGAGGCAGGCGATCCACGCGCGGCTTTCCTTTACGGGGGGCAA
>JAZOOS010000017.1:0-11086 GCA_045655185.1 Eubacteriales bacterium
TTACGCTGAAGATCGACCGTCCGAAAGATACGCTCACCGAGGGGACCGAGCTTCATACCGAGGACGGGTATCTCGGCCTGATGGTAAACGGCGCCGATTATTTTAAGTCGTCGACCGTGAAATACGTTAACTCCTCGAAGAGCTACAATTTGCTTACCTATCTTGCCAGCCGCGTCAGCGCCTCCATATACAGCATCCGTATTTACGACCGTGTGCTGAGCGATAACGAGGTCGCGCAGAACCACTTTGCGGACCTTGCCAAGTTCTTCCGCCTGGATCTTACCTCTTATAAAGAAGGAAAAGAAACCTTGACCGAGGAAGAGCTTTATAAGGCGCTTTCCACGCTTTCGGCGTATACGATCGAGAGCAACCGTGCCGATGTGCAAAATGCCCTTGACGCCTGCATGGAAGACCAAAAGTATGCAAACTTCGCCGGGCTTGTTAACGACCACGCGCTGGCCGTTGCCAAAAAGTTCAACCTGGATCTCAGCGTCTTCGAAACCATGCCCTCCTTGTTGCCGAAGACCCGCGCCCTGCTTGCCGAGACCAAGCTTGACGATGACGCGACCACTGTTCAGGCTAACTATATTCGGGCGCTGGAAGAGGATCTTTTCGGCGATAGTATCCCCGACGATAAGGCTGCGGCTCTTGCTATCTACAACGGTCTGTATGAAAAGAACGGCCTCGTTCTTCAGTACGACTTCTTTGACTCCAATGTGTATTGGAAGGGCGCTTATTCCAATGGCGTCGATCGCCTTGCGACAGATGATGGCAATAATATGAACACCCCCGTCGCCGTTGAAGAGAGTGCGTTTTATCCGTATCAAGTCTACCACAAGTCGAGTGCCGGCAACGGAAAGGGCACCCGAATCGGGCAGTTTGGGACGAATTATAACAATTCGGGACTGTATGAGAATATCACTGTCGGCATGGGATATATGCGAATTGGTACAACCACCTCCTCCCTCTCCGTGAACAAAAACGGTGTCGGCTCGTTTGCCGGGAGCTCAGATAGCAACCTTATGATGAAGGTTGACTTCATCAATGACGCCAATACCTATACCTTCTCGCAGCAGCTGGTCGCCTCCTACGACAGTATGTTCCGTATTGGAAGCAACCAGCAGTTCCACCTCAATAACATCGGTATTTACCTCGGAAAGGATGCAAACGGGGACTATTATTTCGATAAAGCGGTCGACAACGGATCCACGATCTCCTTCGGCGACACCGCGAAGAAACACGCCTTCTCGCTTGGCGAGGTGGTGGATTATACCCACGTCCTCAGCCAGCCGACCGGTGCGGGGGATGCTTCCTCAGCCGCTCAGTCCGGTACCCTTGGCGTTTACCTCAACGGGGTAGAGGCCTTCCTGAGCAAGAACGCAGCCTTCGGTGCCACCGCGGTTTCCCGCGTTACCGGGGATATCTACCATCTGATCTGGAACGGCCGTTAT
This sequence comes from Eubacteriales bacterium, assembly GCA_045655185.1. Taxonomy (GTDB): domain Bacteria; phylum Bacillota; class Clostridia; order Oscillospirales; family CAG-272; genus UBA1740. The sequence goes on from JAZOOS010000017.1 coordinate 1,452, forward strand.
TCGGGTAACGTTTACGCGATCCGTTACTATAACACGGTGCTGGATGAAGACATCATCGAGAAAAACCACTTTGCCGACGTTGCGAAATGGTATAAGCTGGGTCTTGTCGGCTGGGAAAGCTTGAGCAACAGCCAGAAAGAGACGGTTTACGAGGCCTTTGCCGGTGTGACGGTGGATGACCCCGACTACACCCGTGTTGAGGTCCAGCAACTCTATATCGAGACCTATGTCAACATTTTGAAAAAGAGCTACGAGCCCTTGAAGGCTTCGTATGCCGCTGTTCCCGAAAAGGTCGACTTTATTGATTTTGCTGCCAAGTGGCTTCTCCCCATCGATACGCTTGAGGAAGTTCTTTCTTCGAAGCGCAACATGTCCTACGTTTACAAGAATATTACAGACGAGACCCTGCGGGGGGTTATTGATAGCGTTGCGGAGTTCGAAAAGGCATACGATAAAGCGTGTAAGTATTATTCTTACGCCGATGAAGTGAGTTACCCCTTCTTCGATAAAGCCGCATCCCTCGGTCTTGATATTACGCGCGTGTTATCTTTGGCGAGATCCGACCGCGGTGCGTCGTTCTATGACACCTTGGATATTAAAAACCTTACCCAGTCGTCCTTGAACGCGGCTGTTGATGAGGCAATGAAAAAATATGCCGATTATAATGAGGTGCACGATGCGGCCTTCTATAACAGCCTTTACGTGCGGGATGGTCTCGTCCTTCAATACGACTTCTTTGACTCCAACGAGTATTGGAAGGGCGCTTATTCCAATGGCGTCGATCGCCTTATGATAGATTCCCAAACATTGAACAGCATTAGCATTATAAGCAGTGCGTTTTATCCGTATCGGGTCTATCACAATTCGAGTGCCGGCAGCGGCGAGGGCACCCGAATCGGGCAGAATTCATTGGAGTATGGTAAGGCAGATTGGGGAATAACACATTTTTATGAGACCGTCACCGTCGGTATGGGCTATATGAAAATGGCCAGAAACCTGGAGGGGCAGCTGACCGATACCAGGGGCGGCATCGGCTCGTTTGCCAGGAGTGCCAATAGCGATTATATGATGAAGGTCGACTTCATCAACGACGTCAATACCTATACCTTCTCGCAGCAGCTGGTCGCCTCCTACGACAGTGTAACCCGTATTGGAAGCCAGCGACAGTTCTACCTCAACAACATCGGTATTTACCTCGGAAAGGATGCAAACGGGGACTATTATTTCGATAAAGCGGACGACAACGGATCCACGATCTCCTTCGTCGACACCGCGAAGAAACACGCCTTCTCGCTTGGCGAGGTGGTGGATTATACCCACGTCATCAGCCAGCCGAGCGATGCGACCGATTCCTCGATAGCGATGCCCGGTACCCTTGGCGTTTACCTTAACGGGGTAGAGGCCTTCTTGACCGAGAACGCAAACTTCGGTGCCACCGCGGTTTCCCGCGTTACCGGGGATATCTACCATCTGATCTGGAATGGCCGTTATTCGGGTAACGTTTACGCGATCCGTTATTATAACACGGTACTGGATGAAGAGGCTATCGCCCAAAACCATTTTGCCGACGTCGCCAAATGGTATAAGCTGGATCTTTTCGGCTTTGCCGATCTGAGCGTCGACGAAAAGAAGGAGATCTACGCTGCCTTTACCGATATTACGGTAGCCGATCCTAACTACAATAGAGCCGATGTTCAGGATGCCTATTTGACGGCCCTTGACGAAAAGCTTTATAACTACGGCTCGCTGAAGACCGGGGATAAGGACCTTAACGCTCTCGTTGATTTGGCGGCTACGGTGGGTATGGATCCCGGAAAGATCAAGATGATCGATGCCCTCACCACCACCCTTCGCAATGACATTATAGACGCTATCCATGACGAGCTTGATGTAGACGGATACAATCATTACGCGGTCGTTTCCTATCTCTTCGACAGCGTATCCAATAAAAAGCTGGGTGAGTATTATGCGGATCTGGCCGGCAAAGAGAAGAAGTACTCGCAGGAAGAGTATAACGCCCTTTATGCACAGCAGGATCACCTTATTAACTGGTTTGACTTCTTCTCGGCAAACGAGAATATGATAGAAGCCGAATCCCTGACGAATGGTTTCGTCATAAACGCAGACCGTGCCCCCGGTGTTATGCGCGCGGGCGCATTTAAGATCATGGCGAATGGAGCCGCTACCTTGACGAATAGCTTTAAAAAAGGCTATTTCTCCTTGGTCAGCGATAATAAGAACGGTTTTGTTATGCTTGAGTGCGATAGGCGAGTTGCCGACGATTCCACCTTCTGGTATAGCGACTACACCTACGAGTTCGTTGCTTTTGATGTGACGGGCGAGGGATACGCGTTTCAGTTAGACGGGGTTCGTCTTCATCTTCAAGCCAACGCTACGGATCTTCTTTACGGAATGTATGCGCAGCATGGCTATGCCCTTAGCTCTGGTACCACCCATAAAAAAGATGAGATTGACGCTACTCATTTTGATCCTACCTCGATGGGTAACATAGGCAACAATACCTACCGCGGTACGCTTTCGGCAGCTAATACGGTCGTCCTTCGCGCAGACAAGGATCTTACGGCCGATGTGGTACAGTATTATAAGATTCCCGCCATGGCTGATGGGGAGACCTATTCGGCCAATCCAATAGCCATTGATAAGCAAACCGCTATGGATTTGTTGGGCTACACCGATGAGACTCTCTTTAACGATGCGCTTGCCGTGCCCGATGAGGTCAGTGCCGATAAGGCTGAAAACTTCTCGAATTTCCTGTATTCGTCTGACAACACGTTGGTGTATGCCATTCGTCTGCCGGGGATCCTTACCTACAACGCGCTTCTGAACGGGAACAAGTATATTTCTTCCTCGGTCGGATATCACAGTGATTTTAGCCATGAAACCATTGGCGCAGGGGTAAACGCAAGCTTCTATTCGATCCGCCGTTACGATATCGTTCTGACCGATGCGGAGCTTATGCAGAACCATTTCGTTGACCTTTGTAAGTATTACGGTCTGGATATCACCGCTTATCTTAAACTGGATGAAGCGGGCCGCGCTTCGGTACACGAGGCGATGAAGGGTTACCTCCTGAAGGACGAGGCGAACGAGGATGAAATGATGAAGGCCTACCGCAAGGCCCTGAAGGCTGCTTACTATGACAACCTTAAGCTGGCCGGCGAGGAAGCCTATAATTATAATACCTTTATCGACAACGCCGCCCTCAATATGCTCGATCTTTCGGCCCTCCTTTCCTTGCCTGAAGCCATCCGCGTAAAGATTGGTGACAGCGCTGCGGTCAACACCCTGTGTGTTGCGCATAAGGAGTATATCGCCCGCGGTCTTTACGAGGATCTTCTTGACGCAGCCGTTCCCGAAAGCGATCCCGTGAAAATGGCGCAACAGCTGATCACCTTCTCGGGCTATTCGGTTCGTGTCAGCGGTAGCTACGATGCGGGGCAGGAGGCGATCGCGGGTATCCGTTCCACCTTCGTTATCAACAAAGAAGTGCTTACGCAGCTGATCGAAAACAAGCAAAGCGTTTCCTTCGGTTATACGGTCAAGAACCCCGCAAGCGGCCTATCGGTAAGCGAAACGGTTTATACCGGCGATCCGAACGGAACCGTCGTCGGCGGCTTCTCCTTTGCAGGCAAAGCGTATGAGAGAGTCAATGCCAATGACGAGATCGAGCTTTGCTACACCTACGCTATGCTTTACGATCAGGATAAAAACGGCACCAAGTGGGAAGATATTGACTTCGCGAAGCGCAAGGGTGCCATTGAGACCGAGCTTGCGTACTTCTACTTTATTGTGATCGACGGTGTGCGCTATGAATTCGCGTGCGTATCTCCCACCTTCGGCGAAACGGTAAGTGCTACCGAGGTATACGATTACTTCCGCAACGACGGTGAGTATTCGGCCGACGCCGTCATCGGCGACATCATCGGCACCAAGCTTGGGGAAACCAATGACGCGACCCTTTACAACGTCACGGTTAACGGTAAGTCCCTCGCCGATATGAAGATCGTCTACGGTCAAGGCTTTAAAAAGGATGAGGCGCAGGCGGTTGCCGAAATGCTTTACAATCTTACCGGTATTACGCTTGAAATCGTGGAACAGGGTGCCCTCTATACGCCTTACAACATGGAAGATGAGGATAAGGCTGAGATCCTCTGGCTCACTGCCGATACACAAGAGGCTGTGCACGTTGGTTACGGTGACACCTACCTGGATGGCAAGCCCTTCGGTTGGATGAACCATTCCGGTGCCTTTACCTTCCTGGTGAACGACAACGCTGATTGTGGTGGCTTTGCCGACGCCCTGCGTGACAAGATGATCGGCATGGCTGAAAACGGTACGATCGCCCTTGCCTACGGCAACAGTGTTGTTACCTTTGCTGCTGAATAAGGCACTTTCGCAAAAACCTAACGCATAATTCCAAAGGCCCTGCCATCCGGCAGGGCCTTTTTCTTTGGACGGCCAATGGCCGTCCCTACAACATACTTATATGTAAACTTTTCTTTCTAAAAAGCAAGAGAGGCAGGTTTCCCTGCCTCTCTTGCGCTATGGATTGGGGTTCGTCGGGGTAAACTCTCGTCCTAAACTCCGGCGTTCTATTTACTCGGGCATGATCAGCCCGTACCCACCGTCGTGCCGCTTGTATACGACCGCGGTCTTTTCACTTTCATCGTCCACAAAAACAAAGAACTGATGCTCGAGAAGATTCATCTGCAGAATGGCTTCCTCCACGCTCATTGGTTTCAGGGGGAAGCGCTTGACACGAAGGAGCGGCAGCTCCTCATCCGGCTCTTCCTCGGCTACCGTGCGAAGGAAGGCCCCCTCGCGGATGCGCTTTTCTAAACGCGACTTATTCTTGCGGATCTGGCCCTCAAGCGTCTCCACCGCCGCGTCGAGCGCGTTCTGAAAGCTTTCTTCCTCTTCTTCGCTGCGGTACAGGGTAGAGCCGTAGGTGATGGTGATCTCCACGATCTTTTTATCACGCCGCGTACGGCAGGTGACGTGGGCGACCGTATCCTCGCCGAAGTATTTATCAAACTTCGACAATTTCTTCTCGGTCAGCTCGCGAAGCGAGTCCCTTACCGTCATTTGTCTTGCTACCAGGTTGATCTTCATACATTGTACCGCCTTTCTTTGCTATTCGGAGGATCGCTCCTCCTTTCATTTCTATTATAGCAGAAAAACAAGAAAAAATAAATAGCAAATCATACAAAAAAGAAGAACTTTTTGTTAATACTTTACAAAAAATCCTTCTTTTTTCTTATTTTATGGTATTTTTTGGATTTTATCCCCTGAAAAAACGTTTTAGCTTGACCTTGGCGCGGTAAAGCGAACGTCTGCCCTCGGCATAAAGACGAAAGGCGGAAAGGGCGGTATCGGATAATCTTTCTTCCCCCCGATAGACGGCCGATACCCGTGCCGTCACCGAAGAAAGCGGGAGCGGCCCCTCCGGCTCTTCGGCGGGGTAACTGTCTGCCGTAAGATAAAGGCTTTCGCCCTCGATCCTATGCACGCGGTGCAAAATAAAGCTACCGCTCCTTCGGCGACAAAGCACGATATCTCCCGCCTTGGGGGCGCCGTCTCGCGCCAAGAGGACCGAATCGATCCCCTCTCGAAGCAGGGGACGCATGCTGACCCCACGGGGATACAGGCGAAAACAGCCCCCCTTTTGGAAGATCTCTTCCATGGTGGGCAAAAGGCTTTCCAGTGAAAATTCAGCCATCGATAAGCCCCGCTTCCTTCAGCTGAAGAAGAAAGGGCGCAAAATCGCTTTTGGCCGTTTCTTTATCGATCTCGTACTCGGTCGAAAGTGCCGAGAGAAGCTCCTCCTCGGTGCGCTCGCATTCGAGAAGCCGCCATAAAAAGAGGGCGGTCTCATTCAGCTTAACCATCGAGCCAAGGGTCGCCGCCTCGGGCGTTGCGGCTACGGCGTAGGTGTCGTTTCCAATGGTGTGTAGGCGAAAGCCTTCTTTTATTTTCATGCAAGCGTATCCTCCGTTAATTTTTCAAGCAGCGCTGAAGCAACCCCCGGCGTAGGCGTAGCGATCAGTCGATAGAGCTTCACTGTCGTTAAAAGGCGGTTTATTTCCTCTAATAAAAGGGGAAACAGGGTAGGGTCATGGGGGGCAAGCGTAGCCCCAAAAAGCTTCGGGAAGGCCTCCTCGGGCGAAAGTGGAAGCACCGTGTCCTTCTCCCCTCGCTCTAAAAAGCAAAGGGCGTGTATCTTGGCTGAGTTTTTAGAGCCAAGCCGCTCCTTTCCGCAAAAGGGCGTACCGTAGCCGATAAACCCTTCGACACCTCGGCGAAAAAGGGGCTTATCGCCGTTAATAATACGAAAATCCGCTGGATATGCCGCTTTTACGTTCATTGTGACGGTGGTCTTTCCCACGCCGCAATCGGCGCTGATGGCAATACCGACTCCGCGAAGCGTGAAAAACGAGCTGTGCAGCATAAAACCTTGAAAACGGGGAAGGGCAAGGCAAAGCTTTCGGTAAAGCGCCACGGCCTCAAGATACCCAAAGCGCTCTTCTCCCATCGGCGCGCCTTCGCAAAGGGCTTCGCGCTCAATTTCCTCATCGTTTACCGAAATGGTAATATCGGGCACGCTGTCACATAAAAAAGCGTGATAAAAGCGCGGCAGGAAGGAGGCCTTGTGAATAAAGCCGACCGAAAGATCGGCAAGGCGGCAAACGGTAAGCATAAAGCGCTCCTTTCTTTTTAAAACTAAGTAGCAAAACAGCAGGCAAAAGGCCTGCTGTTTCTTTTTTTAATTATTGGGGAATATCCTGCCACAGATCGCCGGGGGTCTCCAGCGGCGCGGTCGTGGTGACGGCGGGGGAAGGCGTGGTCGTCGGGGCCTTTAAGGTGGTGGTGACGGGAACCGCCGTCGTAGTGGCAGCGGGCGTACCGGTCGTCGTGCTTGTATCGGGCGTCGTCGGCATACAGGCGACAAGGGCGCAAAGCAACACGACTACCAGGAAAAACGATAACAGCTTGGCTTTCATATAGAACACCTTTCAATTACATTCTTTACAAGTTGATTATAACAAGATTTTCTCCATTTGTCAACCCTTTTTTTCGGCAGTTATTACACAAGCGATAAAAAAGAGGACAAAGTATGATCCGCGAATGGGCAGCTATTTCCTCTTCTGAAATAAAAAGAGCAGACGCGGATCTGCTCTTTTTTATAGGCTTAATTCGCTTTCCAGGTAGTGGGGTCAAAAGAGGGGATTCTTGAAATGTTTTCAAAAATGCTCGGCTGTGTTTCCTCGTAATAGGCGGATTTGGCAGAGCCCTCTTCGGTTTTCGTTGCCACCCATTTTCCGTTTTGCTTCACTACCGTCGTACGGTAAATGGGAGAAATCGTCGAACCGATCTTATAGGTCGGCTTTCTCTTTTCCCCCAGATCCAGGCTCGTCGTAAAGATGTAATAGAGGGTATCGCTCTTCATATGGATCAGGAAGGTGACGTTTTGGGTGTTCAGGTCGAACAGCTCGGTAAGCGCTTCGCCCTGCGTGATCGCCATACTGCCGAGGGTGTCGTGCCCGCCGTGCTTGTCAAGCCGCACCGCGATCTGCTCGTTTAAGTACGAGTCGGGGTTGTTAAGGCCGTTGGTCTCGTGGTTGATCAGATTGTTGATCAGCACAGCGTGGGCATGCCCTTCTCCCTCTTCCTCTTCGTCGGGCAGGACCTCAGAGCCTTGCCAATGAAAGATATCCATTCCAAGCAAAATGCCGTCACCGTGTCCGTTCAACGGCATTTCAGCAAAGATCCAGGTCGAGAAAGCCCCGGGGATCGAAATCAAAAAAAGAAGGCAAAGCAAAACAAGCGTCGATTTGGAAAAAAGTGACGTTCTCATATAGCTTGACCTCCTTTTTGTTTGATTGCCCGCTTAGGGGTGATTTTTTTGGGAAAGCGGGGAAGCGCTTTGGCAGATGATCCTTCGAATGCGAAGGGGGCTATCCCCTAAAAAAGAGGATAGCCCGTTATCGTGTAAAATTAGTCTTGAACGGCTGCGTTGGTCTTTTCGGAGATTTCGATACCGATGTTACCGAAGCTACCGACCTTGCCGCTGACCTTTTCGTACTGAGCGTAGGATTCGATCGTGAAGTCGTTGAGCTCAATAAGCGAAAGGAGGGCGGAGGCGGGGATCGTACCGACGAAGGCGCCGGCGTTATCGCCTTCGGTCTGCTTCGTCAGCGTGATGTCATCCTTCAAGGAGGTGTTGAAGGTTTTGAAAAGCGTGATGGTTTCATTGAGATTCTTGTCGGCTACCTTGAAGTCCATGGGAGCGGCGTTATCGGTCTTCAGGTTGTACTGCATGATGATCTCGTCGATGTCTGCGTTGGTGTTGGCCCAGGTCGAGGAAGGATGGAAGACGACGGTGACGACGGCTTCATTGGACTTCAGCACGGCGTGGTAATTGTTCACCGCGGCTTGGTCGATGGTCAGTTGAACGTTCGAAGCGGTAACCGTGATCGTACCCTTTCCGTTATTGGTCGAAGCGTCGGAAAGGGAAAAGCCGCCGATGTGGCCGTGAACCGCGTTCAGGGGCGTTTCGGCGAAGACCCACGTGGCGTATACGCCGCCGATGGTGACGAAAAGCGCAAGAACAAGCAGTAAAGAAATGCTTCTGGTTTTCATTGAAAAAATCTCCTTTTTAAAAGTATATAAAAAAATATACACGAAACGGAACAAAATGTCAAGAGAAAAAACAAAAAAAATCATTCACTTTTTCCCGCAAGGGGCAAAGGGCAAAGGCGCGCCGCCCTCGCGCGTACGTATTATATAAGGAATATGGCGGTTGGGAAGGCGCTTTTGAAAAAGCTGCTTCTTTTTTTAAAAAAGGGGTTGCATTTTCCGAAAAAGCGTGTTATAATAATCAGCGTTATAGGGGTATAGCTCAGTTGGTAGAGCAGCGGTCTCCAAAACCGCGTGTCCAGAGTTCGAGCCTTTGTGCCCCTGCCAAAAAATCCAAGTCGAAAGGCTTGGATTTTTTCATTTGTGCCGAAAGGCACAACATCATTTGCGTGGCACACGCAACATCATTGGAGCGTCAGCCCAACATCATTGCCGCCCGCTTCCTGAATAATTATCCCAAAGCCCGTGAATTCCACGGACTTTTTTCATCGCCCGCCCTCCGCTCGCAAAACGCGGGATCCTCTCCATACGAAACCGTAGGGGCGGCCATCGGCCGTCCGTTTTCCGTGCATGGCGATGCCGTGATTCCATACCGCCTTACGGCTCCTCTTTTTTTGTAGGGCGGGGCTTGCTCCCGCCGTTATTAAAAAAATTAAAAAAGGGGGTTGACAAAACCCAAAAATCCGTGTTATACTGTAAGTCCCCTCTAAAAAAGGGATTTGGGGCAAATATCCTCGAAAAAAGCTGAAAAAAACCTTAAAAAACTTGAAAAAAGTTTAAAAAAGGGGTTGACAAACGGTCTTTGAGAGGGTATAATAGAAAAGCTGTCGCCGAGGAAACGAGGCGGCGGGCATCGGTCTTTGAAAATTGAACAACAGAATTTCGAGCACTGAAAAGTGCGAAGGAATCCGTTAATTACAAGAGTTTATTTACTACTCAAAAGTAAAAAGAGAAGCTAAGAATTTAACTTCTGAAAA
>JAZOOS010000018.1:0-58028 GCA_045655185.1 Eubacteriales bacterium
CGGCACACAGCCGCAGCTCCCTCGTTGCCCGGAAGGGTAATCGTGATTTTCAGAATCTCCTCCTTCTCACCCCGATTCATGGCGAGAATCTGGTGATCGAGCAGCCGGGAAATGGGCTGGGAGAAATCATAGTAGAGCTTATAAACGCTGTCCGCCTCCGGATCTTCCGCCTTGCAGACCAGGCTGCCCCGGCGGTTCATCAAGTCCCGAAGATTCTTGCGAATCTGGGCATCGTCGGACAGATCTTCTGCGATGATGTCGCTGGCACCGGCCAGCGCGTCTTCGACAGTTTCTACGCCCTTTTCCGGGTTTACATAATCTTGCGCCAGTGTGGCAGGGTCCCGCCCATCCTGTGCGAAAAGAGCGGCAGCCAAGGGCTCCAGACCCTTCTCCCGGGCGATGGAGGCCCGAGTGCGGCGCTTTTGCTTGTAGGGGCGGTAAATATCCTCCAGCTCAACGAGCGTTGCGGCGCGCGAAAGGGCGAGGGTGATCTCTTCGGTCAGCTTGCCCTGGTTTTCGATCGCCGTTTTGATCTCTTCGCGGCGCTCGTCCAGCTTCCGCAGATAATTCAATCGGTCGGAAAGGGTACGCAGGGTGATATCGTCAAGCGAACCCGTGACCTCCTTACGGTAACGCGCGATAAAGGGAATGGTGTTGCCTTCATCTAAGAGCGCAACGGTTTTTTCCACCTGCTCTTCGGTAAGATTCAGTTCTTCGGAAAGGATCTTTAAGATTTCCATGTATTATTCTCCTTCTCGTCCCGCGGCGCGCCGCAGGATCTTGATTTCTTCTTCGGTTGCCCGTCGGCATTCGCCTATGGCAAGAGTTGGATCTAAGGCGATCCCCGCAAAGCTTATCCGCTTCAACGAGGATAGGGGGGATCCGAGGGCGGCCATCATACGCTTTACCTCGTGATATTTCCCCTCGGTAAGCGTGACCCTACCCGATTGACGGTGGGGATCGGCCGTAAGATACGCGGGGCGGCAGGCTTCGCCGTTCCCAAGCGTCATGCCCGCCAAAAGCCGCTCTTCCGCCTCTTGGCAAAGCGGCGTCTCGCAGGTAAAGAAGTAGACCTTCTCGACCCCTCTTTTGGGGGAAAGAAGCGCGTGGGTCAAGGCCCCGTCGTCGGTTAAGAGAAGCAGCCCCTCGGTGTCGCGGTCAAGCCGCCCGCAGGGGAAAAGCTCGCGTTTTTCGTACTCCTTCGGCACAAGCTCGGTAACGCAAGGGAGATGACTGTCCTCGGTCGCGCTGACGTATCCCTTCGGCTTATTGAGAAACAAATAGATAAAGCGGCAGAATTCGACCCGCTCGCCCCGAAAGGCGATTTCATCGACCTCTTCGTTTACCGGCATATCCGCGCGCTTGGCGGGCACGCCGTTTACCGAGATCTCTCCGCGGCGGCAAGCCATGGCGCATTCACGGCGTGAAAGCAGGCCGACGGTGGTGAAAAATTTATCTAAACGCACGGGGGCACTCCTTTCGCCGATATTGCTTATATTTTACCACAAAAAAGCCGATTTGTAAAGATAAAAAAGGCGAAAAAGAAGCCCATTTTCCCGATAAAGCAAAGCTTTATTCCGTATTTTTCGAGGTCTTTTCCTCTCTTTTCGAAAAACCGAGGTTTTTTCGGCGCGGCACTTGTTTTTGGAAAAACATAGTGCTACAATATACGTGGAAAACGACAGAACGGAGCATTTTTTATGAATAAAAGATACGATTTTAAGAAAAAGATCGTCGCGCTTTGCGCTCTTGTGTATTTCACCAGCTATTTTTCGCGGAAAAGCTTTGCCGCCACCCTTTTCGGGATGCTGGAGGCGGGGGCGATCACCGAAACGACGGGGGGGCTGGTTGAAACCTGCCTCTTTATCTGCTACGGCGCGGGGCAGCTGATCAGCGGCTTTCTCGGCGACCGCATCAAGCCGAGCGTTCTGCTTGGCGGGGGGCTTTTCGTCACCGCCCTTTGTAACGCTTGCGTGCCGCTTGTGCCGAGCGGGGAATGGATCATTCCGCTGTGGGCGCTCAACGGCTTGGCGCAGGCGATGCTTTGGCCGCCGATCGTACGGATCTTGGCCTCAAACCTACGGCACGAGGAATACGTGCGCGCCAATCTTGTCGTGACGGTCTTCGCGCATATCGCCACGATCCTTTTGTATCTTTACGTTCCGCTCTGCTTACGGTACGTCGGTTGGCAAGCCGCCTTTTATTCGGCGGGGATTTTATCCCTTTTGGCTATGACGGCTTTTCTTATCGCGATCGCCCGCATTCTTCCCCCTGCCGAAAGAAGAGAGGAAGAAGGGGTCGAGAAAAAGCAAGAAGGAAAGAAGGGCGGCCTCTTTTCGGTTCTTATCGGTTCGGGCGTTTTGCCGATCCTTGGGGTGATCGTTGCCTGCGGTATTTTGCGTGACGGGATCGAGACCTGGCTTCCCACCCTCTACGGGCAGGCCTTCGGCCGCGAGAGCGGGGAAGCGACCCTTGTTTCCGCTATTCTGCCGATCTTTTCGGTGGCGGCGGTCTCGGCCGTTACGGCGCTTCACCGCCGCCCTCTTTTCAATAACGAAATAAGGGGTGGCATTGTTCTCTTTCTTCTTTGCGCCGGGCTTTGCGTGCCGCTCTTTCTTCTCATCTCGTCCGCGTCGACTCTTTCGCGCTTTATCTGCCTTTTCCTGGCGGCGCTTATCTGCGCCTCGATGCACGGGGCCAATTTCCTTCTCATTTCCTGCCTGCCGGGGCGCTTTGCAAGCCTTGGCCGTTCGGCGACCGTCGGGGGCTTCGTCAACGCCTTCGTGTACGTCGGCGCCGCTTCAGCGACCTACGGCTTTGCTCTTATTTCGCAAAGGGCGGGCTGGGGCGCGACCGTCCTTTCCTGGATCGGCGTTTCTATCGTCGGGGTCCTGCTTTCCCTCGTTGCTTACCGCAAGTATACCGCCTTTATCGAGAAGGGCGAATAAAAGAAAAGGTGAAGCCGCGGCTTCACCTTTTCTTTTTATGCGAGGAGCTTTGCCCCTTGGCGTGCCAAGCGCCCTTGGCCTCTCTTTTCTGGGTCGGCTTTTTCGGGGTTGGCGTCTTTTGGGCGGCGTCTTTCCCTCGGGGGCGAAGCAGACAGTCGGGGGAAAAGCCGATCAGGTCCTCTCGCCCCGCAAGGCGAAGCGCTTCCTTGACCAGCTCATAGTTCTCGGGCTTTTTATATTGCAAAAGCGCGCGTTGCATCTGCTTTTCGCGGTAGTCTCGGCAAACGTAGACCTCTTTTTCGGTAAGCGGGTCGATGCCCGTATAATAGGTCACCGTCGAGATCGTGCCGGGGGTGGGGTAGAAATCCTGCACCTGCTCGGGGGAGAGCCCCCATTTTTTGAGATGAAGCGCTAAGGTGACGGCGTCCTTCATCGTAGAGCCGGGGTGGCTTGACATCAGATAGGGTACGAGGTATTGCTTAAGCCCCGCTTCCTTCGACAGCGCGAAATAGCGTTCCTTGAATTTTTCATAGACGGCGATGGGGGGCTTGCCCATGGCGGCAAGCACGCAGTCCGAACAATGCTCGGGCGCTACCTTCAACTGACCGCTGACGTGGTGGGTAACCAGCTGCTTGAAAAAGCGATTGCTTTTATCGTACAAAAGATAATCAAAGCGGATACCCGATCGGATAAAGACCCGCTTGATCCTCGGCAGCGCCTCGATCTCCTCTAAAAGATCGCAGTATTCCGTGTGATCGACAACGAGGTTCTTGCAAGGGGTGGGGGCAAGGCATTTGCGGTTGGGGCATACCCCCTTTTCCTTTTGCAGGGCGCAGGAGGGGTGGCGGAAGTTGGCGGTGGGACCCCCAACGTCGTGGATATAGCCCTTGAAATCGGGCATCTCGCTGATAAGCCGCGCCTCGTTTACCACGCTTTCCTTACTGCGCGAGCGTACCTGCCGCCCTTGGTGAAAGGCGATCGCGCAGAAATTGCAGGCGCCGAAGCAGCCGCGGTTGTGAACGATCGAAAACTTCACCTCGCTCATCGCGGGCACACCGCCAAGAGGGAGATAATCGGGGTGGAAATCGCGGGCATAGGGCAGGGAATATACCTCGTCCAGCTCCTCTTTCTCCAAGGGGGGCATCGGCGGGTTTTGCACCAGCATCTTGTCGCTGTAATATTCTACGATCGCCTTGGCGTCTACCTGATCCATAGCGCGGTATTGGGTGGCAAAGGCGCGGGCGTAGGCAAGCTTATCGTTCTTTAAGAGGTCGTAATCGGCGGTTTCCACGGTAGGGAAGGGGATCTCCTCTCCCTTTTTGCAAAGATACACGCAGCCCGGCACGTCGCGGATCTTTTTGATCGGCACGCCGCGATCCAATAGCTCGGCTAAGCGGAGAAGGATCTTTTCCCCCATACCGTAAGTCAGCATATCGGCGCGGCTGTCAACCAAGATGCTGCGCCGTACGCAATCGTCCCAATAATCGTAATGGGCAAAGCGGCGAAGCGAGGCTTCGAGCCCCCCGATAACGATCGGGATATCGCCGTATGCTTCCCGTATACGGTTGCAGTAAACGATCAGGGCGCGGTCGGGCCGCTTGCCCATCTCGCCCCCCGGCGTATAGTAATCGTAGCTGCGGCGCTTACGGGAGACCGTGTAGTGCGCCACCATCGAATCAATGTTGCCCGAGGTAACGAGAAACCCAAGCCTTGGGCGCCCGAAGCGACAGAAATCGGCGGTCGATTTATAATCGGGCTGAGAAAGGATCGCCACCCGAAAGCCTGCGTTTTCAAGTACGCGCGAGATGATCGCAACGCCAAAGGAGGGGTGATCGCAGTAAGCGTCCCCCGTTACGTAAACGAAGTCGGGGGCATCCCAGCCCCGCGCCTCCATATCGGATTTTGTAATCGGTAAAAATTGGCTTCGGTCCATTTCGTTTCCTTATTCTTTTTCGGGGCACCGCGGCGCCCATTCGGGAAGAGCGACCTGCCCCTACAGGTCGCTCTTTCCATTTTATCTTATCGGATTTCCTTTTGCTTTTTTACGTAGCGCACAAGGTGGGTAATGATCAGGGTAAAGGTTGGGATCGCAAAGAGCAAAAGTCCCACAAGGATCCAACCGAAGAAGTCGACCACCGTGATAACGCGCAGGGTGATCGCGTCACTTTCAATCACACGCGTGCGGAACCCGTTCTCCAGCGTGATGCGTACCGTATACTCTCCCTCGTCCGAAAGCCGGGCGTTTTTAAAGGAAAGCTTTGTGCCCGTGACCTCGGGAAGAAGCTCGCCGTCCTTATACCATTCGTAGCGAACGAAAGGGATATGGGCGATCTCTTCGGCCGAAAAATCAAGATACAGCGAGGTGGCGCTGTCCACGATCGGAGTGGCGTTGCGCGTAAGAAGCGTATAAGCCGCCATGCCCAAGGGGTCGTAAACCGTTAAGGATAGAGGGAAGGCTTCAAAATCAAGCGTCTCCCACAGTGCCTTTTCCGCTTCGGAAAGAAAACCGACCGATAGATAGCTGTCCTCCTTCATCTGATAGTAGGAGAGGGTGATATTTCCCTCGCCGTTGGGTGTATGGTGGTGCCCGTCAAGGAGCACCGCATCGGTACGGTACCCCTCGTTCGGGATAAGCGTCAGCGAAAGCGTTTCGCCTCTTTGCAGCAGCACGATTCCCCCTGAAAGGACCTCGCCGTCCTTTTTGATCGTGCCGCATCCGTCGGTAAAGAGAAAAAGGGCGCGCCCGTCGTTATCCGCAACGGCGTTGCTTTTATAAGCGGCCACGGCGTAAAGCCCACTGCTTTGAACGGTGGCGTATACACCGCCCTCAATGGCTACCGAAGGTACCTCGGTGATCCCATAGGTAAGGATCTGTCCGTCCTCGTCAAGCGGAAAATAATAGGCTTTATAAGCGGTGTTTTTCTGCGGCCCCGCCTCCCCGTTGGGATACGGAAAACCGACGGTGAGCGACTGCCCCGTGGGGATGGCGATCGCCTGTGTGTCAAGATACAGCGAAAGGCTGTAGGACGAAAGAGAGAGAAGCTCCCCTTCCTCCACCCCTTCCCTTTGAAGAAGAGCCGCTTTTAAGGATTCGATCACCCCGTCCCCAACACGCTTTGAAACCAGCAAAAGATCACAAAGGCGATTGTTGGAAAGCGGCTGATTTGTTCCGTCACGCCAGCCGCCGGTAAGAAGCGAGCCGCCAAAAAACGGAGTAGGGACAACAAAGGCTGTGGAAAAAAGTCGGGGGGGTGCCGAAAAGGCGGCAATGGAGATATCCCCCCTTTTATACGAAGGCTTGGTCGAAGCGGTGTTGGCCGGTGTACCGTAGGCAAAGGCGGCCAGGGGGGGATAGGCAAGGGGACGCTGGGTGTTGGAAAGAGAGACGCTTACGATATAGGTGCTGCTCACCGTGTCTTCGCCGGCCAATAAGCAGGCGTTATGAAGCGGAGATTCGCTGTTGGCGGTCACGTCGATCGCGTAGTAAAGGCCGCCAAGCTGTACGTAATTGTAGGTTCTTGCGGCGTAGCCTGCGGGGGTGACCGTGTAGCCCGAAACAAGGAGTGTGGGGATTTGCAGTCTCTCGGCAAGAAGCTTAAAGGCCGCGGCGATGCCGTCGCTGGCTGCCTCCCGTTTGCAAAGCGCCCCGTAGGCCGTGCGGATATAGGGCGCGTTTTCCTTTAGCGTGCCGTCGGGATTTGCCCCGTAGCTTACCGCGACCGTTTCGCAAAGAGCCGCGTTTACGGCGACGGTCTGATCCTTTTTCGAGGCCGATGAATCAATGGGGGCCAAAAGGGCAGAAATGGCCGCCTCCAGCTCGGTCTCGGCGGCTTTTACCGCAGCCTCACCCGAAAAGCCGTCGGCAAAAAAGTCTGTGTATGTGCCGTTACCGATATAGGCGTGGGGCTCGCCCCCTTTTTCTCCAACGGTTAAGCAAACTTTAGAAAAATCAACATAGAAAAGATCGGGGTTGTTCAGCCTAAAGGCATCTTTCGCTCCCAAAAAGGCGGAAAGAAGGAAGGAAGGCTCCTCTTGAAATTCTTCTAAGAGCTCCTTCTCGATAAGCCCCTCTTCGATAAGGTCAAGGGCGGCGCTCCCCTGTTGGAAAAGCCCTTCCTCCTTTACCGTGGCGAGGGCTATGTACAGCGTCTTTTCGGCTTCGGTAAGCGTTTTGCAGATATAACGCTCGCTTTCCTTCAGCGTATCAAAATAGGATAGAGTCTCGGGGTCCTGTGCGGCCCTTGTTATCAAGGGGGAAAGGAGGGGAAGCAGAAATACAATACATATAAATAAGGAAGCGAGCCGTTTCGCCATCGGGGTTCTCCTTTATGTATAAAATCTTTATTTATTATACTTGGTTTTGTTCGATTTGTCAATCACCGCGCGAAAAAGCTTAGTTTTTAGCAAATTGTGAACGATTTACAGAATGAATATGAACGATTTGGGTATTCTGCCCATAGAAAACAAAGAAAAAAAGCGGTATAATAGAAAAAGCAAAATTTAGTAAGGAGAAGAAAAATGTCGTCTTTATTGAAAAAATGCACAGAATTCACTAAGCCCGCCGAGATACGCGCGCTTGGCTTATATCCGTATTTTCACGAATTACAGTCCCGTCAGGACGCCGAGGTCATCATGGAGGGCGGTCGGCGTATTATGCTCGGCTCCAATAACTATTTGGGTCTTACCGTTAACGAAGAGGTCATGGGGGCTACCGAGGAGGCGGTCAAGCGGCTTGGCACCGGCTGCTCGGGCTCGCGCTTTTTAAACGGTACGCTGTCCATGCACATTGAGCTCGAAAAAGAGATCGCCGAGTTTGTCGGCAAAGAGAGTGCGATGCTCTTTCCCACCGGCTTCACCTCGAACCTTGGCATCATCAGCTCGATCTGCGCCCCCGGCGATTATATTCTCTGCGACCGCGAGAACCACGCCAGCATCTATGACGGCTGCCGCCTTTCGGGCGCCCGTACGCTGGTCTACCGTCATTCCAACATAGATATGCTCGAAAGCCGCCTGCAATCGGTTCCCGAGGGGGCGGGCAAGCTGATCGTGACCGACGGGGTTTTTTCGATGAGCGGGGATATCGCCCGCTTGCCCGAGATCTGTGAGCTTGCCGAGAAATACGATGCCTCGATCTTGGTTGACGACGCGCACGGGCTTGGGGTCATCGGCAACGGCGGCCGCGGTACGGCCGATTATTTCGGGCTTACCGAAAAGGTCGATATGATCATGGGCACCTTCTCGAAGTCGCTCGCGAGCCTTGGCGGCTTTATGGCCTCGTCAACGCTCATCACCGATTTTATGCGCCACACCAGCCGCCCCTTCATCTTCGCGGCCTCAACGCCGCCCGCCGCCTGCGCCACCGCCCTTACCTCGCTTCGTGTGATCAAAAAGCACCCTGAGCTGGTTTCGCGCTTAGGCGAGCTTGCGCATTACTTAAAATCGAAATTAAAGGCCGAGGGTGTAAAGCTTACCGATTCCCCGACGCCGATCATCCCGCTTCATACCCGCGATATGCTTACGACCTTACGCGTTGCCAAAACGCTCTTTGAGCGCGGTGTGTACGTCAACCCCGTCCTGCCCCCCGCCACCTCGCCCGACGATTGCCTGCTTCGTGTCAGCTTAATGGCCTCGCACACCGAAAAGCTGCTGGACGAGGCGGCCGCTATCATCGTCAAGACTCTTGGCGAAGAGGGGCTTTTGGAAGAGAATGAAGGATAAGCGGGTCGTATTCGTAACCGGTGCCTCCTTCGGCATCGGCGCCGCCGCTTGCAAGGCGTTCGTAAAAGAGGGGTATCGGGTATACGGCCTCAGCCGCCGCGGGACCGCCCCTTCGGGGGTTACGCCCTTTTCTTGCGACGTGACCGACCCCTTCGCCGTGCAAAAGGCGGTTGACGAGGTTCTCTTGCGTGAGGGGCGGATCGACCTTGCCCTGCTTTCGGCCGGTTGCGGGATCTCGGGCGCGGTTGAATTTATCAGGCCCGACGATGCCGAGCGGCAGATGACCGTGAATTTTTCGGGGGTAGATAATTCCTTGCGCGCCCTGACGCCCGCTCTGCGGCAAAGCCGCGGACGGGTGCTGGTCATCAGCTCGGTGGCGGCGGTCTTTCCCATTCCCTTTCAGGCGCATTACGCCGCGGGGAAGGCGGCCTTAAACAGCTTCGTGCGTGCCTACGGCATCGAGGTCGCCCCCTTTGGCATTCAGGCGGGCTGTCTAATGCTCGGTGATTGTGCCACGGGCTTTACCGACGCGCGGCAGAAAAGTCTTGTTGGCAACGAGCTTTACGGCGGTCGCATTGAGGGCGGCGTTCGTTCGATGGAAAGAAGCGAGCGGCGCGGGACAAAGCCCGAGCGGATCGCCAAAAAGATCCTTCGCCTTATGAAAAAACGGCGCTTGCCGACCCTTTGTACGGCGGGGCTTGATTATAAGCTTTTGGTTCTTCTTTCCCGTATCTTACCCATACGGCTTCAAAATTTCATTCTTTCCAAGCTGTACGGATAACGAAAAAAGCAGGAGGATTTTTCAAAAACCTCTTGCTTTTTTTCAAAACGGGCGTATAATAAGAGCAGAATAAACACAGGGGAGCTTGTTTTGGCAGGCTGAGAGGAAGTCATCAACTTCGACCCTATAACCTGATGCGGATAATGCCGCCGTAGGAAGTCATAAAGAAGATTTTTTACAGAGGGCGCCGTTTTGGGTGTCCTCTGTGTTTTTTCAGTCCTTTTGGAAAGGAGGGAAGCGACCGCCCTTGGGCGGCGGACGGGAGGGGAGCGCCTCGCCGTCCCGTACAGCAGCGATGGGAAGCCGTGTTCCGGCGTGAGAGGATGCCAGATAGCATCGACCGAACTTCCGTATAAGGGATCGGATCCCTTTCACCCTTGGAAGCGCTGCCGTGTACGGCCGTTTCCCGACTTGACTTAAAGGAGAAGTAACATGAAAAAAGCAAACACGAAAAAACTGGCGATCGCGGGCGTTTTTTGCGCCCTTGCCGTGGTAGGAAGCCTTTTTTCCTTCCCGGTATTCGGCAGTAAATGCTCCCCCGTTCAGCATATGGTCAATATTCTTTGCGCGGTGCTGCTCGGCCCCTCGTACGGCGTTAGCGCCGCCTTTGCCGCCGCCCTGATCCGCAATCTTTTGGGGCTTGGGAGCCTTATGGCCTTCCCCGGCAGTGTCTTTGGCGCCCTTTTGTGCGGTTTCGTTTACAAAAAGAGCCATAATATCCTTTTGACCCTTATTGGCGAGGTATTCGGTACGTCGATCCTCGGCGGTCTTTGCGCCTATCCCATAGCGATCCTCTTTATGGGGCAGAGCGCTGCCTCTCTTGCCTTTTACGCCTACGTCGTTCCCTTCCTCATCTCAACGGCGGGGGGCGCCGCTATTTCCGCCGTTTTGCTGTATAGCCTTGAAAAGGCCAAGCTTTTGCGGAAGATGCAGGAAACGTTGATCCGATAAAAAACAAAGAAAAGGCAGACCGAAATCGGTCTGCCCCTTCCTTAAAAAGTGCCTCCCCAAACGCCTTTTTAAGGGATGTGAATTTTCGATCTCGTTTCTTCTTGAAGCGGGATCTTTCGGGAAAGGATAAGCCCTCTTGCATTTTTTTTCTTTTCGTGCTACAATAAAAAAAACAAAAAAGGAGTAGGGCCGTGAGCGCAGTAATCGGGATTGATATCGGTGGCAGCACCACCAAGATTGTCGGCTTTGAAAAGAGTGGGGAGGAAAGGCGTCTTTTATCCCCGCTGTTCGTATCGGCGGACGATCCCGTCACCTCGATGTACGGCGCGTTCGGGAAATTTCTTTCCGAAAACGATCTGTCACTTTCGGGGATCGAAAAGGTCTTAATGACCGGGGTCGGCTCGACCTTTTTCCAAAAATCGGTGTACGATCTGCCGTGTGAGATCGTGCAGGAATTCCGCAGCATCGGGCTTGGGGGCTTATATCTTTCGGGGCTTCCTCGCGCGATCGTCGTTTCGCTCGGTACGGGTACGGCGGTCGTCTACGCCGAGAAGGGGAAGGAAATGGAATACCTCGGCGGTACGGGCGTCGGCGGCGGCACGCTGTTGGGGCTGGCGCGGCAGATGCTTCGCATTGATAACATCAAGCATCTTTTGCAGCTGGCCGAGGGGGGCGACCTTTCGAAGATCGACCTGCGTATCAGCGATATGAGCCGCAAGGACAACCTTTCCGCGATGCCGATGGAGATGACCGCCGCGAACTTCGGAAAGATGAGCGATATGGCCTCACGCGAGGATATCGCGCTCGGGATCCTCAATATGGTGTACGAAACCATCGCGATGGTCGCGATGTTTGCCGCCCGCTCCAAGGGGGTCGTTGACATCGTTCTCACGGGAAATATGGCGGTGACCGAGTACGCGAAAAGCTTCTTCCCCCGTCTTTCCAAGATGTTTAATCTCAACTTTATGATCCCCGAGCGGGCGCAATTCGCCACCGCGATCGGCACGGCACTTTGCGGCTGACGGGAGCTTATTATAATATTTTTTGAAAAATTTTCAAAAACCCTTGTATTTTCCCAAAGCTTCTGTTATAATATGGTATGATGTATAGGATAGGATGTAAGAGTGGGCGCCGCCCACTCTTCCTTTTTGAAAAGGAGAAGCTATGAAAAAAGGAAATATTGCCGATAACGTCGGCACGCTTCTTGCCCCTACGGTGACCGACCTCGGCTATACGCTGTGGGACGTCGAATACCGTAAAGAGGGGGCGGATTACCATTTAGAGGTTACGATCGATAAGGAAGAGGGCATCACGATCGAGGATTGCGAGCGGGTACACCGCGCGATCGATCCGGTGCTTGATGAAGCCGATCCCATTCCCGACGCGTATATCTTAGACGTTTCCTCTCCGGGCATTGAGCGGGTGCTTCGCACCGAAGCGCATCTCCTTTACGCCGTGGGGATGAAGGTAGAGCTTCGCTTTTTCAGCGCCAAGGACGGTAAGAAGAGCCTTGTCGCCACCCTTTCCGAGGTAGGGAAGGATCAATTGACCGTTCTGTTAGCGGACGGCTCGCAACAATCGTATGACCGTGCCGAGATCTCGAAGATCTCCACTGTATTTTTTGAGTAAAAGAAAGGACTGACACCGTCAGAAACAAGAGTATGAACGCTGAATTTTTCAATGCACTCGCCGCCCTTGAAAAGGAAAAGGGCATCTCGAAGGAGTATATGCTCCAAAAGGTCGAGGCGGCGCTTACCAGCGCTTTCCGCCGTGAGATCGGCGGGGAGAACGTACGCATCGTGCTTGACCCCGAGAAAAAGGATATGAAGGTTATCCGTCTGATGACGATCGTGGAGGAGGTCACCGATCCGCTGTCGGAAATGACGCAGGAGCAGGCGCTTACCGCCAAGGCCGAAAAGAAGGCCAAGGGGCGCAGCACCAAGATCGGGGCGGTTCTCGAAATGGAGCTGAATCCCAAGAACTTCCGCCGCCTTTCCGCCCAGGCCGCCAAGCAGGTCATCATTCAGGGCATCCGCGAGGCCGAGCGTACGCATATGATCAAGGAGTACGAGGAAAAGGAAGAGACGGTTATCACCGCGGTCGTCGATAAGATCGATCCCGATGACGGCAGCGTCGTTCTCAATACCGGTACCGGCCGCGCCGTTCTCCGCAAGGAGGATCAGATCCCGACCGACGAATACGAGGTCGGCAAGCGCGTAAAGGTCGTTGTGACCGAGATCCACTCGGGTGAAAAGCGCGGCCCTGTCGTCTCGCTTTCGCGCGTCCATCCCAATCTTATCCGCCGTCTGTTTGAATTAAACGTGCCCGAGGTTGCCGACGGTACGGTCAAGATCAAGAACGTCTCGCGTGAGGCGGGAAGCCGTTCGAAGATCTCGGTATACAGCGAGGATCCGAACGTTGATGCCGTCGGCGCCTGCATCGGTCCGCGCGGCTCGCGTATCGCCCCGATCCTTAACGAGATCTCGGGCGAGAAGATCGACGTGATCCGTTACAGCGAGGATACCGCTACCTACGTCGGTGAGGCGCTTGCCCCCGCGAAGGTCCTCTCGGTCGAAATGGAAAACGAGCGCACCTGCTGCGTCCGTGTTTCCCCCGATCAGCTCTCGCTTGCGATCGGTAAAGAGGGGCAGAACGCCAAGCTTGCCGCCCGTCTGACCGGCTGCAAGACCGACATCAAGGCATAAGAAGACCGAATAAAACACAAAAATAAAGGGAAGGAAAACGCCATGGGGATGCAAAAGAAAACGCCGATCCGCCGTTGCATCGGCTGTAGCGAGCATTTTCCGAAGGGAGAGCTGATCCGTATCGTTCGCTCACCGGAGGGGGAGATCTCGCTTGATTTCACCGGTAAAGCTGCGGGGCGCGGCGCCTATCTTTGCAAAAAGGCCGCGTGTCTTAAGGCTGCCCGCAAAACAAAAAGGGCCGAGAGCGCGCTCTCCTGCATGATCCCCGACGGTGTTTATACGGCTCTTGAGGAGGAACTGCTTGGAAACGAAGCCGAATAAAGGGGCGCTTCCCGATCGGTTTCTCCGTATGCTGGGGCTATGCCGCCGCGCAGGCGGGGTGATCATCGGGACCGAGCAGGTCTATACCGCCATGCGGGGCAAAAAGCCGCCGCTTTTGGTGATCGGAAGTCTCGAAGCGTCAGAGCCGACGAAGAAAAAAACACGCACGATGTGCGCCTTCTACAAAATTCCTCTTATCACGGTTCCCTATACGAAGGAAGAGCTGGCTAAGACGGTTGGCAAAAGCGGGGCGATCAGCACCCTTGCCGTGACCGACAGTCGCTTTCAAGAGGAGTTTATCACAACGAGAGGAGAAGAGATTTCCCAAAAAGGGAAGTCCGAGGTATAAAGATGGCAGCTGTTAAGCTTACACAGATCACGAAGGATTTTAATAAGAAGACCAAGGAGGTCACCGATCTGCTTCGCGCCCACGGTATCGATAAAAAGGGCGGCACGCTGAGCGATGCCGAGTATTCTCTGTTTATCGCGGTTCTGAGCGAAGAGAACCAGATCGAGAACCTTGACGACTATTTGTCGAAGAAGGCTCGCATCATCTGCACGCCGCCGCCCGCCCCCGAAAAGGAAGAGGAGCCGGTTGCCGAGAAAGCAGCCCCCGCGGCCCCCGAAAAGAAGGAAGCGGCGAAGGCCCCTGCCGCCGTCACGGAAAAGCCCGTGGAAAAGAAGGTCGAGGCCCCGAAGAAGGAAGAAAAGCCGCGCACCTATCACACCGAGAAGAAGGCGCCGGTTGACCGCTTCAGCCGCTTTGAGAACAGCAAGCCCTTTGAGGATGCGAAAAAGGCCGAGCCGAAGAAGCAAGAGCAAAAGCGCCCCGATAACAAGCGCCCGCAGCAGCCCCTTCCCCAAAAGGAAGGCGTTAAGGGCGGCTTTAAGGTGATGGGGGACGGCGAATACGTAAACGCCACCCGCAGCACCCGCGTGGTCGATACCCGCACGAGCCACGTCGATCTTTCAAAGTACGATGCGATCGATAAGTATTCTTCGGGGGTCAGCGACCTGCATCAGGAAAGACAGAAGCTGAAAAAGCAGGATAACCGCAACATGGGCAACAAGAACGCTAAGGAAAAAGAGCGCTTGGCCCAGGAGAAGCTTCGTAAGGCCCAGCTGGAAAAGGCCAAGAAGAAGCCGCTTTCGATCACGATCCCCGAGGAGATCACGGTTTCGGAGCTTGCTTCGCGCCTTAAAAAGACCAGCGCCGAGATCATCAAAAAGCTGATGCTGATGGGTGTTATGGCCTCGGTCAACCAAACCATCGACTACGATACGGCATATTTGATTGCCGACGAGGTCGGCGCGATCGCCACCAAGGAGATCAAGGTCACCATCGAAGAAAAGCTCTTTAACGAGGCCGAGGACGCGCCCGAGAGCCTTGAAAAGCGCACGCCCGTCGTGTGCGTTATGGGTCACGTTGACCACGGTAAGACCTCGCTGCTTGACGCCATTCGCCATACCAACGTAACCAAGGGCGAAGCGGGCGGTATCACGCAGGGCATCGGCGCTTATCAGGTCACGATCAACGGCGAGACCATTACCTTCTTAGATACCCCCGGCCACGAGGCCTTTACCGCCATGCGTGCCAGAGGCGCGAAATCCACCGATATCGCGATCCTCGTCGTTGCCGCCGATGACGGTATTATGCCCCAGACGGTTGAGGCGATCAACCACGCCAAGGCCGCGGGGATCGATATCATCGTTGCGATCAACAAGATGGATAAGCCCACCGCCAATCCCGACAATATTATGCAAGAGCTGACCAAATACGATCTCGTACCCGAGGAGTGGGGCGGCGACGTTATGTGCGTTCCCGTATCTGCGCTTACCGGTATGGGTATCGAGCAGCTGCTTGAAAACGTTCTCTTGGTGGCCGAGGTCAAGGAGTTGAAGGCCAACCCCCACCGCCGCGCCAAGGGCGTGATCATCGAATCGCGTCTTGACCACGGTCGCGGTACGGTCGCCACGGTGCTCGTACAGAACGGTACGCTCTACGCCGGTGACATCGTGATCGCCGGTACCTCGGTCGGCCGTGTACGCGCCATGATCAACGATAAGGGTCAGCAGATCAAGGAAGCCGGCCCCGGCGTGCCGGTTGAGATCATCGGTCTTTCGGATATCCCCGAGGCGGGTGACGAATTCAACGCGGTCGAAGACGAGAGAATGGCCCGCTCGCTGGCTGAAAAGCGCCGCGACGAAGCCAAGCAAGAGCAGTTCCGCGCCAACGCCAGGGTCAGCCTTGACGACCTCTTCTCGCAGATGAAGGAGGGGATGAAGACGCTTAACATCATCATTAAGGCCGACGTTGCCGGCTCTGCCGAGGCGGTCAAGGCCTCGCTCTTGAAGCTTTCCAATGAAGAAGTTAAGGTCAGCGTGATCCATACCGCCGTCGGTGGGATCACCGAGGGCGACGTTATGCTCGCCAAGGCCTCGGGCGCTATCATCATCGGCTTTGCCGTCCGTCCCGATAAGGGCGCGCTTGATTCCGCGAAGCGTGACGGGGTCGAGATCCGTACCTACCGTATCATCTACGAGTGCATCGAGGAGATCGAGGCCGCGATGAAGGGTATGCTTGCCCCGAAATTCCGCGAGAACCTCTTGGGCCACGCCGAGGTCCGCCAGATCATCCACGTATCGAGCGTCGGTACCATCGCCGGCTCCTACGTGCAGGACGGTAAGATCACAAGAGCCTCGCAGATCCGTATCGTGCGTGACGGTACCGTTATTGCCGAAGACAAGATCTCCTCGCTTCGCCGCTTTAAGGACGACGCTAAGGAGGTTGCCGCCGGCTACGAGTGCGGTATCAGTCTGGATCG
Organism: Eubacteriales bacterium; assembly: GCA_045655185.1. Classification (GTDB taxonomy): domain Bacteria; phylum Bacillota; class Clostridia; order Oscillospirales; family CAG-272; genus UBA1740. The sequence goes on from JAZOOS010000018.1 coordinate 16,250, forward strand.
CTTTAACGACATCAAGGAGGGCGATATTCTTGAAGCCTTCGTGATGGAGGAGATCCCCCAATAAGGTCAAATAAAAAGAGATGCGAATTTCGCATCTCTTTTTTATATTTTCCGTTTCAGCGCTTGATCTTTTTCGTGGCGGTCTTGGGGAAGGGCTCGCTGCGAAGCGTGACCTCGGCGATCTGCTTATAATGCGGCAGCTCTTGCATAGCGGCGCGCACGTCGCCAAGGAAGGCGGCCTCGTTCTTTTCGCACCCCTCTACCGGGAAGATCTCGGCGCGCAGGGCAACGCTCTGCCCGAATTCGTTTTTCACGCCGCTGCAAACCACCTCGCAAACGTCGGAAAGCGGTTGGATATACCCTTCCAGCTCCTCGGGGTATACGTTCTTGCCGTTGGAGAGAACGATGATATTCTTCTTTCGTCCGGTGATCACGATCTCGTCGTTCTTCGTGATATAGCCGAAATCACCCGTGTAGAACCAACCGTCGCGAAGCACCTCGGCCGTCAGATCCGGGCGCTTATAATAGCCCTTCATAACGACGTCGCCCTTCACGCAGATCTCGCCAATGCCGTCGCTGTCGGGGCTTTCGATCCGCCACTCAAGGCAGGGAAGGCGATGCCCCGCCGAAGAAAAGTTGTTGCATTTTTCATCGTTGACCGATACAAGGGGCGAGCATTCGGTGATGCCGTAGCCGCCGGTCATCGGCAGGCCGATGGCGTCAAAGAATTTCCCGATATCCGCGCGGATCGGCGCGCCGCCGCATACGATCTTGCGAAGCTTTCCGCCGAACTCGCGGTGGACCGAGGCAAAAAGCTTACGCCGTACGTCGATCCCGAAGAAGCGCAAGAAGCGAGAAAGACCCATCGCGAAGCGGAAGGCCCCGCGCTTTCCCTGCTTGTCGATATTCGCTTGAATAACGTTGTAAAAATGCTCGGCAAACATGGGGACGAGGTAAATGTAATCGGGTTTATACAGCTTCATATTTTCCTGCACCTTACGAAGCGAATCGTTGATGCAAAGCGTGACCCCCGCGTGAATGGCAACCAAAATATCGCAAACCGCCTCATAGGTGTGGTTATAAGGCAGAACCGAAAGGCCGCAGCCGTAGATGGTAGAAACCTGCAAGCCGTAATAAACGCCGCTGATAAGATTCTTCTCGGTCAGCATAACGCCCTTGGCAACCCCCGTGGTGCCCGAGGTATACACAAGGTCCTTCATCGCCCCAGGGTCGCTTTGCAAGCCGTCAAATTCTTCCTTCGATAGGGCGGCGCCCTCTTCGATCAGGCGGGAAAAGGAAAGGACCTTTTCCTCGTGACAGGGGGAATCAAAGCAAACGAAGTATTCGATATTGGGCAGCTCGCTCTCTTTTTCTTTAAGGCGGTCAAGCCATTTTTCATCGCAGAAAACGATCCTTGCATCGCTGTCATTCAATAAAAAGACGACCTGATCGGGGGAAAGCTCTTTATCAAGCGGTACGTAGACCCCCGCGCTCATCAGGGCGGTAAGGTAGGTAACGATCCAGGGGTAAGAGTTTTCGCCGATGCAGGCGATATGGGCAGAGCCAAAGCCGCGCGCCGTAAGGGCGGCGCCGAGCCCTTCGATGGTTTCGTAAAATTCGCGACGGGTGACCGAGATCACCTCGCGATCCTTTTTATACTTATAAGCGATGGCGTCGGGGGCCTTGTTGGTTGCGTTCTCAACCATAGAACGGATAGAAAGAACCGGCTCCGGCTTATATAAGGTGTGCTTCATAATAGGTTTTCTCCTTTTCTTTTTTGCCGTTTGGCGAACGAAATCATTATACCAGTCCGCGCCGAAAAAAGCACCCGAAGCAAAATTCCGCGGCATAGAAACGGGGGAGAGGGCGGCTCTACCGCGCGTAGAGTTTCTTTCGCGAGGGGCAAGACAATAATTTTGTAAGGAAAACTTTCCATTTTAAAAAGAGCGGCCGATTGTAACAAAAGTGTAAAAAGAGAAGCCTCTTGGCTTGCGTCGCCCTTTTTTCTGTGATATAATGAAGATGCCCCGATATAGGGGGAATAAAGCAGAAAGACGAGGAATTTTGTATGAAGAAAAGACTTTTGATCCCCGTTTTACTTATAGCTTCCGTTTTATGCCTTTTGTTGCTTTCATCCTGCGGCGGAGGGGGAGACGGAAAGGAAAAGCTGATGACGCTTTCTTTAAATCCCGAGATCGAGCTGATCCTTGATGGGGAGAACCGCGTGCTGTACGCCAACGCGCAAAACGACGAGGGGAACGCCGTCGTCGCTAACGTAGAATTTAAAGGCAAGAGCGCCGAGGAGGCGACCACCCTCTTTTTGGATTTTTGCCACCGCAACGGCTTTGACCGTAACGCCGACGGGGAGGCTGAGCTACAGATCGAGCTGTCGGGTGACTCGGCCGAAGAGATCTATCGATCGGTGAAGAAAGCGGCCGAAGGAAAGATCGCTTCGCTCGGCGCTTCGATAGAGGTCGAGCTTGACGGGATCTTGACGAAGCAAGACCTTTGCGAGCTGGTCAGCGACTGTATGCGAGAGCTTTCCGCCCCCGAGATCAACGCCCTTACCGAGGAAGAGCTGGTCGCGCTTTTGAAAGAGAGCCGCGCCGAGACCGAGGCGTTTCTTAGCGAGGAATTGAAGGAGTTTTATTACAGCGACCGCGCGCTGGCGATAAAGCAGGCCGCGCTTGACGCCTATTTCGAGATCGCTGAGGAAACCCAAAACGTGGCGGTTTCGATGATGATCCCCCCGATACGCAATCAGATCGAGGCGGCCGCCGCGGGGTACGCCGAATTTAAAGAGACCTATCAAGAAGTCTTTTTATCCGAAAACAGCCCCTATCGTCAAAAAATGGACGAGCTGATCACGGCGAAGAAGGCGTTGCTTTCGGCGCGGCTTGTCGAGATGCCGGAGGGAGAGCTTTACGCCCTGAAAACCGCCCTTTCGGCGGCCGAGCGGGCCTTTGAAGCGGCCAAGGAAGCCGCTGAGGCGACGCTTATGGTGATCGAAAATTCCTTGCAGCTTTCGATGAACAACGCCTGCGCGGCGCTCGGCGCCTTGGTGGAAAAGACCGCGGCGATCGAAAGTGAGATCAAGATCGAGGTCGACGCCGCGAAGCGCGGCTTCAAGGCCGAGTTCACCGCCGTCAACCAGACCTACACCGCCAGCTATTGGGTGGGCTTCAACGTCGCCGCCCGCTAAGCTGGGCTTCGTATTTGTGAACGAGTGAAAAAGCCACGTTGTGGCTTTTTTACGAAGTGATACCCCGCAAAGCAAGGAGAAATGAAGCGAATGAGAATGAGCGCGCATTTCGACTATGCGACCGGGGAGAGCATAACCGTAAGAAAAAAGGCAGTCTGCAAGCGCAGACTGCCTTTTTTTATTCAAAGCTTATTTTTTCACCGATATAAGCAAGAATGACGTCCGAGGTCATAACTTCCTTGTTTTCGGCAAAGATCGGGATGAAGGTGTCGTAATCGAGAAGAAGCTTTTCGAGTACGTCATCATCCATAAGGAATTCGAGCGAAAGATCGTTTTTGGTTTCCACATCGTCGATCAGCGTATCGAAATTATCCTCTTGAACGAAGAGCATCGGGACCTTTACCGCATGCTCGGTATAGGTTTCGGTTGCGCTGTCATACGAGTAGAAATATTGGGTACGGAACTCAATATCAAAGCGGCGGGAAAGCAAATTTCTCATCGGCTGCCACGCAGAGGAAGAGCCGTTGAGGAAAAAGGCGGCGGTGACGTTGTCGGTGGCGGGGCGGTATTTGATGCTGTCAAAGCCTTCAAAGGTGTTAAGGTCGAACCAAAGCGTATGATACTGAATGGCCGAAAGCTTTTCGCTTACCTCGTAGCCGAGAAGCTTGCCGGTTTCGGTATCGTACAGCTCGCAGATCATACCGGTAAAGCCGACAAGGCCGCTGGCCTTGCTACCGACGGCCGTCAAATATCCGTCGGTAATATAGAAATCGGCGGCGCTTTCGATCTCCTGGGAGGCAACCGTTAGATATTCGTAGATATGACCGCTAACGTTTCCGTCCTCGTCACGGGTAAGCGAAAGCATTGCGCGCCGTACCCCGAGGTACTTGATGGCAAACACGTAGCCGTTTTCCGTGACCGTATAGGAAATGGCGTTGGCATCACCCAGCTGTACGCGCCCACTCCGCTCGCCGCTTACCACGTCAAGCGCTAAGGCAATCTGAATGCTCTGCTCGCCAAGCGCGGGAAGGGTTGCGGTATAATCAATAACATAAGTAAGGATCTCACCGTCGAAATCGATCGTTATGCTATAAATACCGCTTGCGAAAGCATGATGCGCGGTGTCTGCGGGGTTGCTATCGAGATAATTATTAAAGGCGGTGACAGAGGCCGATGACAGCGTTTCTACGACGTTGAGAACGTTGAAGAAAAGTGTGGATTGGTTGAGGTTGGAAATCACCATATTCCATTGCTCACCAAAGCCGCAAGAGGGGAAGCTTTCAAGGTTTACAAAGTCGTTTTCGAAGCTCACGGCCGCATCGGCGGCATCAATGAGATTGGCCGAGTAATGGGGGCGCATAGCCTCGGGAATATAGCTGTAAGGGTTTAACTGATAGCCCGCAAGCAGGGCTTCGAGATACGCGCCGATCGCGACGGTTTCGTTCCATTTAGCGTAATAGGTGACAGGACCGGTGACCGGTACGCTGAAATCGGCAGCACTGAGGAGCCCCTCATCGGTATACCAACCTACGAAGCGATGGCCTTCGTAGACCGGCTCTTCGGGAAGCGAAGCCGTGGCGCCGTATTCGACACTTTGCGAGGGAATGGCGCTGCCGCCCTTGGTATCAAAGGAAACGGGGTATGTCTTTTTGACCTTATCCACCTTGGCGTAATAGCTCGTGCTTTCGCAAGCACCCGGCAACGAAGAAAGGACGTCACCGTTTTGCGTAGCGCACCAGCCGAGGAAGGTAAGATCCCATTCGGCGGTGTCGGTTACGGTGTAAGTATAAGTGGGGATCTGCCCCTCGGTAACCGTGGTTTCCCCAAGCTTTGTTCCGCTTTCGTTATACCAAGCGACGGTATAAGTTACAGGCGGTGCCGTAGTAACAGGTGCCGTAGTAACAGGTGCCGTAGTAGTAACGGGCACCGTAGTAGTAACGGGCGTTGTGGTAGTAACGGGTGCCGTAGTAGTCGGTACCGTGGTATCTACGGGATCCTCACCGCAAGCGGCAAGCGTAAGAAGCGAAAGAAGGATGAGAAATACGAAAAAAAGCTTTTTCATAAGACGTTCTCCTCTTCTTGAGCGGAAGGCTTCTTCGTTGCATCCTCTCTTGCTTCTTGGATCGCATCGTATACGGCGAAGGGGAAAGCGAAGGGAGAAAGCACAAGTCCGAGCGCAAGGGCAAGGAGCGCGCAAAGAAGCGAAAGGATCTTTCCGATGATCCAGAACAGCAGCTTGACCGTGATCAGCCAGATAATACCGTCAAGATCTAAGGTAAAGATGACTCCCGGGGCTTCCCAACCCCAATCCCAAAGACCGTGCATCATATCGGGAACAAAGGTGTTATCTAAGATAAGGCAGCTTATCATCGTAAAGGAAAGGATCCCAACGATCCCAAGCCCCAAAAGGGTCGTATAGTCGCCGGATGAGATCGAAAGCCCAAGTCCCAGCGCGATGAGCGCGACGGCGGCTACACCGCCCCAAAACAATGCTTTTTTCATGAAAAACCTCCCAAAAATAATAAAGCAATCGGGTACATTATATACCCATAGGTTAATTTTGTCAACCCATAGATGGTTATTTTGTATATCCATAGATGATATACTAAATAAAAAAAGGGAAGTACATCTGCTATGGGCGATGAAAAGCTGTTAAAGGAAATCGGGGCAAGAATCAGCCAAAGAAGGCGCGAGCTTTCTTTCACGCAAGAGCTTTTGGCCGAGAAAATGGAGGTCTCTGTACAAATGATCTCAAATCTTGAACTCGGGAAAAAGGCGGTGCGCCCGGAAAATCTTGTAAAGCTTTGTAAGGCGCTGAGCGTCAGCGCGGATTACGTTTTGCAAGGAACGCGCTCCGAAAAAGAAAATTCTGAGTTTTTGGAACGCTACGAGCGCCTTTCCAACGAGAAAAAAAGGATATTGGATGCCCTGATCGTTTCATGGGAATAAAAAAGAAAAGCCGTCGTATCGACGGCTTTTCTTTTATTTGAACGAATTCTTCAATTTTTGGAAGAAGGAGGTCTTTTTGGTGTTATTGCTTTCGCCGCAGCTTTTGGCAAAGGCGGAAAGCAGCTCCTTCTGCTTGTCGTTAAGGGCGCGCGGCACCTCGACGGTTACGGTAAAGATAAGATCGCCGCGCCGAGCGCTTCGAACCTCCTTCACGCCCTTTCCGCGAAGGGTAAAGGCGGTGCCGGGCTGGGTGCCCTCGGGGATCTTGTAGGTGGCGGTCTTTCCGTCTGCTAACGGAACCTCGATCTCGGCGCCAAGCGTGGCTTCCGCAAAGGTCAGCGGGATCTCGCAGGTAAGGGTCGTGCCCTCTCTTGTGAAGAAGCTATGGGGGCGAACGCGGATCTCAATGTAAAGATCGCCGCTGGGGCCGCCGTTGCGCCCGGCGTCTCCCTCGCCGCGCAGGCAGATCTGCTCGCCGTGGTTGATGCCCTCGGGAATCGTGACCGAAAGCTTCTTGGTCAGCTTGACGTACCCGCTTCCGCGGCAGTTCTTGCAAGGATCCTTGACGATCGTACCCTTGCCGCGGCAGGCCGAGCAAGCGCGGGCAGAGCGCATCACGCCAAAGGGCGTTTGCTGCTGAACCGTGACCTGACCGCTTCCCTTACAGGTGGGGCAGATCTCGGGGGCGGTACCCTTTTCGGCGCCGCTTCCGTGACACTCGGAGCAGGCTTCGATATGGTTAAAGGAAATATCCTTTTTACAGCCGAAGACCGCTTCCTCGAAATCCAGCGTCAGGCGAATGAGGATATCCTCGCCCTCCTCGGGACCGTTGCGGCGCGCGCCGCCGCCACCCCCGCCGAAGAAGGAGGAAAAGATGTCGCCAAAGCCGCCGAAATCCCCGAAGCCGCCAAAGCCGCCGAAGCCCGCGCCGCCACCGCCACCCGCCTCGAAGGCGGCGTGACCGAAGCGGTCGTACTGCGAGCGCTTTTCGGCGTCCGAAAGCACGGCGTAGGCCTCGTTTACCTCTTTAAATTTCTGCTCGGCCTCCGCGTTGCCGGGGTTCATATCGGGGTGATATTGCTTGGCAAGCTTGCGGTAAGCCTTTTTGATCTCATCGTCCGAGGCGCTTTTCCCTACGCCGAGGACCTCGTAATAGTCGCGTTTGTCTGCCATTGTTTTCTCCTATCCCCGAAGGGAGGTACGTAGTAAAGTCACGCTAAGGGCAAGCCGTGCGGCTTGCCCTTTTTTTGCGTTTTATGATTATTTATCGGTTTTGTCCTCGTACTCGGCGTTGTAGGTGCCGTCACCGTTTCCGCCCGCGTTCGGATCGAAGCCCTGCGCGCCCGCTTGCTTATAAAGCTGCTCGGAGATCGCGTAGAAGGCTTTTTCAAGGGCCTCGGTATCGGCCTTGATCGCCTCGGTGTCGTTGCCCTTTACGGTTTCCTTCAGCTTGTCAAGGGCGGCGTTGACGGGGGCCTTGTCGGCATCGGCGATCTTGTCGCCCATTTCCGAAAGCGCCTTCTCACTCTGGAAGATGAGGGTCTCGGCGTGATTCTTCACGTCGACGGCTTCCTTCTGCTTTTTGTCTTCCTCGGCAAACCGCTCGGCATCCTTCACGGCGCGGTCGATATCCTCTTGGCTCATGTTGGTCGAAGAGGTGATGGTGATGTGCTGCTCTTTGCCCGTACCCTTATCGGTGGCGGTTACGTTTACGATGCCGTTGGCGTCGATATCAAAGGTAACCTCGATCTGGGGAACGCCACGGGGGGCGGCGGGGATCCCGTCGAGAATGAAGCGGCCGAGGGTGGTGTTGCCGGCGGCCATTTCGCGCTCACCCTGCAAAACGTGGATCTCAACCGAGGTCTGCCCGTCGGCAGCCGTCGAATAGACCTGGCTCTTCTTTACGGGAATGGTGGTGTTTCTTTCAATGATGCGGTTGAATACGCCGCCAAGCGTCTCGATACCGAGAGAAAGGGGCGTAACGTCAAGAAGCAGAAGATCCTTTACGTCACCGTCCAGAACACCGCCCTGGATCGCGGCGCCAAGGGCTACGCACTCGTCGGGGTTGATGCCCTTGAAGGGATCCTTGCCGGTAAAGCGCTTGACCGCCTCCTGTACGGCGGGGATACGGGTCGAGCCGCCGACGAGAAGAACCTTGTCGATCTCGGAAGCCGAAAGACCGGCATCCTGGAGCGCCTTCTTCGTGGGGATCATGGTGCGTTCGACGAGGTCGGCCGTCAGCTTATCGAATTCGGCGCGCGAAAGCGTGGCTTCAAAGTGCAGGGGGCCCGCCGCCGTCGCGGTAATAAAGGGCAGGTTGATGTTGGCCGAGGTCATACCCGAAAGCTCGATCTTCGCCTTTTCGGCGGCGTCTTTAAGGCGCTGCATGACCATTTTGTCCTTGCGAAGGTCTACGCCGTTTTCCTTTAAGAATTTATCGGCCATCCAATCAATGACGCGCTGGTCGAAATCGTCACCGCCGAGCTTGGTGTCGCCGTTGGTGGCAAGAACCTCAAACACGCCGTCATCGATCTCAAGAAGCGATACGTCGAAGGTACCGCCTCCAAGGTCGAAGACCATGATCTTCTGGTTGTTTTCCTTATCCATACCGTAGGCAAGGGCCGCGGCCGTCGGCTCGTTGATGATTCGCTTGACTTCAAGGCCCGCGATCTTACCGGCGTCCTTGGTGGCCTGACGCTGGGCGTCCGAGAAGTAGGCGGGGACCGTGATGACCGCCTCGGTCACCTTCGTGCCAAGGAAGGCCTCGGCATCCGCTTTCAGCTTTTGCAGCACCATGGCCGAGATCTCCTGCGGGGTGTACTTCTTGTCTTCGATCGCAACCTTATAATCGCTGCCCATCTCGCGCTTGATGCTCATGACGGTGCGATCGGGGTTGGTGATGGCCTGGCGCTTGGCGACCTGGCCGACCATTCTTTCGCCGGTCTTGGAAAACGCGACGACCGAGGGGGTGGTTCTGGCCCCTTCGGGATTGGGGATAACGGTGGGCTCACCGCCCTCAAAAACAGCTACGCACGAGTTGGTCGTGCCAAGGTCGATACCAATGATTTTTCCCATGATTTATTTCCTCCGTAAGTTAAGTTTTGTTTTCATATTTATATTAATTGGCGACTGTTACCATGGCGTAACGCAGGATACGGTCTCCTTTTTTATACCCTTCGGCATGTACGGCGACGATCTCACCCTCGCCCTTTTCCTCGTCCTCCACGTGCATGACGGCGTTGTGAAGGTTGGGGTCAAAGGTGTCACCGACCGCCCCGAAGCGCTCTACCCCCGTAGCGGCGAGTGAATCGTTGGCGCTCTTTTCGGTCAGCTTCAGCCCCTCGGCCACCTTTTCGGCATCCGAATACAGGGCGGCGCGCGAAAGATTGTCCATAACCGGCAAGAACTTCGCGAGCGTATCGTCAAGCCCGTCGGTATAGGCTTGCGCCTTTTCCTTTTCCGAGCGGCGGCGATAGTTGTCGTACTCGGCGGCCAGGCGCAGGTATTTATCGTTCAGCTCGGCAAGATCCTTTTCAAGCTTCTCGATCTTTTCCTTCAAGGCGTTTTCCTTTTTATCACACTTTTTTCCCTTTTCCGCGGGCTCTTCCTTTTTCTCGGTAGCCTCTTCGGTGGGGGTCACAACCTCTTCGTTTTGCAGATTTTCGTTGTTTTCCATGCGTTTTTATCCTTTCTCGTCGGGCAAAAGATCTCTTTCGCCGCGGTTGATCATATCGTCGATACGGTTGGCCAGCTGGTCGATGGTGGCGATGACCTTGGAATAATCCATCCGGCGGGGGCCGATGACGCCGATGGCGCCCACGATCTTGCCGTCCCTTTGAATATTACGGAAAATAAGGGTCGAATTCTCCATCTCCTTGACCGTGTTCTCGCTGCCGATATACACGTTGACCCCGTTTTGCGAGGCGCTTTCCAAGGGGACGAGGTTGCGTATTTCCTCTTTGTTTTCCAGAACGTCAAGAAGCCCGCGCAGATGATTGACGTCGGAATACTCGGGATAGCGCAAAAGGTGGTTGACCCCCTCCAAGGCGGTCTTTGGCAGATCGGATTCCGAAAGCGCGTCGTATACCGTACGCACGATCGGGGATACAAGCATCGAAAGGCGACCCATACCCGCCTCGATCCTTGACAGCACCGAAAGCGAAAATTCCTCGGTTCCAAGCCCCGTAAGCTTCTCGTTAAAGAGGTCGATAAGGCGACGAAGATCGCCCTCCTCCATCGGAAGCGGGGTCTTGATGGTGCGCGATTGCGCCGTGCCGCTTGAAAGCAGCATCACGAGAACGAACTGATAGCTGTCGATCCTTACGGATTCGAATTTCTGAACCGAAACCGCGCCGTGGCGGTTCTTGACGGCGATGCCGGTGTAGTTGGTGACCGCCGCCGCGATGCGCGAGGCCTCGCGAAGCAACGTATCCATCTCGGCAAGCTTGGTTTGAAGCGAGGTGTTGATCGCCTCGATCTCCCCCGCGCTCATACGGTATTGCTGAAGCAGTGAGTTTACATAGAAGCGATACCCAAGCTCGCTGGGGATACGCCCCGCGGAGGTATGCGGCTGCTCTAAGAATCCCATCTCCTCAAGCTCTGCCATCTCGTTGCGAATGGTAGCAGAAGAGCAGTTCAACTGCTGATTTTCGGAAAGGTATTTCGACCCGACGGGCTCACCGAAATTGATGTGCGCGTCAATAACCGCTTTCAGTATGCGCTTTTTTCGCTCGGATAAGCCGTATTCGCTGACGCTTTTTTCGTTCATGCCGTTTCCCCCTTCCGCTTTGTTTTTAGCACTTGACAATCGAGAGTGCTAAAATCTGCTTATAAGGTATCACACCTTGGGGCGAAAGTCAAGAGGAAAATGGGGGAAAGCTGTTAATTTTTTGTGAATTGGCAAAAAAAGAGGCCGGCGCCCCCCAAAAAGCGTTTCCTTATTTATGGAAAGGCCGACGAAAAAGCCCTTGACATCCCTTATAAAATAAAGTATAATAAAAGCAACGTATGGATAATGCCGCCGGGGACCGGTGACTCCTTCACGCAGAGAGGGGTCGCTTCGTTTCCTCCGGTACGATATACGAAAAAAGATCAGGTATAACAAAAGGAGGTATCCCGACATGGACCTTACCCTTGCTGTCGTTTTGATCGCGGCGGGGCTTCTTGTCGGTGCTCTCATCGGTTTTATTTTGCGTCGGCAGCTTTCCGAGCGTAAGCTTGGCTCTGCCGAATTGCAAGCAAGACAAATGATTGAAGACGCCATGCATACCGCCGAATCTCGCAAAAAAGAGATCCTGGTGGAGGCAAAAGAAGAAGCGCTTGCCATCAAAAACGATACCGAACGCGAGCTGAAGGAACGCCGCCGCGAGGTCGCGCACCTTGAAAACCGCGTAACCCAAAAAGAAGAAAACTTAGACCGCAAGATCGAAAATCTTGAAAAGAAGGAAAACGCCCTTTCCGAAAAGGAAAAGGCGGCCGAGGCGATGAAGGAAAAGATCGCCGAGGCGCTTACCGAGCAACGCTCGGTCCTTGAAAAGATTTCGTCGATGACCGCCGAGGAAGCGAAGGCCGAGCTTTTGCATCGCTTAGAAAGCGAATTGCAGCACGAGACCGCCCTGAAGCTTTCCGAGTACGAGGCGCGCTTTAAAGAGGACGCCAACGATAAAGCCAGAGAGCTTTTGTCGCTTGCCATTCAGCGCTGCGCGGCCGACCACGTAGCCGAGATCGCGATCTCGGTCGTACCGCTTCCCAGTGAAGAAATGAAGGGCCGCATCATCGGCCGTGAGGGGCGGAATATCCGCACCATTGAGAACCTGACGGGGGTCGAGCTGATCATTGACGATACCCCCGAGGCGATCACGGTATCGGGCTTTGATCCGGTACGCCGTGAGGTCGCGCGCTTGGCGCTTGAAAAGCTGATCGCCGACGGCCGTATTCACCCCGCCCGTATCGAGGAGGTTGTGAATAAAGCGCAAAAGGAAGTCGATAACACCATCAAGCAGATGGGTGAAAAAGCGGTTTTCGAGACCGGTGTCCACGGGCTGACGCCCGAGGAGATCCGCTTGCTCGGGCGCTTGCATTTCCGTACCAGCTTCGGCCAGAATGTTCTGCGGCATTCGATCGAGGTCTGCTTCCTGTCGGGTATTCTGGCAGACGAGCTTGGGGTTGACGGAACGCTGGCCCGCCGCGCGGGGCTTTTGCACGATATCGGTAAGGCCTTAACGCAAGAAGCCGAGGGTACGCATATCCAGCTTGGCGTTGAGGTTGCGAAGAAGAACCGCGAGAGCCGCGAGGTCATTCACGCCATTGAGGCGCACCACGGCGACGTTGAGCCCACCACCACCATCGCCTTTATCGTCCAGGCGGCCGACGCGATTTCCGCCGCCCGCCCCGGCGCCCGCCGCGAGGACGTGGAAAATTACATCAAGCGTCTGCAAAAGCTGGAGGAGATCGCCAACGAGTTCCACGGCGTTGACAAGACCTTTGCCATTCAAGCGGGCCGTGAGATCCGCGTGATGGTAAAGCCCGAGCAGGTAAGCGACGATACCATGACCATTCTTGCCCGCGACATCGCCAAAAAGATCGAGGAGAGCATGGACTATCCCGGTCAGATCAAGGTCAACGTGATCAGAGAAAGTCGCGTGACCGATTACGCAAAATAATCAAAAAACGCAGAATGAGGGGCAAGCCTCTCATTCTGCCTCTTTTTTACGTGGCCAAGGGGTGCTTGGCATAGAAAGAAGTCAGTATGAAAATTTTGATGATAGGGGATATCACCTCCCCTCGCGCCGCCCAGTACGTAAAGGATAACCTTCGCCGCTTTCGCGAATCGGTGGGGGCAGACCTTGTGACCGTGAACGCCGAGAACGCAAGCTTTATCTTGGGGCCGACGCCCGAGTGCGCGCGCGCGCTTCTTTCCGGGGGCGCCGACGTTTTGACGGCGGGGAACCATACCCTGCAAAACTACGCCCTGCAAGAAGAGATCGACCGTATGCCGCGCGTGCTTCGCCCCGCCAACTATCCCCGCCTGACACCGGGGAACGGCTATTGCATCCTTACGGTGCGCGGTCTTCGCGTGTTGGTGATGAGCCTTCTCGGCCGCGTGCATATGGAGCCGCCGCTCAATTCCCCCTTTGAGGCGGCCGACCGTGTGCTTACCTCGGCCAAGGGGCGGTACGACCTCGCGGTGGTGGACTTCCACGCCGAGGCGACCGGGGAGAAGCTGGCACTTTGCCGCTATCTTTCGGGGCGCGTTGCGGTTATGGCGGGTACCCATACCCACGTTCCGACCGCCGATCTTACCGTGACCCCCGAGGGGACCGGCTACGTCACCGATCTTGGGATGTGCGGCGCCGAGGGCGGAGTTCTTGGGATGGACGGGGACCTCGTGGTAGAAAGATACCTTACGGGTGTCAATCGCCGCCTTGCCCCCGCAGAAGGGAAGCTGTACGCCGACGGCGTTCTCTTTACGGTTGACGAAAACACCCGAAAAACGGTTGCGCTTGAGCGCGTGCGTTTTTAAATAAAGGAAAAGAGAGAGCAAATCGGTTACATGCCGAAATGTCCTCTCTTTTTCTGTTAGCTTTTAGTTTAGAGTTATGAGGCTCGCTTTCGCTCACCGTTATGAATTTGCTATGCAAATGTTATGATATGATTGCCCTATTAACTATAACTTGGGCGTTGCCCAATCATAACGATACGAAGTATCTCATAACTCATAACTTGCCCGTAAGGGCAATCATAGTTTAGCGTGATACTCGGTTAAGAGTATCACGCTAATGCCTGTTCCTCTTTTGTTTTTTATTTCGATAGACCGCGCACGAAGCCCCCCTCGCCCGCCGAGGAAAGATCGGCGGCCACCACGCGGTTATTGTACATAAGAAGCGTGGCGTACACCGTCCCCTTGGCCTCCTCGTAGTTTTCCACCTCGTATACGTAGCGCTTTACTCTTTTGTTGCGGTATCTTGAAAGATCCAGCCCCTGCTCCTTTTGGATCTCATTATATCCCGAAAGGATGCGGTCAAATTCCTTCGGCAGAAGAAACTCGGTGACCTCCTTGTCGGTGGGCTTTACCTGCCAGCCAAAGCTCTCTAAAAACGCGATCCGCTCTTCCTCGGTGCGAATACCCCCGTAATTAACGACCTCGGTATCCTCGCCCCCCGCGGCATCGACCGGCGCCGTTAAGGCCAGCAACGTCAGAAATAAAGCCAGTGAAAGAAAAACCGCGCCGAAAAATTTTAAGGTGCTGGCGCGCATCGAATAAATAAACATAGGTGGCCCTCCCGCCTTTTTCTTTGTAGTATAAGGTATGAGGGGGCGCCCCTATTTATGACGAATAAAAAAAGGGAAGGGAGTAAAATCCCTTCCCTCGGGCGGTATAGTCGCGCTGCGAGTAAGGATTACCCGTGGCAGCAGCAACAAAGGATGATCAGGGCGATAATAATGATCCAGGTGCAGTTATCGTCGAAAAGATGGCACAAGCAGTTATTCATCGAGAAAGTCCTCCGTTTATTTCAAGGGAAAAATCCCTTTCGATATTATCTTATGCGTCGCCCCCAAAAGCGTTCCGCCAAAAAGCTTCTTCCATAGTAAAGGAAAGGCTCTCATATTTGATGCGGAAGGTTTGGATAGGGGAGATTTATTGTTTCCTTAAATAGATAAAAGGAGATGCGAAGCTCGCATCTCCTTTTGCTGAATAGATCTACTTTATCAGAACGTGAAGCTGATGATATCCTTCGCGGAATCGGCGTCGGCGTAGATCAGGAAGTTCTCATGCTCCTTAAGAAGGGTCGAGGGAACCATGGGGGTCGTCTCATGGGTGTTCAGGGTCTTGTAAAGAGCGTTGGCCTTAACGGCGTAAGGAACGCAGGAAACGATCTCCTTGCACTGCATGATCTGGTAGGTGGTCATCGAAACGGCCTGCTTCGGCACATCGTCGAAGGTGGGGAACCAGCCCTCGCCCATCTGCTGGCGGCGGCAGGCTTCGTCAAGGTTAACGATGATGTAGGCCTCGCGGGTGTTGAAGTCGGCGGGCGGGTCGTTGAAGGCGATGTGGGTGTTCTCACCGATACCGATCAGACCGATATCGATCACGTCCTCACGCAGCTTCTTGGTCAGGGCCTCGATGCCTTCCTTGGTGCCGTCAACGAAGTTGACCGAACGAAGGGCGCAGGGAAGCTTCTCGACGAAGCGCTCGCGCAGGTAGCGGCGGAAGGAAGCGATGTGGGTCTCGGGCAGATCGACGTACTCGTCGAGGTGGAACATATCGACCTTGGTCCAGTCAACGTTCTCTTTCACGAGGGCGGCGATGGTGTCGAACTGGGAGGCACCGGTCGAAAGAACGATGCGGGCGTGGCCCTTTTCGGCGATGCAGCGGTTGAGAACGCCGGCAACGTGATGAGCGGCGCTGGCGCCAAGCTCTTCTTTGGTTTTGCAGATTCTGATTTCCATAAGAATAATCCTTTCTCTATATTAAATTTTTAATTTTTCGTGATGTCGGCAGGGCGGAATTCGCGCTTGCCGCTCTTTTCGGATTCAACCGCCAGGGCGCCGATGAGCAGCGACAGATATCCGTCGTAGCTCGAAGCGCAACGGCCGAGCGGATCGTTTTCGGGAGTGGTACCGCGGAAGATATCGTCACGCAGCTTGCTGTCACCGCCGCCGTGATCGCCCTTTCCGAACTCGGTGGGGATCTCGTAGGGTTCTGCGTCTACCGGATAGACCTTGATCGCCATGTTCTGGTAACCGCCGGCATGGCTGCTCTGGATGTGCGAGAACTCAATGCGGCCCTTCGTTCCGATAAAGCGGAAGAGGCTGCCCTCTTCGGAGTTATAGGTGGTCAGTGAATAGTTCATGGTCGTACCGTCGGTATACTTGACGAGCAGAGCCATGTTATCGTAGATATCGACGTCCTCGCCGAATACGCAGTTGTCGGTGCAATAGCCCGAATACGGCTCAAGGTCAACGAAATACTCTTTATCGAATTTGTCCGTGGTGGCATCCCAATAGAAGGGACATTCGGCGGTGTGGTCGCAGTTACGGCAGTTCTTGCCGCGGAAGGGACCGTTCTTGCCGTAGAATTCCTGCTTGCAATCGGCAAAGACCGACTCGGGCTCTTTTCCGATGATCCAGTTGACAAGGTCGAAGTGGTGGGTGGACTTATGAAGCAGAAGGCTGTTCGAATACTTCATCTTTCCGTGCCAACGGCGGTAGTAGCTGGTGCCGTGCTTGCGGTCAAGCAGCCAGGTAAGATCCACGTGACGGACGTCGCCGATTACGCCGCTGCTGATCACTCTTTTCAGATCCTCAAACGGTTGCATGTAACGGCAGTTGAAGGTGACGTACACGCGCTTGCCGCTCTTCTTCTCGGCCTCAAGAATGGCGCGGGCTCTTTCGACCGTGTTGGTCATCGGCTTTTCGGAGGCAACGTCGTAGCCGGCTTCCAGCGCGCGGATGATATAGTCGTGGTGATCGCTGTCGGTGCAGGTAACGATAACGAAATCGGGCTTAACGGCATTGAGCATCTCTTCGAAATCGTAATATACCGGAACGTTGTAGGTCTTCCCGCAAAGCTCGGCACGCTCTTTGACCAAATCGTAAACGCCGCAAAGCTCAACGGCATCCGAAAGATGCCCGGTAACGATCGGGGAAACGTACGAGGAAATGCCGCGGTGGCCGGTACCGACCAGTACAGTTTTTTTCTTTTCCATGATCAATCTCCTTATGTAAACAAAAATAATATTTCGCTATCTCAAAGGGCTTTTTTACCCATAACGAACACCGAATTGACCGAAAGGTCGTTATCAAGAAGCACAAGGTCCGCATCGTACCCCTCGGCAAGGATACCCTTGCCTTCAAGGCCCATGGCGCGCGCCGGGTTGGCGCTGAGCATCGCCGAGGCCTTGGGAAGAGAAAGACCCGCGATCTCAACGAGCGTCTTTAAGAGACGGTCGGCCGTCGCTACGCTGCCGGCAAAGCTCTTGCGGTCGGGCATCTTGGCAACGCCCCCTTCGATGATGCAGGGCCAATCCTTCCCCAGCACCGAGGGACCCTCGGGCATGGAGGCGCCGCGCATAGCGTCGGTCACAGGGGTGATACGTTTGTTATCAATGAGCTTTAAGATCATCTGTAAGATCGGCCGGGGCAGGTGATGCCCGTCGGCAATGATCTCAATGAGAAGCCCGTCAAGAAGGTATCCCGCTTCTACAACGCCCGCGATGCGATAGCCGTCACGCCGCGTGATGGTGGACATCGAGGAATAGAAGTGGGTTAAGGATTTGGCGCCGTGCTCATAGGCGGCCTTTACGTCCTCAAACGTTGCTTCGGTATGGCCGATGCAGGGCATAACGCCCGCCTTCACCAGATCGTCGCAGAAGGAGAGGGCGCCTGGCAGCTCGGGCGCGAAGCTCCATTTTTTAATCAGCCCCTCGGCGCGTGCCAGCATTTCGGTATAATCCTTTTCGATCGGGGGGGTAATGAGGTGCGGGGGCTGGGCGCCGCATTGGGATACGGCAAAATAGGGCCCCTCAAAATGCATACCGGGCAGGTTGGGCAGGATCTCATTCGCGCGGTTTTCCTTTAAAGCTTTGAAATCGTCGATCGCCTGTAAGAGATCCGCAGGCGAGGCCGAGAGGGTGGTGGGATAGATCGTGGTCGTGCCGTGGGCAAGGTGCGCCTTGGCCGCCTGTACCATGGGGGCGACCCCACCGTCCATAAAATCGGCGTTTCCGCCGCCGTGTACGTGGGTATCGATAAAGCCGGGGGCAAGATAGCGCCCGCCGCCGTCGATCTCCACATCGAAAGAAAGCCCCTTTTCTCCGACGGCTTTGATCTTCTCACCGTCAAGATATACGGCGGTGGCTTCTAAAATGCCGTCGGCCGTAACGGGGCGTACGTTGGTCAGTTTTATCATAAAAGATCCTTCCGTTTCCGCGAGGGGGTTGCGCCTCGCTTTTTTCTTTTGCGAGCGATCGCGAAAGAACTTCGGGGTGCGCGCCCAATCTCCTAAGGAGATTCTTGTAAGCGCTTACAATTTGATTATACGGCAAGAAGGGCGCTTTGTCAAGGCGGTTCTTGACTTTTTTTCAAAAAGGTTTATAATGAAGGAAAAGAGAAAAAGGGGGAAGAGATGAATATTTACGAGATCGCCGAAAAGGCGGGCGTATCGATCGCAACCGTTTCGCGCGTTTTGAACGGAGGCGAAAAGGTTTCTCCCAAAACCGCCGCCCGCATCAAGGGCATTATCAAGGAAGAGGGATATCGCCCCAACGCCTTTGCCCGTGGCTTAACGACCGCCAGCATGCGTCTTGTCGGGGTGCTTTGCACCGATCTGCGGGATAGCTTTTACGCCGAGGCGGTAGCCCTTTTGCAAGCCGAGCTCCGTCGGCGCGGCTTCGATACCTTGCTTGGTTGTACCGGCAATGAGGAGGAGGGCATTTGCAAGCAGTTTTCGTATATGGCTGCCAAGCAGACCGACGCGGTATTCGCGATCGGTTCGGGCTTTCTTTTGGCCGAGGGGGCACTGAAGGAGGCGGCGAAGCGCGCCCCGCTTATTCTGATCAACGCCAAGATCGAGGGGGAGAATATCTATTCGGTCTATTGCGACGAGGTCGATGCCGTCGAGGGGGCGGTATACCGCCTTCTGAAAAGCGGAGCCAAAAGCTTTTGCTTTTTGCAGAACGAGGATAGCGCGGGCGGCCACCGCAAGGAAGAGGGCTTTTTCCGTGGGATCGCGCAAGGCGAGATCGAGCCCGAAAAGGTCCGTATGCTGACGGTTGAAAACAGCGTTGAGGGCGGTGCCTTGGCGATCGAAGGACTGCTTCGGGAGGGCTTTTGTCCCGACGCCGTTTTGGCGGCCGAGGATCTCATTGCGATCGGGGCGCAAAAGGCGCTTTTGCAAAAGGGACTTTCCCGCTTCGTGGTGGGGTGCGATAACTCCTCGCTTTGCGAGTGTGCGACGCCCACGCTGACGAGTATCGATAATCATCTTGAAATTTTGTGCCGCGAGGCTGTAGCGATCATGAGGGCGATCCTCAAAAAGGAGACGCCGCCAAGCGAATTTGTGTGCCATGCAACGCTGGTTTTACGGGAGAGCTTTTCGGATGAGCCCAAGAAAAAAACCGTTTGTGATGCTTTCTAATGAGAATAAGAAGGGACGGCTTAGCGTTATGTAACGCTAACCCGTCCCTTTTTGTTTTATGGGAAAGCGGATCTTACTCGGTACGCAGGGCTACCACAGGGTCCTTTCGGGCGGCAGCGGCCGCGGGAATAAGCCCCGAAATGAGGGTAAGGCCGACCGAAAGTGCGATCATAACGACGGCTTCCTTCAAGGGCAGATAAGCCGTGACCGTGACTCCGGCTAACGTGTAAACGAGGAAATTGAGGAAGGCCGAAAGCAGGGCGGTGGTGAGGATCGCAATAAGCCCCGCCAGTGTTCCGATAATAAAGGTTTCAGCGTTGAAAAGACGCTTGACGTCCTTCTTGCGTCCACCAAGCGAGCGAATGACGCCGATCTCCTTGATCCGTTCGGTAACCGAGACGTAGGTGAGAATTCCGATCATGACCGAGGAAACCAAGAGCGAGACCGAGGTAAAGGCGATCAGCGCCGTTGATACCACATCGATCATCGCATTGATCAGGCTGATGACAATCTCAAGATTATCGGTATAGGTGACCTGGCTGCGCGCGTCCCCCTCCAGCGTCGTTTCGCCGAAGGTGAGCGTCAGCTCCTCGTCGTTCCATTTGTCCAGCCAATCAGTGACCAGATCCTTTTCGTCAAAGGTCGTTGGGTAGATGGTAATTGAGGAGGGAAGCGTGGCCCCACCGAGGTCGCGTAGAGAAAGCGTCATCATATCGGCCAGCATATTGAGTGAGCCCATGCCGCCCATACCGCCGCCCATGCCGCCTGTGCCGTTACCCGAGCTACTACCACCCGAGCTACCGCCTGCGCCGCTATCCGAGCCGCCGCCCGTCATACCGCCCATTGAGGAAGCAAGATCATTCATCGAAAGCGGGGAGCCGACGAAGCCCGTAGCGCTTTTTTCTTCGCCGCGGAAGATATAGGTGTAGGTATAGGTGATGCCGTAGGGTGTGCCGTTCATCGTCATGCTTTGGAAGTTATCCTGACCCTTTTCAAGGAGGTACGAAACGATCTCGGAGTCGCGGTTGACTTCCAATACGTGATCGGTAAAGGCCTTGGTATAGTAAATACCGGTTCCGAGACAGCCAAACGAGATCTCCTCCTTCGGCTGCAGAATACCGACGATGTTGAGCGTAAGCCCTTCTTCCTCCATATCCTTGGCGTAGGCGTTATAGGAGAAGGCGCCCTTCATCGCGGCCATACCCTCGTTTTTGTTATAAAGGGCGTCGTTCGGATAGAAGGTCAGCTTTTTCTCTAAGATATCGTCGAAATCGAAGTATTCGCGGTAGGAGGCAGCTTCGTCGAACAGCTCATCCTCGGTGGCGTCGTAAATAAGGTTTAAAAATTCCTCCTGGTTAAAGAAGCCAAGCTTGGCCAAAAAGAGGTCGGAAAGGCTGCTTTCGGCATCGAGAACCAGAACGATCTCATCCTTGGCGTTTGGCAGACGCCCCGCCATCACATCGTATTGCGAGGCGATATAGTCGAGGTTATTCGGTATTTCGGCAAACAAAGAGCCAAGCGAGGAAGCGTACGAGGCGTATTGCCCAAGCCCCTCGGTCTCCTTTAAGATCGAGGTGTAGGTGGCGGTAAGGGCCGTGACCGAAAGGGCGGTAGGCGAAGCGGTGGCATTTTGCTTGACCTCGGTAAAGATCGAATGCGATAGATCAATGCCGTAGCCAAGCTTGATAGCGGCTCGGCTTTCTTCGGGCATCGAAAGCACGTAATCAACGTAATCCTTCGAGATCTCGTTTTTCACCAGGAAGTTGGAGACTGTTTCGTTGGTTTTGGCCAAATACTTGATAAGAGAATTGACATACACTCTCTCGGGCAGCTTCGTAAGCGGCGAATTTTCGGTCGCCTTCATCAGCCCTGTCAGCGTGTTGAGATCGTATGTCGTTTCGGTGATCTGGATGGGGTTGCCCGAAAGCATATCGTCTTGCATCGAGGCGATATAGCCGCGGATACCGGTCGAGATCGAGAGAACCATCGAAATACCGATGATTCCGATCGAGCCTGCGATTCCGACAAGGGCGGTACGGCGGCGCTTGGAGATCAGGTTCCGCGCTGAAAGACGGAAGGCGGTCAAGAGCGACATCTTGGCTCTTTCCTTCTTTTGCCCTTTTTGAGGAGAGGTTGGCTCGTTTGCCGCCTCGTTTGCCTCCTCCTCGGGCGAATAGGGATTGGTGTCGGATACAACCTGCCCATCGATTAGCTGGACGATACGGGTGGAATAGATTTCGGCAAGCTCGGGGTTATGGGTAACCATGATGACCAGACGTTCCCCTGCGATCTCGCGGATGAGGTCTAAGATCTGGGCACTCGTTTTGGTGTCCAGCGCCCCTGTGGGCTCGTCGGCCAAAAGGATCTCGGGGTCGTTGACGAGGGCACGCGCAATGGCTACGCGCTGGCACTGCCCCCCCGAAAGCTGGTTGGGGCGTTTTTTATAAAGGCCGCGAAGCCCAACGCGATCCAGCGTCGCCTTAGCCTTGGCTACGCGCTCTTCCTTCGCCATACCGCCGATGGTAAGGGCCAGCTCTACGTTTTGCAGAATGGTTTGGTGGGGGATCAGGTTATAGCTCTGGAAAACAAAGCCGACGCGATGGTTGCGGTATACGTCCCAATCACGGTCGGAAAAGGAGGAGGTTGGCTTTCCCGCAATGGTAAGCTCTCCCTCGGTGTATTTGTCAAGTCCTCCGATGATGTTTAAAAGCGTGGTTTTCCCACAGCCCGAGGGGCCGAGGATCGAAACGAACTCGTTCTTTCGAAAGGAAAGCGAGACCCCGCGCAGGGCCTGCACTGTCTCCCCGGCAGCGTAATAATCCTTTTTGACGTTGATCAGCTGTAGCATAGCGTCCTTTCCGTGGCTTCTGATAAGCCCTTTTTCATACAATATTCTTTTTCGCATACTATTATACATTTTTTCACCTTAATAAAATAAGCGTTTATTGGAAACAAATTGTGACTATTTTGCAAAGAAAAAGGAAAGAGAGTCGGCTTCGGTCCCAATAAATAAGAAAAAGCCTTGGATGTGCAAGGCTTTTTCTTATTCAGTATATTCCGTTTCGTCTGCCTTTTCAAAAGGCGCGATCTCCTCCTCTTTCTCCACGGCGCAAAGGGAACCCAGGGAAAGAGGGAAGGCCGCAAGCTCCGGTAGGGGCGGAGGGGTGATGAGAAGGCTTTCCCCGGCACCGGCGAACAAAACCGAAAGCAGGGCAAGAAGACCGATCGAGAAGAGCACGAGCAAAGCGACCTTAAGAGGGGAGAGGGGGGCTTTTCCCGCCGCTTTCCCGGTCTCGCCGTTGACGAAGAAGGGATAAGCGCGGTCGCGGAAGCGATAGGTAGACATCCAAACGGGGAGAAGAATGTGCTTGAAAAGCACGCGGTTATAGGTATGATCGTAGCTCATCATGCGGTAGCTGTCGTAGCCACAGCGCCGCTTGATCTCCTCCACCATTCTCCTTTCGGCGAGGCTTTTGATCTCGGAAAACCCGTCACGGGGTCCCAGCGAATACCGCTCGGCCACGAAGCCGGCCAAAAAGGCGGGGTTATATACGTTCAAAACCTTGCCGCTGAAGGGGCGGATCTTGTCAAGAAGCTTGCCGTCCACGCTCCCTGAAGCGCAGAAGGGAAGATCGTCAAGCTGCATACGGTTGCTGCCCGCGATCGGATACCAGACCGTGTAGGTACGGGTTCTCGTTTGGGTCTTTCCGTTGACCCTTACGGTGTAGGTCTGCACGTGGGTGCGCCCTCCCTCGCCGCGGTAGGCGGTCAAAAGGTCGGTATCAAAGGTGAAGTGGGGCAGATATACCCCTTGCATATCGGGGGCTTTTGCGGCGCGGCGGAAGGCGTTCGGTGCCAAAAGGCGACGCTTGGCCCATTTATGGAAGCGCTCCTTGGCCTCGTTCTTCCCGATCCCAAAGGGGATGAGGGTTTCGGGGCGGATGATCTTTTGCGAGGGCTCGGGCTCTCGTACGTAATGCGAGCCGCAGAAGGGGCAGCTGACACTATGCCGGATCGCCCCCGTAACCGTTTCGGCACCGCAGGAGGGGCAAACAAGCGAAAGATCTCCCTCCTCCTCCCAGTCGGGGGCGGTGGCCGAGTCACTGTGCGGGTCGTAAAGATATTCGGGCGCTTCTATTTTTTCGGAGGGGATATCCTCCTCCCCCTTGCAGTATTCGCAAAAAAGCTTGCCGCGCTCGGGGCTGTATTCCAAAAGGCTTCCGCAGCTTTTGCAAGGAAAGCCGAGGCTTTGGGCGTTTTTGGTTTTTTCTTGCGCCGTTTCCATGAAAAAACTCCTTTCATCAAGCGAAAAAGACGGTTCTAAACCGCCTTTTTTCTTCATATCCTATAAAAAATCAGCGTGCGTTGATCTCCTCGCGGCACTTGCGGCAGATCTTTTTCCCGCCGAACTCCTTAAGACCCTCTCCGCTTCCGCAGAAGATACAAAGGGGTACGTATTTGGAGAGCACGATGCGGTCTCCGTCTACGAAGATCTCAAAGGAATCCCCGTCGGCAATATTCATGCTGCGGCGCATCTCCATCGGGATCACCACACGCCCCAGCTCGTCGATCTTTCTAACCATTCCGGTCGATTGCATACCGTTACCTCCATGAGTTTTGGTGGTCTTATTGTAGCATTTTTTCGGTCGAATGTCAAGGCAATATTCCATATTTTAGCTTTTTTTGCAAGAAATTGGCAAAACCTGTCGGGGGATTTTTTATGGTTGGACGCATTTTCGCCTTGCTTATTTCGCTCTCCTTTCTTTCTTCGCTTTTCACGGGGCAGATCGAAGCATTACAGGGGGCGATCTTTTCGGGCGCCGCGCGCGCGGTGACCGTGAGCCTTGCGCTTCTTGGCATGCAATGCCTTTGCACGGGGCTTCTTTCGCTTCTTCGGGGGGCGGGGGCGATCGGCCTTCTCAGTCGACTGCTTTCTCCCTTCTTGCGGCTTTGCTTCCCACATGCCGAAAAAAATCAGGCGGGGCGCGAGGAGATCTGTCTTTCGATCTCGGCTAATCTTCTCGGCGTTTCTAACGCCGCCACTCCCTTTGCGCTTTCGGCCATGCAAAAAATGCAGGAGGAAAATCCCCATAAGGAGGCACCGACCGACGATATGATTACTCTTGCCGTTTTAAACAGCAACGCCTTTTCGCTCTTGCCGACGACCCTGCTTGCCCTGCGTGCGGCGGCGGGCTCTCCCTCTCCCTCGCGGGTCCTACCCGCGATCCTTACGGTAGGGCTTCTTTGTACGCTTTCCTGTGCCTTCCTTTGCCGCCTTTTTGCGAGGCTTTTTCCTTATCGGGGGGATAAAAAGAGATGATCGGGCTTCTTTCTTCACTCGTTTTGCCGCTTTGCCTTCTTTTTTGCTCCCTTCTGCTTTTCTTTCATAAAAAGCCGCTTTATGAGGATCTGGACCTTGGGATAAAGGAGGGAGAAAGGATCACGCTTTCGATCTTTCCCTCGCTCCTTCTTTTGTCGGTCGGGACCTCGATGCTTTCTGCTTCGGGCTTTCCCGAGCTTTTGGCCTCCTTTCTTTCTCCGCTCGTCGAGGTGTTCGGTATTCCCAAGGACGCTTTGCCCCTTATTCTTCTGCGCCCCTTTTCGGGCAGCGGCTCCACGGCGCTTTTAGAGGGGCTGTTCAGCCGCTACGGGGCCGATAGCGAGACGGGGGTCTTTGCCTCCGTATTCGCGGGGACGAGCGATACCTTTTTCTATGTGATCTCGCTGTATTTTTCCTCGGTCGGCTTAAAAAAGAGCCGCTACGCTTTGCCGCTTGCCGCCCTTATGATGCTTATCTGTATGCTGCTTTCGGCGGCTGTTTGCCGTCTTTTTGGGCTATGACGGGCGACTTTCTTTCGCTTTTGCCGATCCCCGTTCGGGAGGCGCTCGTAAGAAGAAATCCCGCTGATCCCCTTTCGGGGCTTGACGAGATCCGCCTAAGGCTTCACCGATGCGCCTCGCTGACGGTTTCCGATAAAAACATCCGCCTTTCATACGTGATGAGGGAAGAGGAGCGTGACGCGCTTCTCTCGCGGCTTTGCCGCGGCTCGGTCTATGCGTATCGGGAAAGCATCAAAAACGGGTATATCGACCTTCCTAGTGGCGTACGCGTGGGGCTTTGCGGGCGAGCCCTTACCGAGGGGGGCGTCCTTTCCTCGGTGGTGGATATCAGCGGCTTTTGCTTTCGCATTCCACATATGGTAAGGGGGATCGGAGAAGAGGCTTATCGGGCGCTTTTATCCTTGCAAAGGGGAGAGGGGCTTTTGGTGTATTCCCCCCCGAACGGCGGCAAGACCACGCTTCTTCGCGCGCTTTCCGATCGGCTTTCGGGGGATGCTTGTCCCCGTCGGGTCGTTTTGCTTGACAGTCGCGGCGAGCTTTATTCCTCCGCCTTCTTTTCCCCCGATGCCCTTCTTGACGTATTGCGTGAATACCCTCGCGAGGAAGCGATTCTTCAAGCGATCAAATCGCTTTCCCCCGAATTCCTCGTTTGCGACGAGATCGGTGGGATGCGTGAGGCAGAGGCGCTTCGCTTGGCGGTGGGGTGCGGCGTACCGCTTCTTTGCAGTGCCCACGGGGCGAGCCTTTCTTCGCTTCTTTCCCGCCCACCGATCGCTCTTTTGCGAAAGGCGGGTGCTTTCGGGGCGTATATTGGAATCGAGCGAAAAGAAGAACGTTTTTTCTATGCCGTTACGTTTGAAAAGGAGATTGGTTCGTTTATCGAAAAGGAGAGCTTATGCTGATAAAAATTCTTGGTGCGTGCCTTGTCGGCGGTTGCTTTTTTTCAATCTGCCGCGCCTATCTTGACAAAGAAAAAAAGAAGGCGAGTGAGGGGGAGGGCTTTTTGCGCCTTTTACGCTTCCTTCGCGCCGAGATCGCTTCCTTCGGTACCCCGACGGGAGAGATCTTTTCGCGCTTTTCGAACGAGGCGCTTTCCTCCTGCGGCTTTTTAGAGCTTTTGCGGAACGAGGGCTTTTCGGCGGCGCTGTCCGCCGCCCGCCCCCGCCTTTCGGTTACCGATGAGGTCTATTTGCTTCTTTCCGCCTTTGGGGAAGAGCTTGGAAAGCGCTATCTTTCGGAGGAGCTTGCCCGCCTTGATTATTATATCGGCGCGCTCAGCGAGCTTTTGGAGGGGGCAAAACGAGAAGCGCCGAAGCGGGCGCGCCTTTGCCGCGCCCTGCTTTTTTGCGCGGCGGGCATGGTCATTATTTTTTTGCTGTAAGCATATAAATGAGATAAGCCGTGGGGTGTCCGCGGCTTTTACAAAACGAAGAACAAGGACAAACAGGGGGAAAAAATGGACATAGGCTTGATCTTGAAGGTGGCGGGGGTCGGCATGCTGGTGACCGTATCCTGCCAGATCCTATCGAAGGCGGGTCGGGATGAGCAGGCGATGCTCGTCTCGCTTACGGGGATCGTTTTGGTATTGATGATGCTGATCAAGGAGATCGGGGCGCTTTATGAAAGCATTCGGTCGATCTTCGGCTTCTGATGATCAAGCTTTGCGGTCTGGCGCTTCTTTGCGCTTTTTGCGCGTTGGTGATAAAAGAGGCAGGCGGCGCGCGGTTTGCCGTCGCTCTTTCGGCGCTTACCTGCGTCCTTTTCCTTGTACCGCTTCTTACGCGGTACGGCGAGGCGGTGACCTTTCTCTCGGCGCTGTCAAAGGACGGCTTGTTTTCCGAAAGCTTCGGGCTTTCCCTGAAAGCGCTTTCGGTCGGGCTTCTTTCCTCCTTTACCGCCGACGTCTGCCGCGAATTGGGGGAAGCGGGGCTTGGCGATCGACTGGAGCTTTGCGCCAAGGCCGAGATCGTGGTGCTGGCGTTGCCGACCCTTTCGCGCCTTTTTTCGATATGTGTCGGGCTGATCGGGGGATAAGGCAACGGAAAAAAGAGAGAAAGGGCGCTCGCCGCTTCCTTCTTCTTTTTCTCGTTTCCTTGCTTTTTTTAGGCATAACGCCGCTTTTTGCCTCGGCCGAGGAATACGGAAATACCGAAAAAGAGGAGACGGCGGTTCGCGATTTTTTCGCTTCGCTTCCCGACCTTGGGATCGGGGATCCGCTGTCCGAAGAGGGAAACGGGCAGCTTCTTCATCGGCTGGGGATCGAATATCTTTTCTCGCTTGTGATCGATTCGCTTTCGGGTGAGTCGCCCTCGGCGCTTGCGACCCTTTCAACGCTTTTGGGGATCGGGCTTCTTCTTTCGCTGACTGCCCTTATGCGTGAAAAACTCTCCTCGGGGACGGGTAAGGTGCTTGACGGGGTGCTTTCGATCTCGCTCGTTTTGTTTCTTTACGAGCGGTTTTTGGGGGTCTTTCGGCTTTCCGAAGCCTTTCTTACCGATCTTTGCGCGCTTTCCGATCTTTTTGCCCCCGTAATGGCGAGCCTGTATCTGGCGGGCGGAAATACCGCGGGGGCTACCGTGGGGGGCGGGGCGCTTTTTGCCCTTTCGCTTCTTCTTGAAAATCTGGGCGCCGCGGTTCTTATGCCTCTTCTTCGCCTTTTGCTTGGATTTTTGCTGGTGAGCGCGGTGGGGGAGATCCGCACAGACGGTCTCGTTTCCTCGCTGAAAAATCTTTATACGACGCTTCTTTCCTTCGGTTGTATGCTGACGGGGGCGGCGCTTTCCTTTCAAAGCGTACTCGGCAACGCCGCCGACAGCTTCACCCTGCGTACGGTGAAGTTCGCCGTCGGGAATATGATCCCCACCGTAGGGGGGACGGTCAGCAGCGGTCTTTCGGCCCTTGCTTCCTCGGTCTCCTTCTTACGTGCCACGGCGGGTGGGGGCGTGTGCGCCGTTTTGTTCTCCTCGGCTCTGCCTTCGCTCGTCAGTCTGCTTTTATCAAGGCTTTGCCTTTCTCTTTCCTCTTCCTTCTTTGAGCTTTTGGGCGTAGGCTCTCCTTACGTTCGCCTTCTGCGCGCCTTTCGAGGGCTGCTTGACCTTTGCCTTGCGGCGGTGGCGCTTTCCTTTATGCTTTTTATCTTTATTGCCGCCGTCTTTATGAAAAGCCGCGTGGCGCTGGGGGGGTAATATGGCGTCTTATTTTGAAACGCTTCTTCTCGTTAGCGGTGCTTGCGCGCTTCTTTCCTTACTCAGCCCCAAGGGCAAGAGCGGAAAG
The DNA here is from genome assembly GCA_045655185.1 of Eubacteriales bacterium. GTDB lineage: Bacteria > Bacillota > Clostridia > Oscillospirales > CAG-272 > UBA1740. The sequence continues at coordinate 44,653 of JAZOOS010000018.1, forward strand.
GGCGTGCAGTTTGTCCTTTCGCTCGTGTTGCTTTCCTGCCTTGTGTTTCCTCTTTCCGGACTTCTCGATAGCGATCCTTCCTTTGAAGGGGACTTTTCGTACGGGAAGGAGGAGGGGGATACGATCTGGGAGGAAAGGCTCATAGAGGAGGTAGCGAGGGGGATCAAGGCTTCGATCTGCGAGCGTTTTTCCTTAAAGGAAAAGGAGATCGAGGTAACGGTAAGCGCCGACGTGATTGATAACACGGTCTTGGTGCGGCATTTGACGCTTTCTCTTTCGGGGAGCGCGTTGACGTGCGATCTGCCGTCGATTAGGCGATATATAACCGACAATACGGGGGCTGAATGTGAGGTGATCTATAAGTGAAGGATGAAAAGGAGAAAAAGGGGGGCGGTCTTTTTTCGCTCGTCTCCTTTTTAAAGGGGAAGTGGAGCTTCGTTTTATTGGGGATCTTGGGCGTTCTTCTTTTGCTTTTCGGGAATATGACGACGAAGGAAGAGGAGGTGGCGTCCCTCCCGTCGGCCGACGAATACCGCGCGGTTCTAACCGAGGAGGTCACCGCCCTTTGCCGCGAGGTCAAGGGGGTTGGGGAGGTACGCGTTTTGCTGACGCTTGAAAGCTACGAGGGGTACGCCTACGCCGAGGGGCCGAGCGGCGGGGTTCTTCTTTCCGGGGGAAAGCCGGTGCTTCTTGAAAGCTATCCTCCAAGGGTCGAGGGGGTCGCCGTCGTTTGTCGAGGCGGGGGAAATCAAGCGGTGAAGGAGGAGCTTAGCGCCCTGCTTTCGGCCTCTTTGGGCATTGGCAGCCATCAAATAAAGATCACCGAAAAAAAGTAAAAAAAGCGGTTATAGCAGAGGCATCGACCTCATATATATGGTAATACAGAAAACCAATGTGCGGAGGAACACGTATGGCGAAAATATCCTTAAAATCAAAGCTTTTTTCCAAGAACGGAAAGCGCAATCTCATCATCGTCTGTGCCGTTTTGCTGATCGGTATGGCGGTCTATCTCAATTATCTGTGGTTCTACGGCTCGGTCGGCGATCTCGGATACGGGGATAACAATATGGACGATACCGTCGGGGGCGACGGGACGGGGGATACAGTTGATATCTCTACGTATTTTGCAGCCGCCCAGCTTTCGCGTCGCCAAGCCAGAGACGAGGCCTTAGCGGTTTTGCAGGACGTCGTTGAAAGCGATGACGCCGAGGAGACCACCAAGCAAGAGGCCATGGTGCAGATCAGCCGCATCGCCAAGGATATCGAGGATGAGGCCAACATCGAAAGCCTCGTGAAAGCCAAAGGCTTCGAGGAGTGCGTAGCGGTCATCAACGGCGAGAGCATCAACGTGATCGTGAAGTCAGAGGAGCCGCTCATTGCTTCGCAGGTAGCCCAGATCGGCGAGATCGTCTACGAGGCGACCGGGATCGTGCCCGCGAACGTCAAGATCGTTTGTAAATAAAGAGAGAAAGGCGATACCAATGGGTGTCGCCTTTTCTTTTTTGCGGCGCTTCGGCCCTTTTAAAAACATTGTTTTTTCCATCTTGACTTTTCCTTTTTGGGGTGCTATACTCAACCTTGGTTACGCCCCAAACGAAAAGAAAGCGAGGAAGAAAAAATGGTTTCGGTCAAAAAGAAGCATGAGATCGATATGCTGAACGGCCCCCTGTTTTTTAAGATCCTTCTTTTCTCCTTGCCGATCATAGCCAGCAGCTTTTTGCAGCTGTTTTTCAACGCCGCGGACCTCATCGTCGTCGGGAACTTCGGTGCGGACAAGGAGCTGGCGGTCGGGGCGGTCGGGGCGACCTCCTCGCTTACTTCGCTTTTGATGGCGCTCTTTATGGGGCTTTCGGTGGGGGCTGCCACCGCGGTCGCGATGGCGGTCGGCGCGAAACGGGATGCCGATGCTTCCCGCATCGTGCATACCGCGATGCTGACGGCGCTTTTCGCCGGTCTTTTTATGGCGGTCGTCGGCTGGGTGATCTCCCCCCGCTTGTTGGTTTTGATGAATACCGACGAGGCCATTCTGCCGCTTTCGACGCTTTATATGCGCATTTATTTCCTCGGCGCCCCCGCGACCCTTCTTTATAACTTCGGGTTTAGCATTATGCGTACGCTGGGGGATACCCGCCGCCCCTTGATCTATATGTGCGTTGCGGGCACCGTCAACGTCCTTTTGAACCTTTTCCTCGTGATCGTTTGCAACCTGGGCGTTGCCGGCGTTGCGATCGCGACCGTCACCTCGCTTTGCGTTTCGGCCTTTCTCGTCCTTCGCGCCTTGATGCGCTATGAAAATTCCTGCCGCTTGGAGATCAAAAAGCTGCGCTTTTCTCTCCGCCATTTTGGGGACATCATGCGGATCGGGATCCCTGCCGGGATACAAAGCACGGTATTCGGTCTTTCCAATACGCTGTTGCAAGCCGGTATCAACAGCTTCGGTGCCGCCGCTACGGCGGGCGGGGCGGCGGCCGCCTCGCTTGAAAGCTTCTGCTACGTTTCGATGAACAGCGTTTCCCAAGCCGCCACGGCCTTTTCGGGGCAGAACTATGGGGCAGGGAAGTACGGCCGCATCAAGCGAGGTATCCTTTTCTGCCTGATCATCGTCACCCTCGTCGGCAGCTTGGTATCGGGCACGATGATGCTCTTTAAAGAGCAGTTTGTCGGCGCGTATCTACCCGATGCGCCCGATGCGCTCCCCTATGCGTATGAAAGAATGGGGGCTGTGATGATGTTTTATTTCCTTTGCGGTATTATGGAGATCTTCCTCGGTGGTCTGCGCGGCTTGAACGTCTCCTTCCTCCCCATGGTCGCCACCATCCTCGGCGTGTGCGGATTGCGCCTTTTGTGGATCTACACCGTCTTCCCCCTCCCCGACTTTCATACGATCGGCGGTCTCTTCCTCTGTTATCCGATCTCTTGGGTCATAACGGCGCTCTTCCATATGGGCTGTTTTATCCACTATTTCCGCCTTCGGTCGAAAAAATGGCGGATGGCTTCGTTGCCGCCCGACGCCGCCCACTCGGCGTAGGTTTCTACGCCATCGCGGTCTTTGCGGGCTTGCGCCTCGCCCTGCACCATTTTTTCTTCCCGAATGGCCTAAAAGAGGGCGCAACGCTTCGTTGCCTCCAAACGCCGCCCACTCGGCGCAAAATAAAGCGAGTAGGTGAAAAGCAAAGGTAAAAAAAGAACAAGCGGTGCCCTTCCCACACCTTTTGGAAGGGCGCCGCTCTTTTTATTGGAATCATATGTAAAGAAAACTTCTCAAACGGTTTGGGGGGAAGAAATAAAAGAGGGGCACATAAAGGCTTGACAGAAAAAGCTTTTTGTGATATCCTTATTTTTATAAGTATCTTTATATATATATTTAGGGAGAACGGTTATGGAAAAAGAAGCAGCTTCGGGCTTTACGGGGCAACTGTCGCACACGGTATCCTACCGCGTTAGCGAGAACACCCTGTATATCGAAGGGAAGGGAGAGGTGCCCGATTTCGGGCGTGAATATCACGCCCCTTGGTATGGGTGCCGTCGCCGTATTTTAAAACTTTCGATTTCCGATGGGATCACGCGCCTCGGCCAATACGCCTTCCACGGCTGCGCCTTTTCCTCGGTTACCCTTCCCGCCTCCCTTTTTCTCGTTTCGGCGTATGCCTTTTATCGCTGCGACCTTTTGCAGGTGATCAGCTTCCCCTCGTCAAAGATCCTTGAGATCATGCCGCGCGCCTTCTATAAATGCTATTCGCTTTCCACTCTTGCTTTTTCGCGTGGCTTAAAGCGTTTGCATCCCGGCGCTCTTTTGCGTTGCCCGCTTCTTACGCGTATTTATTACGAGGGCACCGCTGAAGAATTTGAGACGGCGGTACCGACGTCCGATTGGTACGACGAGGATCTGCCCCGCCCCTTCTTCGAATACGGTTGGGCGGCCGCCCCCGCATATCTGCCCGATGGGGATTTCTATTATACCGTGACCGAAGAGGGTGACCTTCTCATCTCCGGGCATATGCCCCGTTACCGCTTGCCCGAGCTTACGCCCTGGTACGGTAAGCGCGATAAGATCCTGCGCGTCGTTACCCTTTCGGATGCGACAGTCTGCCCCAACGCCTTTTTCGGCTATCCCGCTTTGCGCGTGGCCGTTCTTCCCCATGCTTTTGAGATCGGGGAAAGTGCCTTTTACAACTGTAACCGCCTTTGCGGTCTGCAGCTTTCTTATCGCATAAAGCGCATCGAAAAGTACGCCTTTTTCGGTTGCCCCCGTTTGTTCCTTATCGATTACGAGGGGGATGAGGAAAAGCTGATCCCGCAGTTTAAGGGAAGATGGGATACGGGTCTTTCAAAGGAGAAGCTTTGGATCCGCTCGGTCAAGGAGACCGAGGGGAAGGTCATTGCCGCTGCCGGAGAAGGGCTTCCCCCCGCTCCCATGCGCCTTGGGTATTTGACCCCGTTTGCCCCTCTTTCGCCGATCATCTTACCGCAAAAGCCGATTACGCTGCAAGAGAGACGAGAGAACGAGAAGAAATACGGTAGTATGCCTTTTTCGCTTGCAGCCACCGCCGAAAACGAGGCGCAGGATGCCCTTTCTTATACCTTAGATGAGAATGGGGTACTCACCCTGCTTGCGGGCGAAGCTACCTTTAGCGAGCGCATGCGCGTTTCGCCCTTCCATATCTACCGCAAGACGGTTAAGCACCTCGTCGTCAAAGAGGGGGTCAGCCGTATCGGGGAAAAGGAGTTTTCGCTTTTTCCCACGCTTGAAAGCGTTACCGTGATTGGGGATACCGAGATTGGAGACAGCGCCTTTTCTTCCTGCTCTTCGCTTCGTGAGGTTCGCCTTTTTTCGGCAGTCACGCGGGTAGGCAGATTTGCCTTTGGCGGGGCCTCGGCTCTGACGGGTGTTTGCCTCGGTCTTTCGGTACGCTCATTTGCCGAGGGAGTCTTTTACGCATGCGGAAAGCTGAAAAACCTATTGCTTCCCACCTGTCTTACCGAGGTGGAGACCGGCTGCCTTGCCGATTGTCCGTCGCTTGAAAATATAAAGTTTATCGGTAACGCCGAGGAATACGGGGAAGGTCCCTTCGCGGGTGTGACCGATTGGAAGATGAAGCAGGTTCTGCCGCTCTTCCGTTCAAACGGAAAGACGGTTGACCGTGAAGCTGACGTGATGGCTCTCGCTTCTTCGATCGAAAACATTGCTTCCCGTCAGAAGCAGAAGGGGGATCGCCTTTTGGCAACTGTTTCTTCGATCGACGAGGCAATCGGCAAATTGCGGAAAACGCTTGACGATACCATTGCCTCCCGTCACCGCACCGCCCTTTTGCTGTATTCGGCGAAAAAGGAGGGGCGTGCCCGTATGACGCGGGAGGAAAGATCTGCCCTTCGTACCGAAAGAAAGCATACCAAGACGCTTGAAAAAGAGCTGGTATCTTTGGCGCACGCCGTAAAGAAGGGCTCCCGCCGCGTTAAGCCGCAATACAAGGCCGCCCTGCGCGCCACCCGCCGCTATGAAAAGAAGGCGAACGCGCTGTTTGAGCAGGAAGTGCGCCTTTTCCCCTATAACAAGGTTAATTTGGAAGCGGCGCTCGCCCATAAGAGAAAAGCCGCCGAAGCCAAACGCCCGATGAGTGATCCTCATAAGTATGAGCCCTTTTGCGAAGAGGGACAGGCGCTTATCTACGCCGCGACCTTCGGGAACCTTGAACGCCTTCAAAAAACGCTTACGCGTTGGGACGTTGCGTATCGCGAAGAGGAAGCCCCGCGGGCTCCCCGCATTTTGCTCTTCGGTGACCCTTGCGATCCTTCGCGTTCCTCGCTTTGTGCGGCGTACGCCGAGATCCTCTCAAAAGAGGGGGCGACCGTCGTTTCCTACACGGGAAAAGAAGAGGAAAAGGATTTTGACGGCCTTCTCCTCGTGGGAAGAAGCGAAGCGCTTTGCGGCACCTATCACAAGGAGGAAAGCAGCATCCCCTCCGAGGAAAGAGCGCGCCTTGCCAAGGAAGAAGCGCTGTTCCGTTCCTTCTTCTTATTTGGAAAGCCGATCTTCGGTATCGGTCGCGGTCATCAGCTGATCAACCTTCTTCTCGGTGGCGAGGTAGCCGAGATGCCCTTAAAGCTTTATCAAAAGCATGGGGGCGATACGGGCGCCCATAAAGTGTATTACGACCCCGCAAGCTTCCTTGGGGAAAGTTATCGCAGTGACCGTTACGAAACCAAGGTCACGGGTCGCCACCGCCGCCTCGTTACCAAGCTTGGAGAGGGAATGCGCACAGTTGCCTTCACTATGGGGAAAGAGATTGAGGCCTCGCAGCACGAAAAGCTTCCCGTTTTCGGTATCCAGTTCGAAAAGGGCGGCGATTATCGGCACGACAATTATCCCTTTCTTGCGGCCTTTGCAAACGTATGCCAAACGGCAGCCGCCAAGCCGCAGCCCTCTGAGCGGATGCGTGAGCTTGCAAAGAAGCATAAGATGTAAACAAAACATAACAAAAAAGAGCAGGAAGTCCTGCTCTTTTTGCTTATACGAGTTTTAACTGCTTGGCGATGCGATACTTAGCTGCCCGTTTTCTTTTCTTGTAGGCGCCCTCGCTTAAAAAGTAGATCGGGGTGCGTCTGGCTCCGCGTCCGTCGCCGATGTCCTTGCGCATCTGGGTACAGATTGACGCTTCGCATACGTCCGCCAAGGCTATGTCAATGGCGTTGTTAAGATGCGAAAACCAGGCAAGCGTTTCGGGCGGTGCGCTGCCCTTCCGAATGGCGTCCTGCCGCCGATCGTAGTCACCGCAGAAGGCAACCACCAAACGGTTTACGCCAAGCGGCAGTCTTGTCGATTGATCCTGCATAATTCATCCCTCCTTCGCTTATTCTATCAAGGAACCGCGCATAAACCAGATCGATTCGCGCAGCTCTTCATTCAAAAGATCTAAGGATTCGGAAAGCGAGGTTAAAGCCTCTTTTTGCTCCTCGCATTCCTCGCAAAGCGTTTCCAAAAGGCGAATCTTTTCTCCGTCGCGGTAATCCTCTTCCTCCGAAAGCGTTAAAAGCAATTCCTCCTTCTTGCTTTCCAAAAGCTCCATATGTTTCTTTGCTTGCTGCCAAAGGTCACGCAGCTCGCAAAGCTCTTCGCGTATCTCCTTCGGCTCTCGCCAAAGGCAGGGGTAACCGTCAAGCGTTGTCGAATAGTGCAACATTTTGTTCCTTTCTGTCACGCAATGCGTGACTTTTGTCGTTTTTAAAAGATACCTCATAAAAGGTATCTTAAGATATTGAAATATAAGGGCCAAGGGCTTGGAGAACAAACACAGTATAACAAACAAAAAGTCACCTGTCAAGAAACTTTTTTCTAAAAAATGTCAAAATATACTTGATTTTTCCATAATATATGGTAAAATTATATACAGATTGCGTGATTTTTGGAAGGAAGTGATTCTTTGAAAACAGGTGAGCGGATCCGCAGCTTTCGCCGCCAGGCAGGATTGACGCTGGAGGAGCTGGCAGGTCTTGTCGGAACCAGTAAGCAAACGGTTTACCGTTATGAAAGCGGTGAGATTGAAAATATCCCAAGGGGGCGTATTGAGGCCATTGCCAAGGTGCTTCACCAAAGCCCCGCCGCACTCATGGGGTGGGAGGGCGATTCGCTTTCCTCGTACGGAATCCTTTCCTGCAAAAGGCGTGCGGTGCCGCTTCTTGGAAAAATTGCCTGCGGTCAGCCGATCTACGCCGAGGAGGAATTTTGCGGCTATATGCCGCTCGGCGATGAGATCGAGGCCGATTTCTGCCTTCGCGCATGTGGAGACAGCATGATCGGTGCCCGTATCTTTGACGGGGATATTGTTTTCGTTAAGGCCCAAGACGCGGTGGAAAACGGAGAGATCGCGGTGGTCATCGCGGACGGGGAGGCGACCTTAAAGCGCCTGTATTTTGACGCCGCGGGGCAAAGGCTTGTCCTTTCGCCGGAGAACCCCCATTACGCCCCCCTGGTCTTTACCGGCGAGGAGCTTTCAAGCGTGAAGGTGCTGGGGAAGGCTGTCGCTTTTCAAAGCACGGTGCGATAAGCTTTTTCGGTGCCTATAAAAAGCATACCACCTATTTCACTGCAAATGGGGATATTTTCCCCTATTATAAGCAAAATTTTTACGGCTTTTTCCTTGGTTTTGCGACAAAAAAGCGCAAGGGAGCGGAAAAAGTGACAGAAAGGAATGCATCATGAAATTAAACACCAAAAAAACAATTTTCGTGGGTCTTGCCTTTTTTCTCATCTCGATGTTTTGGCAAGCGTATGACACCCTGATCCCGATGATCCTTACCCGTAAGTTTGGCTTTTCGCAGACCGCCTCGGGCGGTATCATGGCGATCGACAATGTCATTGCGGTTATCCTTCTTCCCGTTTTTGGCGCGCTTTCGGACAGAACCAGTACGCGCTACGGCCGCCGCACCCCTTATATTGTAATCGGTACGGTTTTGGCTTCGCTCTCTTTCTTTGCCCTTTCCTTTATCGATCGCGTGCAAATGCTTCGCCTCGGTGAGGTCGGCGGCAGAAGCAACGAAGAGCTGATCGCCGAGGCGTGGGAGATCACCGCCGCCCATCCCGGCACGCTGATCCTTTTTATCGGTACGCTGCTTTTCGTTCTGCTTTCGATGGCGCTCTTCCGTTCCCCCGCCGTTGCCCTGATGCCCGACGTTACCGTAAAGCCTCTTCGCAGCCGCGCTAACGCGATCATCAATCTGATGGGCGCCGCGGGCGGTATCATTGTGCTTGGCCTTGGGATCGTGTTCGGTACGGGTAAGGTTGAAAACGCCCGTATGGATTACGTGCCCTTTATCGGTATCGTTTCGGGGCTTATGCTTCTCGTTCTTTTCGTCTTTCTTTTCACGGTAAAAGAACCGAAGCTCGTGCAAGAGATGCACGAAGAGCGTGCGCGCTACGGCATCAAGGATGAAGAAGAGAAAGAGAAAAAGGCGGCCGCCTCCGTCGCCAATCCCCCTCACCGTATGTCGAAAAGCGAGCTTATCTCGCTGTTTCTGATCCTTGGCTCGGTCGCTCTTTGGTATATGGGCTATAACGCCGTTACCACGAAATACTCGCTGTACGCCGGCGACGTCTTGGGGCTTGACTACAACACCACCCTCATCATTGCGCAGGCGGCGGCGATCGTAACCTACGTTCCCGCCGGCTTTTTGGCCGCCAAGATCGGCCGCCGTAAGAGCATTTTGCTTGGCGTAACCGCGCTCTTTTCCGCCTTTTTGTTCGCGGGCTTCTTGCGGGAAGGCGCGCCGATGCTTCTCGTTAACGCCCTCTTCTGCCTTGCAGGTATCGGCTGGGCGACCATCAACGTCAACTCCTTCCCCATGGTCGTTGAGCTTTCGCGTGACGGGGACGTCGGTAAGTATACCGGCTATTATTACACCGCTTCGATGACGGCGCAGATCGTAACACCGATCTTCAGCGGCGTATTCCTCGATACCATCGGTATGGAAGCGATGTTCCCCTACGCCGCAATCTTTGTTGCCCTTTCCTTCCTTACGATGTTCTTCGTTCGCCACGGTGATAACCGGCCTGATGCGCCGAAGGATCTTCTCAGCCAGCTGGACACGGATAACTGATCGGAGAGACGTATGAAATTTCAAATGGTTGCAACCTGCCTTTTCGGGCTGGAGCATTTGCTGGGCGAGGAGATCGACGCTTTAGGCTACGAGCGTATCTCGACCATCGACGGGCGCGTCAGCTTTTGGGGCGACGGCGAGGCGGTGGCACTTCTCAATGTCTTTTCCCGCTTTGCCGAGCATATCTATATCAAGCTTGGCGGCTTTCGCGCCGAAAGCTTTGAGGCGCTTTTTGAGGGCACGCGAGCTCTTCCTTGGGAGAATTTTATCGGCAAGGATGACGCCTTCCCCGTTAAGGGGCACGCGATAAACAGCGCCCTTCATTCGATCCCCGATTGCCAGCGTATCGTGAAAAAAGCGATCGCTACGCGCTTAACAAGCGCGTACGGCATCTCTTGGTTTAGCGAAACGGGGGTCAAGTATCAAATCGAATTTTTTATTCTTAAGGATGAGGCGGCCCTAATGATCGATACGACCGGCGAGCCGCTTTATAAGCGGGGCTACCGCGCCGAGACCGGGGCGGCCCCGATTCGCGAGACCTTAGCAGCCGCGATCGCAGCCATCAGCCGCCCGCGCGAGGAGGTTTTGCTTTGGGACCCGATGTGCGGTAGCGGAACCATTGCGATCGAGGCCGCCATGCAAATGATGCATATCGCCCCCGGCGCGCGCCGTCGCTTTGCTGCCGAACGATTTCCCTTTGTGGGCGAAAAGCATTTTAAAAACGCGCGCGAGGAGGCCGAGGACGGCGTGAAAAAAAGCGACTTCTCGGCTTATGCCACCGATATTGACCCCCGTATGGCGGCCCTTGCCGCCGAGAATATCCGCAGGGCAGGCGTTTCCTCTTCGGTCAAATGCTTTGTGGCCGATGCTCGCAAGATCTCGGCCGAGGGGCGGCGCGGTACGATCGTCACCAACCCTCCGTACGGCGAGCGGCTTCGCCCTGAGGCGGGGGTGGACGTCCTTTACCGTGAGCTCGGTGTACATTTTCGCTCGCTTGCCCCTTGGCAGATATACGTTATTACCTCGCATCCCGATTTTGAGCGGCTTTACGGCAAGGCGGCCGATAAAAAGCGCAAGCTTTATAACGGGATGATCCCCTGTACGCTTTATCAATATTTTAAAAACGGTAAGAAATAAAAAGAAAAAGAGCAGGATTATTATCCTGTTCTTTTTCCTGCAAAACAAAAGGAGACGCAGAAAAGCGTCTCCTTAATTCGTTGTGAAAAGTTTTAGCGATAGATCTTCAGCTTAACCAGCTTTTGCACTCTGGCACCGAAAGGAGTGATTGCCAGACGCATGCCCTTGAAGACCTGCAGACCGAAGGGGATCCCGATGATGGTGATGCAAAGGATAATACCGAAGATCAGCTTCGGGAGCGCAAGGCTCCAACCGAACAGGACGATCCAAAGCGTATTCATAATAGGATGGTTGAAGAAATTAAGCTCAATGCGCTTACCGAAGGGGGCGCTAACAAGGCGCGCCATTTTGAAGCACTGAATGCCGAAGGGGATACCCACGATGGTGATGCAAAGAATGATCCCCATCAGGATATGGGCGATGGTAGAAAAAAAGCCGCCCAGAACGAGCCAAAGAACGTTACCGATTAATCTCATCTTAAAAACTCCTTACTAAAATTTATTCAACGCCAACACCGAAGGGCATCAAAGAAAGGCGCATCAGCTTAAAGTGCTGGATCCCGAAGGGGATAAGAATAATCGTCGCGCACAGAACACAACCGAGCAGGAAATGACCAAGGGCCAGCCCGGCACCGCCAAACATGATCCATAGCCGATTGGCCTTCGGATAAGCGTCAAAATTTACGAAAACCGATTTCTTGAAAGGGAGGAAAGAAGCCCGCCCGATCTTGAAATGTTGGATCCCGAAGGGGATAAAGACGAGCGTTACGCACAGTACGATGCCAACGAGATAATGGGCAAGCAGGCTGATAAAACCACCGAAAATAGCCCAAAGAACGTTGCAAAAGGTCTTCATATGGCTCTCCTAAAATACAAATATTAATTATAGTATACCACGTATTGCGAAAATGTCAAGAAAAAATCGTAAGATTTTACATAAAAATCTTTATAGGGGGTATACTGGTGAAAAAAACAAGGAGAAACCGCAGATGGGCGCCTTAAAGCAGGATTATTTTGAAAACGTGCAAGAGGTAAAAAGTCTTTTGCGTGTCGGTGAAAATTTCGATATCGTTGCTCGCCGTGTTACGATCGGGGAGGATGAGGCGACCTTTTTTTATATCGACGGCTTTATCAAGGATGGCATCATGCAGCGTATGCTCCAATTTTTTATGGGGCTTCCCTCGCTCCCCGGGGGAGAGGGGGCGGCGAGGCGCTTTGCCGAGGGGTACGTGCCGTACGTCGAGGTTGAATGCGTTAAAACGGTGGAGGATATTTCCTTCTGGGTGCTTTCGGGGGCGGCGGTGATGCTTGGCAGCCGCTTTGGAGGCGAAGCGGTGGTGATCGACGCCCGTACCTATCCCGCAAGAAGCCCCGAGGAGCCCTCCTCCGACCGCGCGATGCAGGGGGCGAAGGACGGCTTTGTGGAAACGCTTATTTTCAACACGGCGCTTTTGCGCCGCCGTATTCGCGATACGCGGCTGACGATGCGTTACGTCAAGCTTTCGGGCGCCTCGCAGACCGACGTCGTGGTGGCGTATCTTGATGGCGTTGCCTCGCCTTCGGCGGTAGAGGAGATCACGAAAAAGCTGCAAGCGGCTAAGCCCTCCTCTCTCACGCTTGGGCATCAGAGCCTTGCGGAATGCTTGCTTCCTCGCCGTTGGTATAACCCTTTCCCGAAGGTAAGGACGTTGGAGCGCCCCGATTCGGCCGCCGCGCAGCTGATGGAGGGAAGCATTCTTGTTATGTGCGATACCTCGCCACAGGTGATGGTGTTACCCACCTCTTTATTTGATTTTATGCAAGAGACCGACGATTATTACTTCCCACCGCTGACCGGCACCTACTTGCGCCTTTTGCGCCAAGCGGTCTTTTTTCTTTCCTTGATCTTTACCCCCACGTGGCTTTTGCTCTTGCAAAATCCTTCGTCGATCCCTGCGGCTTTTCGCTTTTTGATCCCCCAAAGCCCCGGGGAGCTCCCCTTGTTCGTTCAGCTTTTTTTAGCTGAGCTTGCGATCGATGGGCTGAAGCTTGCCTCGATGAACACCCCCGACCGCCTATCCAATTCCATGAGCGTGGTAGGGGGCCTTATCCTTGGGGATTTCGCGGTCAAAACCGGCTGGCTGTGCCCCGACGTTATTTTGTATATGGCGCTTGTCGCGGTAGCGGGCTTTACGCAACAGAACTACGAGCTTGGCTACGCTTTTAAGTTTATGCGCATGCTGCTTCTTGTCACCACCGTCCTTTTTGGGCTGTACGGGTATATCGGCGGTCTGCTTCTCGTTTTCTTGTTCGTAGCCACCAACAACACCCTGAACAGCCGTCGCGGCTATCTTTACCCCCTGATCCCCTTTGACGGGCGCGCGCTTTCTCGCCTCATCTTCCGCCTGCCAAAAGCCGATTTTAGGGATGTTCCCCACGGTAAGGAAGCCAATAAAAAACAAAAATAAATCAGAAAAAAGCGAAAAGGACTTGACAAACGCCGAAAAGATGATATAATTGACAACGTACCGCCAAAAAGCGGTACTATTGCGGCATCGCCAAGCGGTAAGGCAACGGACTCTGACTCCGTCATTACCTAGGTTCGAATCCTAGTGCCCCAGCCAGAAAAAAGCACATCTGCAATGCAGATGTACTTTTTTCAGTTATATT
>JAZOOS010000019.1:0-5973 GCA_045655185.1 Eubacteriales bacterium
TGACCCATTCAGCACTCCCTTATCCTGCACACCTTTCCAACCCTACGAAGTGCATTTGTATGCACTGCGGCACCATGCAAGCCTCGGAAAACTTGACTTGTATTACATGTGGAGCCAACATCTATAGCATACACCAGTTGATAAAATAAGGAGGGATTTCAATGAAAAAATCGTTTTGTTTTAGTGTTTGGTCCTCTTGCCATTTAGAGCGAGAAAGGCTCGGTTCAAATAAGACATAACACGCTCAAAGAATATAGGTTCGACTTTCGTTAAGCAAGCTCCACCATAGCAAAACGCCACCCGAGAGGGTGGCGTTTTGGTTTTGCGGATTTAATCCTGCATCCTCGTGGCGAGGTGACAGAAAACGGCGTCCGCCAGCTGGTGGGAGCCGCAAGGCGCCACGTGCAAAGCGTTTGAGCAAAGCGTGACGGTCTGCGGATTGCGGGCATTGACAGGGAATTCGGCCGTCATCCCGTTGTAGTCCACGTCGTAGCGCGGGGCAAGCTGAACGAAGGAAAGATGCAGAGGATCCTCGGCCGCCAGCTCATCCCGAATAGCGTCGAATTCGCGAAGCTTCATAAGCTTCGGGAACCAGCGCCAGTTGATGCCGTAATTCTGTCCGCACCCATCGCGCGAGGGGAGATAGCCGCCCACAAAGGTGATATGGCAATCGGGGAATTCGGCATGTACCGTGTCGATGAACTCGCGCACCTTTTCACGGAAGGCCTCGCCCGTCCAGCTATGGCTGTTCCAGGTGAGGGTAACGACGATCTCGTCGATCTTGTCCTTGCCGAATTTCTTGGCGTAGGCGCGGAAATCGTCCCGCCCTTTTTCATCGCTCCAATAAGGGTTGGCGTCGGCGCGCTCGGCCGACGTATACACGATATCGCCAAGGTTTTCCCCACCCGACTCGTGCACAAGGCGCCCACCCTCGGTAGAAGGAAGCTTCGCGATCGCCTCGTAGCAGATCAGCTTGATCCTCGTCGGGGTAACCGTCTCCAGCTTCCAGACCCGCCCGTTCTCGTCCTTATAATGGCTGTGTTGGTCAACGGCGGCCTTTTTGTCCGAAAAATCGCCGTAGATATTCATAAAGTTTTCCAACTTATTTTCGGTCAGATAGGAATTGAAGGTCCATCCGCCGTACCCCTCGTAGCGGATCCCGTCCTTTTCGCGAGAGCCGATAAAGCATACGTTTTTGAAGCCAAGCCCGCAGGGCTCGCCACCCGTCGAAAGGAAGCGACGGCCAAGCTCCGCCGGCCACACACCGGGGCCGGTATCCGAGGCACCCATCAGAAGAATAACGCGCTCTTCCTTCGGGTCCTTCGGGGGAAGGACGACGTTGATCTTGCAGGTCGCCTCGTCGAGTACCTCGCCCTCGTTGCTCCAAAGGCGCACCGTCATTTCATGCACGCCGACATCCTTTTCGGCAGGGGTAAAGATGTATTTGCGGGCAAAGCCCTTTCCGCGGTTCCTTCGGTCGCTGTAAGAGATCTCAAAATCATAGGTGTCGATCGACACACAGTTCACAAGCCCATGGTAGAAAAGCTCAAAGGGCTCCCCCACCACCAGGTCATACTGCTTGGGAAGATAAAGATAACGCTTCATACGCTTTTCCTTCTTTTTCTCTTTTAGAAGAATTCCGCCTATTGCGGTCGCTTCATTATAACACAGCGGTAACCTGTAATTCAAGTAAAAACGCAAGAAAAAAGCAAAAAAGGCAAAGAACGCAAAGAACGCACATCCCTTTCCCCCATCAAGGAAGCCCTTTTTTCATAAAAATGCCGCTATCGGCAAAATATCTACCGATTTTTGATTAATTTTTGCTTGCTGTTTTGCCGATAATGTGGTATACTATAGGAGAAATCGGAAAAGAGGTATGCCTATGAAATATATATCGGTAGGAGAAGCGGCCAAGCGCTGGGGGCTTTCCGAACGAAGCGTTCGTAATTATTGCGCCGAAGGGCGTGTTGTGGGGGCGCGCCTTGTCGGAAAGACATGGACAGTGCCCGAGGAAGCCGAAAAGCCAAGCCGTAAGGCGAGAACAGATAGCCGCCCACGGTCCCTTCTTTCTGTTCTGTTGGAAGAAAAGAACGCCGCCCGCTCGGGGGGGATCTATCATAAGATCCAGATCGAGCTGACCTACAATTCAAACCATATGGAGGGCAGCCGCCTGACGCATGATGAGACCCGCTATATTTACGAGACCAATACCGTGGGGGCGGATGGCAGCGTGAACGTAGACGACGTCGTGGAAACGGCCAATCACTTCCGCTGTATCGACCTTGTTCTTGAAAATGCAGCAGGGGCCCTGACCGAGGGCTTGATCAAGGAATTGCACCGCACGCTGAAAAACGGCACCTCGGACAGCCGCGTTTCGTGGTTTGCCGTGGGCGAGTACAAGAAGCTTCCCAACGAGGTGGGCGGGCGCGATACCACCCCCCCCGAGGCGGTTGCCGGTGAAATGAAAGCCCTCTTGGAGAGCTATCAGGCTAAAAAGGGGAAAACACTGGAGGAGATCCTCGATTTCCATTACCGCTTTGAAAGGATCCACCCCTTTCAGGACGGAAACGGGCGCGTTGGCCGCTTGCTCCTCTTTAAGGAATGCCTTCGCTATAACATAGTTCCCTTTATCATAGACGAAGAGCTAAAAATGTTTTACTACCGCGGTCTTTTCGAATGGTCGCGCGAGCGCGGATGCCTGCTCGATACCTGCCTTTCGGCGCAGGATCGGTTCAAGCGGTATCTTGACTATTTTAAGATCCCCTATTAAAAAGCCGCGCCACCTCGGCTTCGCGCCCCTCTCTTCATACAACGAAAACGCCACCCGTCGGGTGGCGTTTTCGTTATTCTTCGTCTATATAAAAGATCTCTTCGTAAGTCGCGGAGAGGATCTCCTTTAAAAGAAGGATCTCGTCGGGGTACAGATGCCGCCCGCCGACCTCGATCTTGGCTAAGGCGCTTCTCGTCAGGTCGCACCCGCGCGTTTGTAAGCGCGCCGCCACCTGCTCCTGCGTCAGCCCGCACCGCTCGCGCAGCCTTCGCACGTTGTTCCCGATCTTTTTTTCTATCGCTTTGTTCATACCCTTCTCCGCAGCACTTATTTGGGAGCAAACCTCTTGACATTATTATAGAGGTATGATAGAATTAATTTGCTCCTATATGGGTGCAAAAAAGTAAATGGTGGAGTTTTGTTATGGAAGATTTGGGAATTATAAAGGGGATTGATTCGTTGGGGCGGATGGTGGTTCCCAAAGAGTTCAGAGAAAGGCTTTCTCTCCAAGGACAGGTCGAGCTTGTCGTAACGCAAAACGGTCTCTTGATCCGAAATCCGTCTTACCGCCTTATAAAAATAAACGAAAATGAGTGAATGCAAAAAAGTCCCTTATTTAGCGTGGGGGCTTTTTCTTTATAAAAAAGGAAAGTCGAAATATGATTAGAAAAAAGTTGCCTTGGCTGTATAAAGAAGCGAGGAATGGCAAGAATAGGGATAGAAATTGCGAAAGGAAGCAAAACAATGGAAACCAAAAACGTTCAAAAAGCCAACAAAGTATTGTATATGGTCATCGTTGCGGTGCTGTGCGTGACCGCGATCGTTATCGGGATCACCGCCGCCGCGAACCGCGGAAGCAAAGCGCCGATCTCGACCACCAAGCCCCCCGCCGTTACGACGGCGCCCCCCACGACCACCCCGCCCGTAACCGAGCCGCCGGTCGATCAGCCCACCCAGCCGAGCGCGGGGCAGCTGCCCACCTTCGTGGCGCCTGCCGTTGGGGTCGTTTCGAAGCAGCACGATCTCAGCGTTCCGGTCTATTCGCTTACGATGAACGACTGGCGCGTGCATAACGGCATCGACATTGCCTGCCAGCTGGGGGATGAGGTCTTAGCCGCCGCCGACGGAACCGTCACCTCGATCGTCAGCGACCCGATGATGGGCACGACGGTAACGCTTAGCCATAGCGGAGAGGGCGAAACCATTTATAAAAATCTTGCCGTCACGCTGCCCGAGGGGATCGCGGTCGGTAAAACGGTAAAGGCGGGCCAGATCATCGGCGCTGTCGGTGATACCTCGCTGATCGAGGGGGCGGACGAAGCGCACCTGCATTTCGAAATGAAGGTGAAGGGGCAGTCGGTCGACCCGATGGAGCATATCAGCAAGGAGAGCCAGGAGGCAAGTTTTAGCTTCGATACCGATTACGAAAGCTGAGAGGCTTCATATTTTGGCATAACCGCAAATAAAAAAGGGAAGGCGAGGCTTTGCTTCGCTTTCCTCTTTTTTATAGTGTTTATTTAAAACCCAATGCCCCCTCTTTGCGTATTTTAAAGGATGAAAAACATTCGTTTTTCTTCTTCCAAATTATATTTTTATTTGCTATCCTCGTCCGTTCTGTCTCGACGTACCTTTGTACGCCTTCGGAGAACGAACGGGAATTTCTGCTCAAAATCTGTGCGCCTCAGGCGGCGTCTTTGGGCATAACCGAAAAGGAAAAGGGATTATATGTGTTTTGCATATAGTCCCTTTTTTGCATCTTCGGTATTCGGTTGTTTTAAGGTTGAAAGCCGTTGGCTTTCTTCCATCCATCATTATATTCCTTTTCTATCACCGCTCGCTTCCTCTCGCCGTATGTAAATACGGCTTCGGGGCGCGATCGGTGATTTCTGCTCCAAATTCGCGCGCCCGGGCTTCGTGTCTACGCATAACCACAAATAAAAAAGGGGAGCCAGTGAAAAAGCCACGTTGTGGCTTTTTCACGAAGCGATACCCCAAGGATAGGGAGAGATGAAGCGAATGAGAATGAGTGCGCATTTCGACCATATCCGTGGGGAGGAAAAATGTAAAAGGGGAGAAGTTTTTCTTCTCCCTCTTTTTATTGAGCATAAGCTTTTCTTTCTCTTTCCCCTTTGCGTATTTTTAAGGTTGAAAAACCTTCGTTTTTCTTTTTTTCTACCGTCTTTTTGGTTGCAGTTTCTTTTTTTATGTGCTATAATGGCTTTACTGTTCCCTTACGCTTGCCTCGGTCGGCAAGGGCTTGACCGCAGGAAGGGGACGCAAAAAAAGAGAAGGGCTGAGCATATGGATATTTTGGCAATCGGAAACAGCTTTTCGCAGGATGCCGCGCGCTATCTCCACGCAATCTCGAAGTCGGGTGGGGAACCGATCACGGTGGTCAATTTGTATATCGGCGGTTGCTCGTTAGAGCGGCATTATAACAACATGCTTTCGGACGAAAAGGCCTACGCGCTGGAATGCAACGGCAAAAGCGCGAACCTTCGCGTAAGCCTTGGCGAGGCGCTGTCAGATCGCCGGTGGGATATCGTAACGCTTCAACAGGTAAGCCATCACTCTCCGAAGCCCGAAACCTACGCCCCGTACCTCACAGAGCTGGCGGCGTACGTACGCAAGCAGTCCCCCCACGCGAAGCTTTATATCCACCAGACCTGGGGCTATGAGGACAAAAGCGAGAAGCTTCTTGCCACGGGGTACGACTCCTTTAAGCAGATGCAGGGTGACATCGTGAACGCCTATTCCAAGGCCGCCGCCGATATCAACGCGGCCGGGATCATTCGCTCGGGCGAGATGTTTGGTAAGCTTTTGGACGCGGGGATCCCCGGCGTGCATCGCGACACCTTCCACGCCTCTTTGGGGCTTGGCCGCTACGCCCTTGGTCTTTTGTGGTATCACACGCTGACCGGCAACCCGGTTGCCGACAATAGGTTTGCGGACTTTGACGAGCCGATCTCAAAGGAGAATATCGCCCTTATCAAAGCGACCGTAGACTCCTTTTAAGGCCGATACAAGAAAAGCGGCTTCGCTTATAAAAGAAAGACACCGAGAAGCGGTGCCTGCGATATAGCAGTATAAACCAACTAACAGGAAAAGGATAGAGAAATTTTGCGTTCTCTATCCTTTTTTCTTGACAAGCACTGCATTTGTGGACACAAATGCTATTTTTAGTTATGAGTTATGAGGCTCGC
>JAZOOS010000020.1:0-67295 GCA_045655185.1 Eubacteriales bacterium
AATGTCGCTATTAGCATTTCAACGCTTGTAAGCGTACAAAAATGAGCTATTTTTTCAAAGCGAAAGAGAAAACTTATATTACATAGTAATATAAACGCCAGAAAAATAAGCGGCTCAGTTGCGGTCTCGGTCTGCTCACCAGGCGGAGAGTGTGCGGATATTCGCGCCTCGCGCGAAATTCCCGTACTCGGCAAGCGTGGGTATATTGCCGCTTTGCGGCAAATTCCCATAGGCACTCTTTGCGAGTGTCTTTTTTGTTCAGCGGCCGTAAAGGGAGGCGGCGTTGTTATAGAAGATATCCTCGCGCTCTTTCTTTGAAAGGCCCAAGACCTCCATCGCCTCCAAAAGCGCCAGGGTGCATTCGACCGAATTGGAAAGCGGCTGATACTTATAATCGGGCGGCAGGGCATCCTTAAGGATCCCGGGGTGAAGGCCGAGGAAGTTGGAGCCATAGGAACAAACGCGCCCCAAATGCTCGGCAAACGAATGGTCGCCGCCCCACATCATTTTTTCAACCCCAAGGGCCTTAACGCAGTAGTAGATCGACATCGTCTCGGAAACGCCCGAGCAGTCGAACCAGATGTTTTCAAGATCCGCGATCTTGGGAAGCGCCAGGCGAAGCTTGCGAACGTGATGGCCCATTCCGCAGTGCGCCAGAACGATCTTGGCGTTGGGATACTTCTTGGAGAAGTAGCGAAGATCGCGCAGGTTGCTCTCGTCCAGCAGCATATCCTTGTAGTGCGAAAGATGGATAAGAACGGCAAGCTTATATTCGTCGGCCAGCTCAAAGGCCCATTCGGGCGTATAGGTCGCGATATCGGTTTCAAACTGATCCTCAACGTCCGCGTAGCAGAGATAGGGCTTAAGGGCCGTGACCTCGGGATGCTCGTTCAAAACGGTGGCGATCTCTTCTTTCGTGTTCCAGGGGGCGATCATATACCCAACCGAAAGCCCGCGCTCTTTTGCGATCTGGCAAATGTCGTCGTTGGCTTCACGCAGCGCCTCGGGGGTGTGACGGCCGGAGGGGTTGGTCATGATCAGGCCGCCCGCCATTTTTCGGCCAAGCGACTTTTCCATAAAATCGGCGTATTCAAGATACGGATCCTCGTAGCCGTTTGCGGCGGCGTGCTTTTTCGTCGTATGGAAGTGCGCGTCATAAAGCTTTTCGGGCAGCTGCTCGTTAAAATACGCAAAAACGTTTTCTTCGTAACGCTTGTCGTGAAAAATTTCCGTGCTCATAAAGACCTCTTTTCTTACTTGCGGCCGTAAAGCGCCGCAGCGTTGTTATAGAAGATATCCTCGCGCTCCTTTTGCGAAAGCTCAAGAAGCTCCATCGCCTCCAAAAGGGCGAGTGTGCATTCGATAACGTTCGGCAGGGGCTGATATTTATAATCGGCGGGAAGCGGCAGATCGCCGTCCTTTAAGGTGGAGGGGTGCAGGGCAAGGAAGTTAGAGCCGAAGGAGGCGATGCGCCCTGACATCTGCCCGTAGTTATGGTCGCCGCCCCACATCATCTTTTCGACCCCAAAGGTCTTCAGACAATAGTAGATCGACATGGTTTCGGAAACGCCCGAGCAGTCGAACCAGATGTTCTTAAGATCGGCAATTTCCGAAAGCCCCAGGCGAAGCTTACGAACGTGGTGCCCCAGGGCGCAGTGGGCCAAAACGATCTTGGCGTTGGGATATTTCTCTGAGAAATAGCGGATCTCGCGTAGGTTGTTTTCATCCCACAGCATGTCTTGATAGTGCGAAAGATGGATAATGATCGGCAAATGGCGCTCGTTCGCCAGCTCAAAGGCCCATTCGGGAACGTAGTCCGAAATGTTGGCCTCGTATTTATCCGGCACGTCAGAGTAAGTAAAGTAGGGCTTCAGGGCGGTGATACGGGGATTGGCGTCTAAAACCGCGGCGATCTTTTCCTTGTTGTCAAGGGGGGTGATCACGTAGCCGACCGAAAGATCACGCTCTTTGGCGATGCCAAGAACGAGATCGTTGGCCGCTTCCAGCCGTTCGGGCTTCGGGGCGTTGGACATAACAAGCCCGCCCGCCATTTTCCGACCCAGCGACTTTTCGGTAAAATCGGCGTACTGAAGATAGGGATCGGTATAGCCAAAGCGCTCCGGACACCCGCTTTTCAAATGGAAATGGGCATCGTAAAGCTTTTCGGGCAGCTGCTCGTTAAAATAGTTAAAAAGGTCTTCTTCGTAATGCTTATCGTAATAAAAATCCATATCGGTGTCCTCTTTTCTGTAACGGCGTTATTGTTTTTACGGTGCTGAACAGCTCTTTTTAAAAAGAATGGGGCTTATAAATTCTCTACTCTCGTAAACCAATCCAGCGTATGGTCAAGCGTATAAGCCGAGAAGCTGTTAAGACCGTCGCGGTTATGCTCGTGCATGATGGTCATCGCAAGATCCACGAAATCGCGCGAATTGATAAGGAAGATGGTCGCGTCTCCACAGGTGGTTTCGGTAACCTTGCCCTCCTTGCGAAGGACCTCTTCCAGGTATACGCTCTTGATATGGGGCCAGATGCCGGCGCGCTCCCATCTCGAATAATGCCAGACAAGATCCTTCAGCTCTTCGTAATCGGGGCTGTTTTTGGCCTTTTCAAGATATTCGTCGATCAGCATATATTCGGCAAGATGCCGGAAGGTGCAGGATTTGATTCGACAGCCGAGAAAGATGGTCTTGGTGTTCATCTCGTACATCTTCTGCCAGGGCGAATCCTTGGAGAAGGGCGTATCGCCAAACATACCGAAGCGAAGACCGCTTTCTCCGTGGGTCTTCGTCAGATATTCGGCGTCCTTACCCCAGGCCGCGACCGAGTGGGTCGCTTGGTTGCTGCGCAAAACGTCGGGAAGCGAGCGGAAATAGTTGGTCAAGTAGCCAACGTCCGAGGGGGCATCCATATGCCAATTTTCGTAGACGTGCTCCCAATCCTTCTGGCAAAGGGTGGGAAAGATAACGGTTCCTTCCTCGCCAACCGCCTCTTTCATAGCCGAGATAACCGTATCCGCCCCGTTTTCACAGCCGCCAAGGCTTTTGAAGGAAGAGTGGGTGAGGATGGAATCCCCCTCTTTAACACCGAGGGCACGCAGGGCATCCAGCATCATTTTTTGCGTAACCATAACGATCTCCTTTTGTATAATCTTTATGCGTTTATTGATAGTAATAAAAACCAACGAGGTAGGGTAAACAATTATTTTTCAAGATCCTTTATCATTCTTTTTAGGTTTTCCATACCGATTTCAAGGGCCATCAGCGTGTCCTCTATCCCCTCGTACTCGATCGAGATCCATCCGTCATAGCCATAGGATTTAAGGGCGGAAAGGATCTGGAAGGTGGGGATATCCCCGTGGCCGAAAATGGTGGCGCGGCGGTAATTTCCCCCACGGGTACGGCTCCAACCTCTTCCGGGGTTATACAGCATACCGCTTTTTTTAAAGCTGTCCTTGGCGTGAACGTAGCGTACGTTCTGGATAAGGCGGGATACGGCCACGTCGCTCTGTTCATCCGCGACGCCGAAGTTCCCCATATCGCAAAGGAAGCCGTAATTTTTGTGATCTACGGCCGCGAGAAGTTCTTCTATACGGTAGGAGTCCTGCATGATCCGGCCGTGGTTTTCGCTGCAAGTCATAACGCCCTTTGATTCGGCGTATTCGGCCAGGCGGCGGATATAGGGCGCAACCTTCGCAATGATCGCCTTATACGAGCAGACCGTCTCGTCCTTGCGGTAGGCGCCGCCTACGTCGTGGCGCATCATAGGAATGCCGCATTCCGCCGCGGCATCAACCTTTTTCATCAGCCGTTTTAATTCTTCCTCGGGGTCTCTTTGGTAGAAATCGGCATACATCGTCAGGATCGGAACCTCAAGCCCCGCTTCTCTTGCCTTTTCACAGAGGGCCTTTACGTAGGAAGCGAAGTCGGCATACCCCTCGGGGACAACGTCGTCTATCGCCAGCTCAAAGCCGTCTGCCCCCTGCTGCTTGGCGTGCTCAATGGCATCAAAAGGGGTAAAATCCCCTTTTTTATAGAGCTTTGTGTAGCTATACGCGCTTATACAGGTTTTCATTTAACGGTATCCCCTTCGTCAATCGTAACTCTTCTTTTAAGCTCGGTCAAGGCGTAATACTTTTTGCCTCTTTTATAACGCGTGCCCCCGTTTACTGTTCGGTATACCGCGCAAGATCGACAGGAGGCATCTTTGTTTTTCAGGGGGATTTCCCTTTGATTGCATTATATATCCTGCACCGTCTTTTGTCAAGCCGTGCGCGCAAAAAAAGTTGCGTTTTCAATTGACAAAAGAAATGAAATGAAGTATAATGAAAAAAAAGGAAGGTGCAGTATGAAAAGCTTTGTTTTTTCGTTTTTCGAGCGAATCGGCCTTGCCGATGACGACCGCTATTTTTTGATCTCGGCCTACGAGCAGATGGGCGAGGAGGGGCAAGCCCTTATGCAGCATTTGGTCGAGCGTTTTTTTGCCGACAAATCGCTTTTGATCGCCGAGGTCGCCGCCCCGCTTGGGGATCTGGCCGTTAAGATCAATATCCCCCTTTACTCCTTACATCTTTTGTATTGCGCCCTTGCCCACCGCCGCCTGCAAGCGATTTACGAAGCGGAGGGGATCGAGGAGGAAAGGTTTTGGGATGCCGCCATCGATCTGCGCGCCAAGTGTGAGGAATGCCGCAAGCAATTCGGTGTGATCGGGATCTCTACGCTTCCCTGGTTCGGCCCTCTCTTCCGGTTAGAGCGATTCTCCTTCGGACGCCTGCAATACGGCAGAGGACGGATTACGTTCGAAACGCCTTACGAAAAGTTTGGTCTACATATTGAAAGCAGTACAATTATTCCGATGATCCATATTCCCTCTCTTGGCCCACTTCCGAAGGAAGAGAGGATGGCGTCCTATAAGATGGCATACCGCTATTTTCGCGGCAAGTACGGCTTTACCGATGTCGTTCTTTTCGGCTGCGGAACCTGGCTGATCTATCCGCCGACCGTCGCGCTTTGCAAGGAGGGCTCGAATATGCGAAGCTTTGCCGAGGATTTTGAGATCATCAGCACCCGCGTAGACGAAAGTGGGGATAGTGCCACCCGTGTTTTCAGCTGCAACTATAACGGTGACCCGACCTATATGCCGAGAAGGACCTCTCTGCAAAGAAGCATTGCCGACTACCTTGCCGCCGGCAACAAAATGGGCGTTGGCTACGGCGTCATTCCCTTCGACGGGGAAAAGATCCTTCGGTAAGTCGGTCATAAATTTAAGGAGGAAACGAAATGAACCTACCCGATATGATCCTTCCGATCAGCACCGCCATTCGCGTAGACGATGTGGGTTGGCTTGAGGGGGCAGACGATCGCCTCAAAAACCGACCCGCCCGCTCAGGTCTTGCCCGCCGCCACGTGCCCGACGATATTCGCGTTCTGCACGAGATCGGCAAGGGGCTTGGCGTGAAGATCCTTTGCAATATTGTGCTGGGCGACTGGGATATCAAAAACCGCCTGCGCGGCGTGCCGCACCTTACCTGGGATGAGGCAGGCTGGGATGCTGCCTCGGTCGTTGAAAAGAACCGCGCGTACTTTGAGGAATGCTTTTCGATCTTAGAGGGAAGCGAGCATCTTGAATACGGTCTGCACGGCCTCCAACACGCCTATTTTGAAAACGGGGTCTATAAGTCCACCAAATTCCTCTATCCCTTCACAAGGACAGATGAGAGGGGTTGCACGGTTTTCGATCCCTTGCCCGCCGAGGAATTTGATCTTCTTCTTGACCTTTTCTTTGAGATCTATCACGATTGGGGCTTTAAAAAGGATATCCACGTTTTCCAATCGGGAAGCGGCTGCTACGGCACGCCCGATGACGAATTCAACCGCACCTTTATGCGCCTTTTGCGAGAGCATGGGATTGGCATCTGGCAATGGGGCGGCTGGCCGAACCCCTGCCTTGTCAAGGACGGCGCGATCTTCGTCAAGGCCGTAAGCGACCGCTTTGCGTATTGGGATAAGGGTGGGATCGACCCCTCGATCTGGCCCGATTGCTTTATCCAAAACGGCGAGTTCGCCCCCCGCCCCAATATCTGCGGACACCTGTTGAACTTTATCCGCATCCAGCCCGAAAAGAACTTTGATTACGTCCCTGCCTGGATCGAGTATTTCCGCCGCGTCGGCTCGCACTACGGGGCCCTTTTGGCGCGGGATAACGACGCCGCCGCCTCGCAAGCGGTGCATGCCGCCTACGCGACACTTGATCGCATCGACGGGGGCTATCGCATTGACCTTGCACCGGTCGACGCGGTTCGAACCCCGCTCGTTGAAAACGGCTTTTTCGTCAGCACCCGTGAAAAGAAGCTGCCGCGCGCCGTTACAGGCGGTAAGGCGTATATTCACGAATGCCGCGCCGATCACGTCGTTTATCGGATCGAGCGGGATCAAAAGGCCTCTGCCGTTACCGTTCTTTACGAATAAGGAAAAAGGAAGAAGAAAAAATGAACAATAAGCTTTTTGGAAAAAAGATCCTCTTTGACGGTGACTCTATTTGCTACGGCGGCGTGAAGCACGGTAACTAGGCCACGCGTATTGCCGAGCGCTTTTCGGCGGTTTGCCCCTGCTATGCGGTAGGAGGTGCCACGATCGCCGAAAATTCCCCGCTTCATCAAGCGACGGTCGAACGCCATTCGGTAAGCGCCACCCTTGAGCGTATGCATGCCGAGCATCCCGATGCCGATTATATCATTTTAGAGGGCGGCACGAACGACGCCGACCTTCTCGGAAACGCGGCGGCGGGAGAGGAAAATCGCCTTGGCAGCGTAAAGCCCTTTGATTTTGGCGGTGATTTTGACCGCGAGACCTTCTGCGGCGCCTTGGAAAGCCTTTTTTACCGCGCGACAAGCCTGTGGCCCCACAAAAAGATCGGGTTTATCGTCGCACAGAAGATGGGAAGAGAGGAACGATCCTTTTTTAATCGGCGTCATTATTTTGACGCGGCTGTCGAAATTTGCCGTAAATGGGGCATTCCGTATATCGATCTTTGGGAGGGCTCGTACCTCAACCCGAATTTGCCTTGGATGTACGACCCTACGCACACGGCCGAAGAGAATCGCGAGCTTAACACCGGCTATTATTCCGACGGGCAGCACTTAACGGCGCGGGGCTACGACGTAACGGCCGCGCTGATCGGAAACTGGCTTTTAACGCTGTAAACCAAAAAACAGTCATAACCACCGGCCGTGCCGGTGGCCGGCACACCCCCTTGGGGGCATTCCACCCGACGAGCTTGTAGGCTCGTCGAATTATCCGCCACTTGGCGCCCATCGCCCTGCTACCGCAAATGCAGCTATCTTTAAGCCTCCCTTTGCACAAGGGAGCCTCCGTTGCGGCGGGAACCTAGCAAAGCTAAAGCTTTTGGGAACCGCCGGCCGAACCGGCGGTTTGCGTGCGACCCCTTTGGGGAAAGGCTTCGCTATACAACAAAAGGACAGAGAATTTTTATGATCTCTGTCCTTTTGTTTTGCCGTCCCGTCCGTCCATCGAACACAGCGTTCTATACGCACGCATATGGGTCTTTCCGCTCGCGTTTAAAAACGTCCTTTTAGGTTTGTTCCAAGTCAACTATCCGCTTAAAATAAGCATTTACATATCTGAATAGGAGATAAGGCTCTCTTTATCAATATATTGAAACAGCTCTTCAAAGTCGGTGTTCCCCGCATTCTTTAATTTGCCGTTTTCATAGATCGGATGCACCATGATCTCGTAAATTCCGTCGGGACGCGGCCCCGCCTTCCTTCTTCTTACAAATTCATCGGCTGAGGTAAAATAAACGGTCGTCTTTTTCCCGCAACGAAGGGAAAGCGCTCAAAAAGCTTATAAAACAGCTATCGGCCTCAAACATAAACCGATACGAAAAGCACCGTAAGGGGCGGCAAAAAACGCCGCCCCTTTTTTATTAAATATATTGAAATATTCGAAACGGCATGGTATAATGTATAATGAATAAAGTTGGCCTTCGGTCCTTATGAAGCTATCTTTCATACGCTTTTTGCGTTTTAGCCGAAGCTTACCGTACGCGCTGAAACAGACAAAAATCCGTATGTGTCTTTGTTTTTTGAAAGGAGAATTTTATGTTATCACCAGAGGAAATCATGCAGCTTTTCGGAAGCCTTATATGGCTTTTGGCCGGCGTAGGCGTTTTCATCGTAGGTATGAACTTTATGAGTGATGCCTTGGAGAAAAGCGCCGGCGGCGGAATGAAGAGGCTGCTTGAAAAGATCAGCAACAACCGCTTCTCGGGCGTGGGGATCGGGGCAGGGGTTACCGCCATTATCCAAAGCTCCTCCGCTACCTCGGTTATGGTCATCGGTCTTGTAAACGCCGGGGTCATGACTCTTATGCAAGCGACCCCGATCATCATGGGCGCCAACATCGGTACCACCATCACCGGTGTCCTCGTTGCTCTCAAAAACGACTATTTTAACATGCTTATGTATCTCCTCGCGTTTGCGGGGGTGATGATGGGCTTTGCCAAGAACGAAAAAGTAAAGCTGGCCGGTCTGCTTTGCTCGGGTCTTGGGCTGGTCTTCGTCGGGCTGAACGTGATGAGCAGTGAGGAAGCCTTCGGAAATCCTTTGGTCGAAGAGCTGTTCACGGGCGTATTCAAGCGGATCGATTTCCCGCTTCTTCTCATTTTAGTCGGCGTTATCTTTACGGCGCTTATCCAAAGCTCCTCCGCTTCGACGGGTGTCGTTATAACCATGGTTGGCGCAGGGATCCTCCCGCTGGATCTTGCGTTGTTCATCATTCTTGGCGCGAACATCGGTACCTGCGTAACGGCGCTGCTTGCCTCTGTCGGGGCCAATGCCAATTCCAAGCGCGTTGCGCTGATACATTTCACCTTTAACGCGATCGGTACGGTATTGTTTACGGCGCTGATCTGGATCTTCCACGAGCCGGCTGTCAACCTGCTTGTATCCATCTTCCCCGGAAGCGATCCGATGTCGCTGCAAATGCGCGTATCGACCTTCCACGTTATCTTCAATGTAAGCACCACCGCCGTCTTGCTTCCGTTTACCAAGCATCTTGTTAACTATTCCTGCCTCGTTATCAAGGATAAGCAGGAAACCGAAGAGGTCCTCACTCTCAAATACGTGGATGAAAGACTTTTAACAACGCCGCCTATCGCCTTGATGCAGGTCAAAAAGGAAATCGACTATATGCTCGGCTTGGTTGAAGAAAACATCGGCCTTTCCTTTGAGGCGATGGACAAGCGCTCGCCCCTTCACGGCGATCGGATCAAGGCCAACGAAAAGGTGATCGACTTCACCAACGGAACGTTGACCAAATTCCTTATAAAGCTCTCCTCCGGCGCTTCGCAAAGCGACGAAAGAGTAATCGGCTCGTATTTCCATGTCCTCAATGACCTTGAGCGTATCGGCGACCAAGCCGAGAACTTCTTTGAAATAGGCGAGGAAATGCTTGCGAAGAAGATCGAATTTTCCGAAAAGGCGCTTGGAGATATCCGAAAAATGCAGGAAAAGATCGTAGAGATGCTCCTTATCTCCAAGGATGCCTTTGAAAACCTCAACAAAGAAAGACTTTCGGAATTGGCCGCCTTAGAGGATGAGGTGGACGGAATGAAGAAAGAGCTTACCGCAAGCCACTTCTCGCGCTTGGCGGAAGGAAATTGCAGCATGGAGGTAAGCCCTTATTACGCCTCTGCCGTCGCAAGATTAGAGCGAGTGGCCGACCACCTTGTAAACGTGGGGTACAGTATCGTAAACCCGATCGGCTCTCAAAAGGAAGGCTATTAAAGGGTGCTTGCCTATTGCGCGCATACCTTTCTTTCCGCTTGAAAGCAAAAAGACCGTGTCACCGACACGGTCTTTCTTTTATAAGCATGCGCGAAAAACGCGCAGGGCGTTCTCGCTTGTGATCCTTTCGATCTCACTGTCACGAAAGCCTTCTTTCGTAAGGGCGGTAATAAGAGTGGGGAGCTGATCGGCGCTGTTCAGCTCAAGATCGGGGGAAATGCCGTCAAAATCGCTGCCAAGGGCAATATGGTCGATGCCGATCTTATCCTTGATATACTTGATATGCCGAATAAGCTGGGGGACGGTATTCCGCCCAATCGCTTTATCCTCGTGCAGGAAATAGGTCGCGTAATTCATCCCCATGATGCCGCCGACCTCAGCCAGCTTAAAGAGCATATCGTCGGTAAGGTTGCGAATATGCGGGGCGCAGGCCCTGGCGTTGGAGTGGCTGGCCACGATCGGCTTATCGGATACCTCCAAAACGTTATAAAAGCCTTTATCGGAAAGGTGCGAAACGTCCACCGCAATGCCAAGTTTATTCATTTTCTTCACCGCTTCTCTTCCAAGCTCGGTAAGCCCGCGGTCGGTTCGGGGGGTACGGTCATCAAACTTTCCGTTCGGCAAAAGGTGAAAGCGATTGGGAAAAGCAAGCGCGTTCTCGTAGTTCCAGGTAAGACAGATCATACGGACGCCAAGCTGATAAAACTCATCAAGGCGGGATAGATCATCCCCGATCGGGGCGGCGTCTTCAAGCGTCAGGATCGAGGAAATCTTCCCTTCCTCTTTGTTTCGTAAAATATCCGCGTAGGTATACGCCTTTTTAATATGCGCGCATTTCTTTATCTCTTGCTCGTATACCTCAATGAGCTGCTTACAAAGATTGTAAGGATCCGCGTTCTTCGCGTGGATCCACATAGCAAAGCATTGGGCAAGGTAGCCGGCGCTTTTCATTTTCTCCTCGTTCAGCTGCAAAAGGGGGGAGTCGGTAAGCGAAGCATCCTGCCCCTCTCTTTGCAGGTTTTTTATCTTCCAGACCGTATCGCAATGTAAATCGAAGATCATAAAGCAATCCCTCTCTTTCTATTAAAAAGTATATACAAACAAAAACTATTCGTCAAACCCATCCCCACGCAAAATCGGCTTTTCTTGCTTTTTTGTCTTTTTTATAGTATACTGTAAATAAAGAACACACCCAAAAAGGAGGACGACGTGAGAAAGATTTCATTTCTGCTTGCCCTTTTACTTTTACTGCCCACCCTTTCGGGGTGCGTGCTTGAGTCGCTTTTTTGCGAACATGATTACGATATAACCGCAAGCATTTTGCCCACCTGTACCGAGGAGGGATACGAGGAAAGGGTCTGCCAAAAATGCGGAAAAAACGAGAAAGAGACCTTTTCCCCTTCCCACGCTTTTTCGGAATGGGTAACGCAAAAGGAAGCCACGGTCGAAGAGGGCGGCCTTAGGAAAAGGAGCTGCGCGGTCTGTGGCGAGATCGAGGAAGAAAGCACCCCTTCTCTTTCCTATATCGACCTTGATGCGCTTCTCTTCTCTTTTAACGCTTCCAAGACCTATGAGGTTTCTTCTGTTGAGGAAATGATAAAGATCTTTAACGCGGCGGTCTTAAAGCGAAGCGTGAAGGCGCGCTTTGAAACCCTTTTTGATTACCGGGACCTTGGTGAGCTTTTGGAGATATTGGCCAACGGCTGCACCATCCCCTTTTCCCCCGCCATTGAGGCCGAAGCGCGGGGAAAAAGTCTGACGCTGACGCTAAGCTACGATATAAACCCGACAGCCTCGACCCAAACCGTCCTCTACACCCAGTACGCTTCGGCCAATCTTTTGCCCTACACCCCGAAAAGGGCCTCGGATTTTGACGATTTTCCCATAAATGAAAGCAAGCTTTCCTATCCCGTCGAAACGGGTGAGCAGCTTTTGTATGTTTTAGAGCGGCACGCCCTGCCCCTGCCGATCCCAGGCTCCCCCGCCGCTTCGCTTTATAAAAAGATGAAGGACGTTTTACGAGAGATCGTTGACGATGAAATGACCGATCTTGAAAAAGTGCGCGCCATTCACGACTTTTTAGTGATGGAGGTCGTTTATGACGGGGCACTTTTGAATCTTGTCGATGAAGGGGCAAGCCCCGAGGTGATCGCCACCTATGACGGATTTTATCTTGAAGGGGTGTTTAACAACAAAAAAGCGGTTTGTGACGGTATCAGCAAGGCCTTTGCCGCCCTTGCCAATATGGAAGGGATCCGCTGTGTGACGGTGGAAGGCTACGCGGCCGATAACCCCGATGGGCTTGGGCACGCGTGGAACAAGGTGTATCTTGACGGCGATTGGTATATCGTGGACGCCACCTCGGACGGCACGGTGGTCGGGGAAAGCTACGAGGTGCTTTCCTATGAATTTTTCCTTATTGACGAAGCAAGCTATTCGACCCGCTACGTCGCAAAAAACCGCCAAAACATCGTTTGCGAAAAGAAATACGATCATTACGCCGAAAACGGCTTTACCGTTTCGGGGGTCTTTTATGACTTCGTAATCGTTTCGCTCTCGGAGCTGACACAGCTGGTCAGCTATCTTGACAGCTTTCAAGAACCCTTCATCTCGCTGGAATGCCGCATTGATTTTGCGATCGGCGAATCGCTTACCGATGAATTGCAGGAAGCGATCAACGCTTCCTTTGCCGATGGGCGCTACGGCTACCTCGGCGGTGACGGCGGCATTTATACGCTGATCAAGCGCGCTTCGTAAACCTTACGCATAACGAAAAAAGGACGAGATTTACTCGTCCTTTTTTGATTTCGGGAAATTCTTTTTGATTTCCTTTTCCCACGCGGCGGCCTTTTCCCAATATTCCTTGATCAGCTTTTCAAGCTGGCGCTTATGGTGGCAAAGCTTTTCTTCGCACTTATCGCAGGAAAGGCAGGCGTTGGTCTTTTCCGAAAAGCGTTCGGGATACTTATAATGAATGATCTCCCACTTCAAAAGAAGAAGAAGGGCAAGGCCGCAAAGCGTCCACGTAAAAACGCTGGGGATCAAGACGAAGGGGGTAAACATCATCGCGTAATCCCAGTTGTAGATACGGCACCCAACGCAGCACTTGTTTTTTAATATCCAGGTTTCAAACGGGCAGAAGAAGAGGATGCAGATCATATCGCAAACGCCGTACAGAAGCCCGATCAAGACCAAAATGCCGCTATCGATCACCCCAAGGAAATAAAGAAGCGCGATCGGGGCGTTCAGCAAAAACCAAAAGAGCGCGACGAGGAAGGTCTTTTTGGGGGAATGAATATCGTTCTTGAGATCGCTTCCCTCAATCAACTCGTAGTTCTTCACGAACTGCTTCTGGCAGCCCATGCTTTCAAACTTCGAGGGGAAAAACCGAAGCACCATTTCAAGGGCAAAGATGCCCCACACCACAAAAAGAATGGCGGGCAGTTTTCCGATCTCTTCGACAAAGGGGCGGTTCTCGGTCAGTCTATTTAGAATATATGCGGAAAGCGTGGCAAGAAAAAGCCCGCTTCGTAAAAATAACTTTGCAAAATGAAGCTTTGAAATAAGCGACCATTTTCTTTTCGTTTTCTTCATCCGCATCTCCTTTCTGTTTCGCAGGCGGCCTTACGGCAGATCCCAAAGCGTTTTATCGTCGTAGCAGCGAAGCGTATCCTCGATCCAATAGGAAAAACGGGTACGGGGAAAGCGCGCTTCGTATTCCTTTAAGCGGTGGTAGAGCGAAAGCCCGTCGCCCGCGTCGCGCCAGATATCGGCGAAGCAAAAGTCGAAATCGCCGTCCTTCATCTCTTGATCAAGAAAACCAAAGGCGTCGGAAACGATGACTCGTATCTTTTCCTTATGCGGGATACACGGCAGGATAAAGCGGCGGAAAAGCCGCGCGGCATCCGCTGAGCGTTCGATCACCGTGACCGAGGTGACCGATTCCTTTTCAGCGGCCGAAAAGGCAAAATACCCAAGCCCGAGGCCAAGCGTCAGAACACGCCCCGTGGCTTCCTCAACCGCCGGCTGAGTGGTGACGGTCTCGTTCGGCTGAAGCGTCATCCATTCACGACCGCCTTCAAGGATCGCGGGGTAGTGAAAATCACGCATAAAAAAGCCAAGGCTTGGCAGCATACGCCCGTCGGGAAGAACCGTAAGATCGTCGCAAACGAAGGCCTCTCCCGCCTTTAAGACTTGGTTTTTAAGCTCCCATTTTCCCTCTTTGGCTTCCCCGATCTTCACCGCTTGGTAATAGGGATCGTTTTCAAAGGGGGCGGGATCAAGCTCTTTCACCATTGGGAGGAAGTAGTTTTCAAAATACACGCGGTCACGCCCCTCGACCGAAAGGCCGCATACCGTCGCCAAAAGAACGGCGTAGGCGTGATGATTCGAAAGACCGCCCGCGGCAACCTCGGAAATCGCCCGAGGCGTGATAACGTCGGAGGCAAGATTCAGATACAACGAAAGAAGGCGCATGGTTTCGCTGTTGTATCTTCGTATCTGCGCTTCGCTCAATCCGCTTTTGTTCGCTTCCATAGTATTCCTTTAAAAAAGGCGTCGCCGTTGGCGACGCCCTTTTTCTTTTATTTCTTCAGCGCGATGGCTTCTTTGGCTTTCTTCGCGATATTCGCGGCGGTCAGCCCGTACATTTCAAGAAGCTCCGGCACCTTGCCGCTGCGACCAAACCGGTCACAAACACCGACCCGCTTGCAAGGAACGGGAAGGGCTTCGGCTAAGGCGGCGGCAACCGCTTCGCCAAGACCACCGTAGATGTTATGCTCTTCGGCGGTAACGAAGCAACCGCATTTCTTGGCCGATTCGAGAAGGATCTCGGTGTCAAGGGGCTTAACGGTGTGCATGTTGATAACACGGGCGGAGATACCCTCGGCAGCCAGCATTTCGCGGGCTTCCATAGCCAGATGCACCATATAGCCGCAGGCAACGATGGCAACGTCACAGCCGTCAGCCATCAGAACGCCCTTGCCGATCTCAAACTTATAATCGGGCATCTCGGCGGTGAGATTGGGGGTGGCGTAACGCGAGAAACGAAGGTACATCGGACCCTCGTACTGAATGGCGGCCAGCACCGCGGCGCGGCTCTCCTCTGCGTCAGAGGGGTTGATAACTACCATGCCGGGGATCGAACGCATCAGGGCCAAGTCCTCGTTGCACTGGTGGGTCGCGCCGTCTTCACCGACGGTGATACCGGCGTGCGTACCGACGACCTTAACGTTGAGATGGGGGTAGCCGATGGCGTTACGCACCTGCTCAAAGGCGCGGCCGGCCGAGAACATGGCAAAGCTGGAGATAAAGGGGATCTGCCCCGCGGCGGCAAGGCCGGCGGCAGCCGAGGTCATATTGCCTTCAGCGATCCCACAGTCAAAAAACCGTTCGGGAAATTTCTTCTTAAAGATACCGGTTTTGGTGGCGGCCGCAAGGTCAGCGTCCAGCACTACGAAATCGTAGCTGTCGCCAAACTCGGCAAGGGCCTTTCCGTATGCTTCTCTGGTTGCGATCTTTTCCATATTCATTCACCTCACGCTTCTACGCCAAGATCACGAAGGGCGATCTTGTACTGTTCTTCTTTCGGGGCGGCGCCGTGCCATTCAACGGCGTTTTCCATGTAGGAAACGCCCTTACCCTTTACGGTCTTGGCAATAATGGCGGTGGGCTTGCCCTTGACCGTCTTTGCTTCCTTATAGGCGGCTTCGATCGCGTCGAAGTCGTTTCCGTCGATCGAAATGACGTGGAAGCCAAAGGCCTCAAGCTTCTTATCGTGGGGGGTGGGGTCCATGACCTCAGCGATCGGCCCGTCGATCTGCAGACCGTTCCAGTCGATCAGAACGCAAAGATTATCCAGCTTATAGTGGGCGGCGAACATCGCGGCCTCCCAGACCTGACCCTCTTCGCTCTCACCGTCACCAACGATGGTGTAAACACGGTAATCGCTGCCGCTGATCTTGCCGGCAAGCGCCATACCGCAAGCGGCCGAGATACCTTGCCCCAAGGAGCCCGTCGTCATATCGACACCGGGGGTATGCTTCATATCCGGGTGACCCTGCAAGTAGCTATCGATGTGGCGCAGCGTCTTCAGATCCTCAACCGGGAAGAAGCCTCGGTTGGCAAGGGCTGAATAGAGCGCGGGGGCGGTATGCCCCTTCGAAAGAACAAAACGGTCACGGTTAGCCATTTTCGGGTTCTTCGGGTCAATGCTCATTTCTTCAAAATACAGGTATGCCATGATATCGGCGATACCGAGCGAGCCGCCGGGATGACCGCATCCTGCGTTATAAACCCCCTCAATGATCCCGATACGGATCTGTCTTGCAATTTCGGCAAGCTCTGCCTTTCTTGCTTTTTCCATAAAAGCTTCCTTTCCGGCGCTTGGCCTTCGGTTATTTTCCTATATATTGTACACGAAAAGCGCAGGCTTGTCAAGGGTCAGCGAAAAGTTCGGCGACTTTCTTTTCCCGAAAAGAAAACAAAAAACGCAAGCGCGGCAGCAGTACCGCGGCTTGCGTTTTCTGTAAGAAGAGTCGAATTACTTAACTTCGACTTCAGCACCGGCAGCCTTGAGCTCGTCGGCGATCTTAGCAGCCTCATCCTTGGAAACGCCTTCTTTAACGGTCTTAGGAGCACCCTCGACCATCTCCTTGGCTTCCTTCAGACCAAGACCGGTGATGTTACGAACAGCCTTGATAACATCAAGCTTCTTGTCGCCGAAGGCCTTGAGGATGACGTCGAACTCGGTCTTCTCTTCCTCAGCGGGAGCGGCAGCAGCAGCGGCAACGCCGGCAACAGCAACGGGTGCGGCGGAAACGCCGAACTCTTCCTCAAAAGCTTTAACAAGGTCGTTCAGTTCGAGAAGGGTAAGGCCCTTCACTTCTTCGAGAATCTGTGCGATTTTTTCATTAGCCATGATTAAATACCTCCGATTTGAATCGTTCTTTTGTTTTTTGTTGTAAGGGGAACAAGGGGCTTATGCCTCGGCAGGGGCTTCCTCGGAAGCGCCGCCATCCTTGTCGATCTTCGCCTGCAAAACGCGGGCAAAGGCGTAAAGCGGGGACGTCATGCTGCCAAGCAGACGGGCGATAAGCGTTTCGCGCGAGGGGATATCCGCCAACGCGTTAACACCGTTCAGGTCGAGGACTTCGCCGTCAACAAAACCACCCTTGATCTCAAAGGACTCTACCTTCTCGGCATATTCCTTCATGATCTTGGCGGGGGCAACCGGGTCGGTGTTGCTGAGCGCAACCGCGGTCATACCGACGAGGTGCTCTTTAAGAGCGGCGTAACCGGCCTCATCACAAGCTCTGCCCGTGATGGAGTTCTTAAAAACCGAATACTCAACACCGGCGGCACGCAGAGTGGCGCGGAGCTTCGTATCGTCTTCAACCGTAATGCCTTCATACTTTACGATAACACCGGCCGTAGCGTTTTTCAGCTTCTCGGCCAGATTCGCAACGGCTTCCTGCTTTGCGGCAAGAATTTTTGCACTGGGCATTGTTTCTACCTCCGTAATGAAATAAAAAATCCTTTTCCCGCACAATGCCAAAGGAAAAGGAACAAATCTCTATATAGAAAGCTCGTTCGTTTTACCTCGGCAGGGTGGCGCAAGCGCTTTTACGGGAACCTGCTGTCTTAGGATTAACGCATATATTATATAGCCTTCTTATCGCTTTGTCAAGCCCTTTTTGAAAAATTTCTCATTTATTTTTTTCTTCGTCTTTTTTGGGCTTTTTCTTGAAAAAGGAAAAAGAAAGTGATATATTTATAAATAAGAATAAAGTAAGGAGTAGGGTATGGGAAAGCGCGCTCTTCTGCAAAAAAGAAGCGATATCGATATGACAAGCGGCAGCATCGTCTCTTGTCTTTTCCGCTTTGCCTTACCTCTTTTTATCGGCAACCTCTTCCAGCAATTCTATAACTGGGTCGATACCTGGGTCATTGGGCAAACGGGGCAAGAGGCGGCCTACGCCGCCGTCGGCAGCGTGACCCCCATTATCAATATTTTGATCGGTATTTTCTTCGGTCTTTCAGGGGGCGCCGGGGTGGTGATCTCGCAATACTACGGCGCTAAGAACCGCGAGGGGGTAAAGCGCGCCGTACATACCTCGATGGTCTTGGTGCTTATTCTTGCCGTTGTCTTTACGGTGCTTGGGATCCTCGGCACCCCCTTGATGCTTCATCTGATGCTGGATACCGAGGAATCGGCGGCCGCTGAGATCTTCGGCTTTGCCAAGGAATACCTGACCATCTATTTTGCGGGGGTTATCGGGCTGATGATCTATAACATCGGTTCGGGGATTCTGCGCGCGATCGGCGATTCCTCTCACCCCTTTTATTTTCTGCTCTTCTCGGCGATCGTAAATATCGCGCTTGACCTTTTGTTCGTTTTCAAGTTCGGCATGGGGGTAAGGGGCGTTGCGCTTGCCACGGTCATCGCCCAAGGGCTTTCCGCCGTGCTTACCCTTTACGTCCTCTTTACGACCGCCGCCGACGTGCGGGTATCGCTTCGCTTTTTGCATATCGACGGCGAAATGCTGAAAAAGATCGTCGTGATCGGTATTCCCGCCGCCTTCCAGATGGCGATCACCTCGTTCTCCAATATTTTCGTGCAATCCTACCTTGGCAAGGCAACGCTTGCGGGGGGCGCCGTCAATGCCTCGACCTCGCTTGGCGCTTGGACGACCTACAGCAAGATCGACCAGATGGTCATGATGCCCTTGCAGGCCTTCTCGATCGCGGTCACCACCTTCGTCGGGCAGAACCGCGGTAAGGGGGACCTTGCCCGCGCGGCGCGCGGTACCCGTATCGGCTATCTGATGGCAACCGTCAGCGCCCTTATTTTGATGACGCCGATCCTGCTTTTCGCCCCTACCCTTGCCACTGTCTTTAACGCCAACCCCGAGATCATCCACTACGCGACGATCCTTCTGCGCTACCTGACGCCCTTTTACCTGCTTTGCTGCGTCAACCAGGTCTTTTCGGGCGCGCTTCGCGGCGCGGGGAACAGTACCGCCCCGATGGTCATTATGCTGCTGAGCTTCGTCGGCTTCCGTCAGATCTACCTCTTCGTTATGTCCAACTATATCTCGACCGACCTTCTGCCGATGGGCTTTTCCTACCCCGCCGGGTGGCTGGTGTGCGCCGTTACCACCTTACTCTACTACCGTTATTATAAATTCCGCGGCAAATCCCTGACCGAGCCCGCCGAAAAAGACGGAAAAGCATAACTTTTTTAAAAAAATCAAAAAAAGCATTTGACAAACCGAGAAAGATATGCTATGATAATACATGCCGTTTGAATACGGCAAGGCAATCTGCCCCTTTGCGGGTTTGGCGGAATTGGCAGACGCGTAAGATTCAGGTTCTTATGATCGCAAGATTGTGAAGGTTCAAGTCCTTTAACCCGCACCAAAAACAAAAAGACGAACCGTAGTTCGTCTTTTTGTTTTATCCAAGACCGAAGGGCTTGGTATGGCATCAATTCGCACAGCGAATTGGATGGAACTGCGGCTTGCCCGCGTATGGCATCACGCTTTAGCGTGTATCCTTCAACTTCGGTCTTGATTCCACACATCCCTGCGGGATGATTCCTTGCCGTCTTACGGCGGATTCCATGCACGCCTTTGGCGTGATCGGGGAGAACGAAATCCCCTCGCCTTTTCGTCGTTGCCCTGCGACCCAGTCCTTTAAGGCGCTATTTAAAAAGCGATTGCCGATTGGCAATCGCTTTTTTCTTTTCTTAGAAATCGACTTCGGTATCGTAGTAGCAGCATTTAAGCAGCTTTTCCATCTGGCAGGGATCGATCGAACGGGGGTTGGAGCCGGTGCAAGCGTCGGCAACGGCGTTCTTCGCGATCTCGGGCAGTCTTTCAAGGAAGATCTTCTCGGGAACGAAGCCCTCTTCACAGGGCAGGCTGTCAAGCCCGTAGTGCTTGATGCACTGAGGAATGTTCAAAGCGTCGTTCATAGAGCGCAGATACTTAATGAGGTTGGCGACCTTTTCATCGTCGTCAGCACCCCCAAGACCCATGTAATCGGCGATCACGCCGTAGCGCTTCTTCGCAGTCTCATCCTTAGCGTTGAAGGCGATAACCTTGGGCAGGTACATCGCGTTCGCGGCGCCGTGGATGATGTGGGCACCAAGATCCTCAAAGATCGCGCCGGTCTTATGCGCCATCGAGTGAACGATACCGAGAAGGGCGTTCGAGAAGGCCATACCGGCAAGGCACTGGGCGTTGTGCATCGAGGCGCGCTTATCCATATCGCCGTTGTAGGAAGCCACGAGGTTATCCTCTATCATCTTGATGGCGAAGATGGCAAGCGGGTCGGTGAACTCGCAATTAGCGGTCGAAACGTAGGCCTCGATCGCGTGGGTCAAGGCGTCCATACCCGTGTGGGCGGTCAGCTTCTTCGGCATGGTTTCGGCCAGCTCGGGATCGACGATCGCGACGTCGGGCGTGATCTCGAAATCGGCAAGCGGGTACTTGATGCCCTTCTCATAGTCGGTGATGACCGAGAAAGCGGTCACCTCGGTAGCAGTCCCCGAGGTAGAGGGGATCGCGCAGAAGCGGGCCTTTTTGCGCAGCTCGGGAATCCCGAAAACAACGCACATTTCGGGGAAGGTGATTTCCGGATACTCGTACTTGATCCACATCGCCTTCGCGGCGTCGATCGGCGAGCCGCCGCCGATCGCAACGATCCAGTCGGGCTGGAACTTTGCCATCGCCTCAGCGCCCTTCATAACCGTATCGACCGAGGGATCGGGCTCAATGCCCTCAAAAAGCTCGACCTCCATACCGGCTTCTTTAAGATAAGCGACTACCTTATCAAGAAAGCCGAATTTCTTCATCGAGCCGCCGCCGACGCAGACCATCGCGCGGGTGCCGCGGAGATTTTTCAGGGCTTCGAGAGCGCCCTTTCCGTGGTAAAGATCGCGGGGGAGAGTAAAGCGTGCCATAGTTTGTCTCCTTATATTATATTTCGAAAAAATTATATCATAAAAAAAGCGCTTTTTCAATAGAAAAAAAGGGCGCTTTCTCCTATATTTTCAGGAAACGCCCTTTTTGTTTTTTAAGCGAAGGTTTGGTAGACATTCATATAATTTTCAAGCATGGTTTCCTTCGCATAAAGCGCGATGTTTTCTTCGGCGTTAACGCCCCGCTCCCGCTTAAAGGGAAGCCATTTTTCGATCGCTTCGCAAAGCGCGTCGAGGTTTCCGTATTCGACAAACTCGGAACAGGCGGGACTTGCGATGCTCTCGGGTCCTCCTGCCCGAAAACCGACAACGGGGGTACCGACCGAAAGGCTTTCGGCTGTTGGCATACTGAAGGTCTCCCGCTTGCTGACGACAACGGTAAGATCGGCAGCGGCGTAATATTCGGCTAATTCCTTTGGCGAGGCGACACGCCCGACGAAGGAAAGATTTTCGGGGGGATCCTCGATCTTGCCGTAGTTAGCCGCCACGACCACCCTTACCCCCTTTTCGCGGAGCCTCTGGCAAAGCTCTACAATATAGCGCCCCCCTTTTAAGGTATCGGCGCAGGGGTTAAAGGACGCGGTTGCGTGAAAGAGCATGCTTTCCCCCTCGGCAAGCGCAAGCTTTTCTCTGACCGCTTCCCCACTCGTAGGGCGAAAAACAGTCGCATCTACCCCGTTTAGGACAGTATATACGGGGAAATCCCCGATAAGCGGCGAGGACGCAGCGCGCGAAAGAAGCCAAGGGGATACGGCGGTGAAGCAAAGCAAGCCCTTATCAAAAAACGCGTAGGCCTTTTTCAGCTTACGGTAGGTTCTTTTCGTCCGATCGAAAAGAACCGATTGCGTGGCTTCCTTACGGATCGGACAGTGGCCGCACCCCGTCTGCCAGCCGCGGCAATCGTAGGCGTGACCGCAGCCGCCGGTATAGGGAAACTCGGCGTGCAGGGTATAAACGGTCTTGATCTTATTCTTCGCCAAAAAACGAAGCAGACGGTAAATATTGATGTTGTTTCCGTTGATGCAATGCAAATGCACAACGTCGGGCTTCTCTTTTTTAAGGATCCTTAAGATGCGGTTGGCCTGGATAAAGGCGCCATCGTACTGATGCCCCGATACGCGACGGTAGATCGCCGAAAGACGGTCGAGAAAACGGTTGGAAACCGTATAGACACCGTCTTGCTTCGTATAGCGGTTGGCAAGCGGGGCGATCACGACCGATTCATACCTTTTTTCCGTAAGAGCGTGATGCAGATCTCTTACGATGCGACCGGTGCTTCCCTCACCGTATATACAGTTGATCTGACAGATCTTCATTTTTCCCTCTTTGCAACCGACGAAAGGATCTCTTTCATTCTTTGGCAATTCTTTTTGGCGTTATGGTTTTCTTGCCCGACGGCAAGCGCTTTTTCTACGTACGCGTCCCGAAGCGATTCGCTTTCGCAAATATCCCGCAAACGCGCCATAAGCGTTTCTTTATCGGTGATCACGTGGGCGCACCCGTTTTTTAAGAGATACTGCGTGCAGGCAAGGCTTTCATGCGCGTAAAGAACCAAAGGGCGGCCCGACAGAAGCGAATCGGATATTTTCGTGGAAAAGGCGGCCGCAAGATCCTTAATATAGAACTCATCGGCGGTCTCGGCGTGGAAAAGAAGATCGCTCTTTTCCATTTTCTCTTTGACCTCGCTGTAAGGAATAAGCCCGTGGAAGCGAACGCCCGCCGCCTCACGCAACAGCTTTTCGACCGTGGGGCTCGGCGCCCTTCCGTATACGTCCAGATAATAATCGGGGGAAATTTCCCGCAAAGCGGCGCCTATTTCGATAAGCGGCGTGTGTCGCCCGACACCAAGGTTCCCCATATACGAGAATTTCCCCTCGAATTGGGGCTTCTTCGGGAAAGGGGTAAGCGAGGTAGGCTGATAGATCGCGGTACATTCCTTGTGGAAGCCCCTTCGGTAGACTTCAGCCAGGTATTCGCTGTTATAGATCTCAAAGACGCTTACCTTCATCAGCTTACGGAAGGTTTTTTTAAAGCTTTTGCGGAAGAGCCACGAGAAAAAGGGATGCCCCTGTGCCTTTAGATAGTTATAATCTTTAAAGTAATAGTTTTCGGTATTGAAAATAACGAGCGGAATATTGCTTCTTTTCGCAAGCTTCATCGCGATCTTCGGAATAAAGGTAGAATCCCCCGCCATTAACACGATGACCTCGGGGGAAAATTCGTCCACCCACCGATAAAAGGCGGGGCTTTGCCAGCGCCCGCTGTTCCAGATAAGATTGCGTAGATACCGCGTTAAGGGATTCTTGGCGATCGGCTTTCCCGCCTTCGCCGAAGCAGAACGGTTTGTTTCCTTTTCTTCGCCTGTCAGCGGGCGGCCGTAGGTCTTTTTCCCGAGAAACGCGTTTTTGGCCTCGTTATCGGTCAAGCGATAATAACGGCGGCAGCCCGAAAAATTGGGCATCTCGTTGCTGACGTAAAACTGGGCAAGCTTATCTTCGTCCCAATCACAAAATAGCTCGCTGAACACCTTTCCGTTCGAGCCGCCCGCCGAAAAGGGATTGCAGCTTACGGCCAGAACGCGCGGATAACCTTTTTCGGCCATATCTTTCTTCCTTACTTGTTGGATTTGTAATCTCTTATGCCCTTGAAATACCAGCGAATGATTGAAAAATAGCTTAATTCCGTAGCGGTCTTCCGCTTAAAACGGTATGCCTGAATAAAGGGAAGCACATAAGAAAGGATTGGATGATTTACGTAGCTGACCTTCCCGTTTATGTAAAAATATTTCTCGTTATGTCCCGAAAACCAGGTAGATCCTACCGTGCAAATTTCGCCGATAGTCACCGGGGAACAATAAATACGCATTTTTCTTCTGAGAAGATCCTTCAAAAATATCGTATCCTCTCCGCAATAGTTTTCGGTTCCGGGTCCAAAGGCTTCGTTGAAGCGAACGTTTGCCTTTACCAAGCTTTTCCTTCTCATCGCCATAGCGTAAATAGCGAAGCTACCGCTGTTCCACCGGTTTGCCCTATAAAAGCGGTTTATTTGCTTAATCTTTACACGGGCCCCGCCCTCTTTTGAAACGTCTGTAAGATTGAACCGAATGGCATCCGCGTCGGGATGCTTTTCAAACTCTTCAAAGATCAGCTTTTCGTACCCGTCAAGAAACCGCAGATCGTCATCCGAAAACATAATATAATCGGCTTCTTTATCCGCATAACCCAGCGCAATATTGCGGTTTCTGCTGGATCCGCGGGTGGCGGTGGTAATCTGCTGAACACGGTGCCCGTTGATTTCAGCTTCATAATAACGGTACTCGTCCGCCTGATTGGCAAACAGCGCATCGGATTGCAGCTTCATCGTGTGATAACGACTAACGTCCTTATCGTGCATCGTCGTGACCAAGACCTGCAGAGTAGGCATATTTGTTTTCCCCTTGTTTTTATTTTTAGTACCTTATATTATAGTTTACCATTTTTTTATATCTTTGTCAACCACCTCATTTTGAAAAGAGTTGTTTACTTTTTTGCCAGCAACCTATACTCGCGCGGGGAGATACGGTAGCGAAGCGTAAAGCGGCGCGTGAAGTAAAACTGGTCGCAAAAGCCGAGGCGGGCGGCGATCTCGGCAACCGTCAGACCTGTGTTTTTCAAAAGAAGCTCGGCCTCCAAAAGGGCAAGGTCCTC
This sequence comes from Eubacteriales bacterium, assembly GCA_045655185.1. Lineage (GTDB taxonomy): Bacteria > Bacillota > Clostridia > Oscillospirales > CAG-272 > UBA1740. Next base: position 24,476 of record JAZOOS010000020.1, read on the forward strand.
GATATAGGCGCGGGGGATAAGCCCCATTTCCTTTTTAAAATGCTTTCTGAGCGTTACCTCCGCGACAAACAGCGAGGAAGCCACCTCGCTAAGCGAGAGCCCCACCGAAAGATTTTCCTGTATATACTTCATCGCGCGGCTGACTAAGGGCGAATAGCTTTTGTTCTGCATCTTTTCCTCGGCGTAGGTCGCCAGCATACGCGCGATCACCCCGTACAGAAGATGGCGAAAGGCGTACGCATTGCTAAGAGACGATTGGGGATAGAGGGAAAGGATCTTCGCAAGCTCACCCGGAAGAAGGGGCCAGGTGTGGATCGCGCGAAGATTTCGAAGCATGTCCAGCCCGTCACTCCCCACCATATTGAAATGGACGTACAGCTTAACGAGCTTAGAGGGGCATCCGTAGGAAAAGGGGGTGTTGGGCGGGATCAAGTAAGCGTTGCCTCAACCTATACGCCGACCTTTCGGACGGGACCTCGATCAATATGTTCCTGCGGGACGAGGAATTCGCGCTTTCCTTCGTGCATGAATTTCTGAGCGCATCTTCTTCGGTACCGATTGCTGTAACATCCGTGTCGGCGCCAGCTGCAATACCGCCGACTTCTTGAAGCGCTGGCGGGGAAGCGGAAAGATCAGCGAAGAGATCTTCGGGAAGATCGCCAGAGAAAACGCGATCCGCATATTCAACCTTTGAGAAAAAGGCGCCTTGTTTGTAAGCAAGGCGTTTTTTTGCGGATTGCGGAGAAAAATGATCAAAAACCGCCTCTTTTCCTTATTTATTTTCCTTTTATCCCTTTACAAAACGGAAACAATACAGTATAATGGGTTCTGGAATAAATATTAATAAGGAGAAAAAAATGATTTATCTGGTTATCATTGCCGCTGTTTTGGCGCTTTCCTTCGCGGCGTTTAACTTTATCACGGTTAAGCGCATGCCCGAAGGCAGCGAAAAAATGAGCGAGATCGCATCGGCTATCCGTATCGGCGCCGGCGCGTTCATCAACTACGAGTACAAAATTCTTTACACCGTTATCGCCGTTGTTGCGGTGCTTTTGGCGGTCGTTACCACCTGGCACGCGGCCGTTGCCCTTATTATCGGCTCGGTCATGTCGGGGTGCGCGGGCTTCATCGGCATGAAGATCGCCACCTACGCGAACGTTCGCGTAGCGAATCGCGCCAACGAAACGCGCGATATCGGTAAGACGGTGAAGGTCGCCTTCCGCGGCGGCTCGGTCATGGGTCTTTGCGTTGGGGGCTTTGCCCTTTTCGGCCTTTTCCTCGTTTACGTGATCTTTGGTCTTGCCATGGGTCAGTTAGAGGTTACCGAGGCTTCTTACGTCAACCTCATCGGCCTTTCCTTCTGCCCCTTCACGATGACGCTTTCGGGCTACGCCCTCGGCTGCTCGCTGGTTGCGATGTTCAACCGCGTAGGCGGCGGCATCTACACCAAGGCTGCCGATATGGGTGCCGACCTTGTCGGTAAGACCGAGGCGCACATTCCCGAAGACGATCCCCGCAACCCTGCCACCATCGCCGATAACGTCGGTGATAACGTCGGTGACGTCGCGGGTCTTGGCTCTGACCTGCTTGAAAGCTTCGTCGGTTCGATCGCTTCGGGTATCATTCTTGCCTATCATATGTTCTCGAAGTCGATCGCCGAGGGAACCGGTATGTCGAAAGAGCTGCTTTCGCGTCTTATCACCTTCCCGCTCGTGTTCGTTTCGATCGGTATGATCGCTTGCTGCCTCGGCATTGCCTTCCTTCTTTTCAAGAAGAACATGTCGAAGGATCCCCACAAGGATCTGAACGGCGCGACCTACGTTGCCTCGGGTACGACGATCGTGCTCGGCCTGCTCGTTTCCTTCCTCAGCTTCCGTGACTACGCTTCGGCAGATCTTTCCAAGATCCTCGGCTTCTCGGCCGGTTGGCTCTCCCCCTGGATCGCGGCCGCTATCGGCGTTATCGCGGGCGTTGTCATCGGTATGATCGCAGAGCGCTATACCTCGGCCGACTATAAGCCGACGAGAAACTTGGCGCGCGCCTCTCTTGAAGGCTCTGCCCTCACTATTACGCAGGGCTTGGCGCTGGGTATGAAATCCTGCATGGCCCCCTGCATCGTTCTCGGCGGCGGCATCATTATTGCCTACTACGTTTCGGGTATGTACGGCGTTGCCATGGCCGCTATGGGTATGCTTTCCTTCGTAACCGCTACGGTCTCGGTCGATACCTACGGTCCTATTTCGGATAACGCGGGCGGCATCGCCGAAATGTCGGGTCTGGATCCCGAGGTCCGCAAGATCACCGATACGCTTGATTCGGTCGGTAACACCACCGCCGCGATCGGTAAGGGCTTCGCCATCGGCTCGGGCGCTTTGGCCGCGCTTGCCCTGATGATCTCCTACCTCTATTCCTACAACGATTTCAACACCGATCTGATCCTCAATATGATCGAACCGATGACCTTGGCGGGCGCCATCATCGGCGGCGCGCTTCCCTTCCTCTTCTCGGGTATGCTGATTGAGGCGGTTGCCAAAGCGGCCCGTAAGATGGTAGACGAGGTTCGCCGTCAGTTCAAGCTCTATCCCGGAATTCTTTCGGGAACCGAAAAGCCCGACTACAAGACCTGCATTGAGATCTCCTCTAAGGGCGCGATCAGCGAAATGAAGATCCCCAGCCTTCTGGCGGTCGTCGTTCCGGTTGCCGCAGGCTTTGTCTTTGGGCCGGAGTTCGTCGGCGGTCTGATCATCGGCTCTACCCTTTGCGCTATTATGATCGCGATCTTTACCGGAAACTCGGGCGGCGCCTGGGATAACGGTAAAAAGTATATTGAGACCGGCGCCATCGAGGGCTCGGGCAAAGGAAGCCCCGCGCACGATGCCTCGGTCGTTGGCGACACGGTCGGTGACCCCTTGAAGGATACCGTCGGCCCCTGCCTTGATATCTTCATCAAGATCATGTCTACCGTTTCGCTGGTTGCCGTTGCGGTCTTCGCCAACAACAACCTTGTCGATCTGATTACCCGCCTCTTTTAATAAATCGGGCGTCGCTTGAAGCGACGCCCCTTTCTTTTTATATGAAAAAACGCGAAAAAAGGGGGATAAGGCATTGACATTTTTCCTTTCGTATAGTAAAATTGATACGAAAAACAAAGGGGCGCTGTGCTTTGAGGCGTTGCTTCAAAGATCGGTGTCCTTTCTTTTTGATAATGAGGAGAAATTATGGAACCTACGCAAAAGAAAAACGGCTTTGCCAGCGGCATCGGCTTTGTTTTGGCCTCGGCAGGCTCGGCGGTGGGGCTTGGGAATTTATGGGGCTTCCCCTTTAAGGCCAGCGCCAACGGGGGCGCCGCCTTCGTATTCGTATACCTTGGGTGCGTGCTGCTCGTCGGGATTGCCACGATGATCACCGAGATCTATCTTGGTAAGCGTGTCGCCGCCAACCCCGTGACCGCCTTTAAAAGCGCGCATCCGAAGATGGGCTTCTTCGGGCTTTTGGTGGTTATGGTCCCCTTTCTTATTTCCTGCTACTATTCGGTCTTGGGCGGATACACCTTAAAGTATACCGTCAATTCCTTCAGCAGCAACAGCGGGATCCTCCCCACCTTCTCCACCAATACCGTAGAGGTCATTCTCTTTACCTCGCTCTTCTTTCTCCTTACCCTGCTTATCATCATGGGCGGTGTTAAAGGCGGGATTGAGCGCGCCTCCAAGATCTTAATGCCCGCGCTCTTCCTTATTCTCGTTTTCATCGCGATCTTCTGCCTTTGCCTTGGCGAGGGGGTAAGCGACGGAGTTAACCGCTTCTTAAACCCCGATTTCTACGCTTTCTTCCACGACGCGGAGGGCAATCTAAGCTTTAACGGCCTTTTGGCGGCCATGGGGCAATCCTTCTTCTCGCTCTCTCTCGGTATGGGCGCCATGCTCTGCTACGGCTCCTACACCGGTAAGGAGATCAAGATCGGCAAGTCGGTGCTTATGATCTGTCTTTTCGATTCGATCGTTGCCCTGCTTGCGGGGCTTGCGATGTTCTCGGCCATCGGCGCGCTTCTGCCCGAGCAGCTGAATTCAAGCGGCGGCATCGGCCTGATGTTTAACGTTCTGCCCGAGGTATTCGATAAAATGGGCGCTATCGGTCACCTTATCTCCTTCCTCTTCTTCGCGATGGTTTCGATCGCCGCGATCACATCGGTCATCTCGCTTGCCGAGGTCGCGACCCAGTTTATCGTGCAAAAATGGAAGGTAAGCCGCAAAAAGGCGGCGGCCGCCGTCGTTCTTTCGGCCTTCGCGCTTTCGATCCCCGTCGGGATCTCCTTGGGGCGCGTCGGCATCTGTGAAAAAGAGGGCATCTCGCTCTTCGGCTTTGACCTGCTTACCTTCTTAGACGAAGCGACCAACGCCGTCTTAATGCCCTTCTGCGCCTGCGCCGCCTGCGTGACGCTTGGCTGGGCGATGGGCAAAAAGAAAAGCCTAAAGGATTATTTCAACCCCCGCTATACCGCCGATATGCTGCAAAAGGACGGGCTTTCGCTTGGACGCCTGACTCCTCTTTACGCCGTAGCGATCAAATACATCGCCCCTCTGCTTATCCTTTTCCTGGATATCTCGGGCATTATCACCAACGTCACGAAAAACCCCAATTACTGGTTTGTTATCGGCTTTGCCCTGCTTCTTGTCGGCCTTGCCGCCCTGCTTTACTTCCTGCTTCTTTATAAAAAGGAAACCGGCACCAACGCCGACGAAATAGCGCTCGAAGAAAGCAAATAAAAGAAAAAAGAGGAATGTGTGACATTTTTAGTGGAGAATTTGAAAAATCACGCTAAATGCGAGCATCGCATTTGACCGAACAAACGTAAATGGGCTAAGCCCAAACCCATAGTACAAGCAGAAAGAGGAAACCAATCGGTTTATAGCCGAAAAGTTTCCTCTTTTTTGTTGGTTTAATGAAATCGTTGCTGAGCAACGATGAAATCTTCACTTCGTTCAGATGAAAGGGGCTGACGCATGAAGGCATAAACGCAAACAAAACATCCGTTGAAGACGAATTTGACTGCGTGTTCTCCCTTGCGGCACGGGCGGCCGAAAAGTGTATCCCCATTTATACCGAAAAAAGAGGTATGCTTTTTATATAGATCCATTTGACGGTTGGTCATTTTTGATGTATAATAAAGGAGGAATAATGCACAACATGACAATTACCCCCAATCTGCAGCTGCAGGGGAATAGTACGAATTTAAAGAATTGGCAAGCCTTGTATATAGACGTAAAAACCTGCGAGGATTGCCGAAAAAAGCACGGCAAAATATATCCGTTTGAAACAAACGCAAGCTTGCCCGAGCACGAGTTTTGCCGTTGCAAGATTATACCAATGCGTATAAAACACGTGGGAACGGCAACCGAAAAAGGCTTTGACGGGGCCGATGCTTGGTTGATGTATCGAGGTCGATTGCCGGATTATTATGTTACGAAAGAGGAAGCAGATGAAGCCGGCTGGATTCCGAAAGAGCAAAACTTATCCAAAATATTACCGGGAAAAATGATTGGCGGGAATATATATAAAAATAAAAGAGGACTTTTGCCCGAAAAAAACGGACGGATTTGGTATGAAGCCGATTTCGATTTTTTGAATGGGTATAGGAATAATAAGAGAATCTTATATTCAAACGACGGATTGATATTCGTCAGCTATGATCACGCGCAAACCTTTTATGAAATAGTGAAATGAGGAAATGGTATGCTACGTACATATAAATACAAGGTGGATTTTGCGGAAGTAGAACACTTTATAGAAATCCACGAGGTCCTAAAGCGCGATTTGGATTTTCCTGCTTATTACGGGGGGCACTTAGATGCTCTTTGGGACTGTTTAACCGACCAGTTGCTAAGCGGTATCACGTATATTGAGATCTTCCATTCGGAAAAGATCGCAAAAAAATACGAAGAGGAATGGCGAGGGATTGTAGAAACCTTAATAGAAACAAAGCACGCGTATAACAATAAATATACAAATAGATTTTTCGTCACGATCGTGCACGAGGACGGTACGCGTGAAGAAATCGCATAACGAAAAACGGCGAAGAACAGTCAAATGCAAATGGGCTAAGCCCAAACCCATAGTACAAGCAGAAAGAGGAAACCAATCGGTTTATAGCCGATTGGTTTCCTCTTATTTTATTCTTTTTCGGTGATGGTGACCGCGTCCTCGCCGTCGATCTCGCGGACCTTTACGGCAACGCGCTCGCGGTGGGAGGTGGGGATATTTTTGCCGACGTAATCGGGCTTGATCGGCAGCTCTCGTAGGCCGCGGTCAATAAGAACCGCCAACGTAATGGCGGCGGGGCGCCCCTTTTCAAAGAGGGCGTCAAAGGCGGCGCGGATGCTGCGACCCGTGTAGATCACGTCGTCAACCAGCACCACGGTCTTGCCGTTGATATCAAAAGGGATATCGGTATGGCTGACGATCGGCTCGTAAAGCGGGCCCTTGCGGTCGTCGCGGTGGAAGCGGATATCCAGCTCCCCGACGGGAACCTTTACTCCCTCGATCTTTTCGATATGCGCAGAAAGACGGTGGGCAAGCGTCACGCCGCGACGGATCAGCCCCACGAGCACAAGGTCGGCGGCCCCCTGCCTTCTTTCGATGATCTCATGCGAAAGGCGAATGAGGGTACGGTTCATCGCCGCCTCATCCATGATCTGCGCCTTGATCTTTTCATGCGTTTGCATCGTCAAAGCCCTTTACCTTCGTATCGCAATAAGCGCAACGGTAGATCCCCTTATCCGAAAGGCGCACGGCGTAACGAAGCCCTTGCTCACAGGTCGTGATACAGCGGTTGTTTTGGCAATAGCGCTTTTTGGTATAAAGCGGCGGCACCTCAAGGGTCTCGCTCTTTTCGCGGCGATCCGCATCAAAGAGCAGCTTTAAAATGAGCGCCATACGGATGTATTTTCCGTTACTGGCCTGACGGAAGTACGCGGCGCGAGGATCTTCATCGACCGCCGTATCGATCTCATTTACGCGCGGCAGGGGATGAAGAACGATCATATCCTTCTTTGCTTTTTTCATCTTATCGGCGGTAAGGATATAGCTGTCCTTCAAGCGCTCGTAATCCTCGGCATTCGCAAAACGCTCCTTCTGAATGCGCGTCATATACAGGACGTCCAGCTTCGGAAGCGCCTCGTCAAGCGTCTTTGCGTATTCGTAGGGGATCCCCTTTTCCTTGACGTAGGTATCCTTCACGTAGCTCGGAAGCTTTAATTCCTCGGGCGCGATGATCACAAAGCGGATCCCCGTATAGCGGGAAAGCGCGGCGATCAAGGAATGTACGGTACGGCCGTATTTGAGGTCGCCGCAAAGCCCGATGGTCAAATTCTCCAGCCTGCCCTTTTCACGCCATATCGTGAAAAGGTCGGTCAGCGTTTGGGTGGGGTGGTGATGCCCGCCGTCCCCCGCGTTGATGACCGGCACGCCGCTTTTCATCGAAGCGACGAGCGGGGCGCCCTCTTTCGGGTGGCGCATGGCGATGATGTCGGCATAACCCGATACGATGATCGCCGTATCGCTGATGCTCTCCCCCTTCGTTGCGGAGGAGGAGCCGGCATCCGAAAAGCCGAGGACCTGCCCCCCAAGCTCCAGCATCGCGGCCTCAAAGGAAAGGCGGGTACGGGTCGAGGGCTCGTAGAAGAGGGTGGCAAGCTTTTTGTAGCGGCAACGCTCGCGATAGTCCTCGGGATGCTCGATAATATCGGCGGCAACCTCGATAAGCGCCTGGATCTCTTCAACCGAGAGATCCATAATATCTACGAGGCGGCGCATGCTCAGTTACCCCCGCCCATCCAGGATTCGTCGGAGGGATTGTTACGAAAGGCGATCAAGCGCTTGACGTCCTCCGGCTTAATATAGTTTTCCTCAGCGGCGATCTCTGCAATGCAGTCGAAGTTGGTAAGGCTGACGTTTTTGACGTTGGCGGCGGAAAGACGGTCAAGCCCCTTCTGCATGCCGTAGGTGAAGATGCTGACGATACCCAGCACCTCGGCCCCCGCTTCACGCAGAACGTTCACAACCTCGATAACGCTTCCGCCGGTCGAAATAAGGTCCTCAACGACGACGACCTTCTGACCCGCCTCCAGCTTTCCCTCGATCTGGTTGCCGCGGCCGTGATCCTTGGCGCCCGAGCGTACGTATCCCATCGGCAGACCGAGGATATGACCGGTGATGGCGGCGTGGGCGATGCCCGCCGTCGAGGTACCCATCAGCACCTCGGCCTCGGGGTATTCGCGCTTGATGGTCTCGGCCAGCGCCTCTTCGACGTCGGTACGAACGAGGGGGGCGGTAAGCGTTAAGCGGTTATCGCAATATACGGGGCTTTTGATGCCGCTGGCCCAGGTAAAGGGCTCATCGGGGCGGAAGAAAACCGCCTTTATAGACAATAAATCCTTAGCAATCTTTTTTTCGATAGCGTTCATTTTTATTTTCCTCTCAATCTACAAATTCATTAACACAGCGGCGATAGGCGGCTACGGGATCGGCGGCCGCGGTGATCGGGCGACCGACAACGATATAATCCGAGCCGATCTCACGGGCTCTTTCGGGGGTGGTAACGCGAACCTGGTCGCCAACCTCCCCGTCGGCAAAGCGAACGCCGGGGGTAACGGTCAGGAACTGCTTTCCGCAAATCTCGTGTACCTTTCCCGCTTCCAGGGGTGAGCAAACGACCCCGTCAAGCCCCGCCTGCTTGGCGCAGGAGGCATAGTGCATAACCACCTTATCAAGCGGTTCTTTGATGAGAAGATCGCTTTCCATTCTTTCCTGGCTGGTCGAGGTCAGCTGGGTAACGGCGATCAGCAGCGGGCGGGTACCGTCCTCACGCGTGAGGCCCTCAATGGCCGCCTCCATCATCGCGACGGTGCCGGAGGCGTGCAGGTTGCACATATCAACGTCAAGCGACGAAAGCACCCGCATCGCCTTTTTGACGGTATTCGGGATATCGTGCAGCTTCAGATCGAGGAAGATCTTATGACCTCTCTTCTTGATCTCTTTAACGATCTCGGGACCGGCAGCATAAAAAAGCTCCATCCCGATCTTTACGTAAGGCTTTTCCTCGGTGAAACGGTCGAGGAAGGAAAAAACCTCTTCCTTGCTCGCGAAATCGCAAGCGATAATAACGTCCTTACCCACAGTGCGCACCTCCTATAATGCTTTCGAGTGATTCAATATTGTATTCCTTCATAACAAGCGGAAGCTCGTCTACGATTTTTTTGCCCGCAAAGGGATCGACCAGGTTAACAGCGCCGATCTCCACAGCCGTAGCCCCCGCCAGCATCATTTCAATGACGTCGCGGGCCGAGGAAACGCCGCCCATACCGATGATCGGGATCTTAACAGCCTCATAAACCTGATAGACCATACGAAGCGCGACGGGGAAAATGGCGGGGCCTGAAAAGCCGCCCATTTTATTGGCGATCACGGGGCGCTTTCTCCGCAGATCGATCCGCATGCCAAGCAGGGTGTTGATCATACTGATGCCGTCTGCCCCCGCTTCCTCGCACGCCTTAGCGATTGATACGATATCGGTGACGTTGGGGCTAAGCTTTACGTAGACCGGCTTTTTGGTAACGGCCTTAACGCGCCGCGTTACCTCGGCGGCGCTTTCGGGCGAAGTCCCGAAGCCCATACCGCCCCCGTGAACGTTGGGGCAGCTGATGTTGACCTCCAAGATCCCAACCTCGGGGCACGCGTCAAAGCGCGAAGCGACCTCGGCGTATTCGTCGAAGGAGAAGCCGCCGATGTTGGCAAGGATCGGCTTTTTGAAGACCTCCTTCATTTTGGGGAATTCCTCGTCAATAACCTTATCAATGCCGGGATTCTGAAGCCCGACGCTGTTGATCATCCCATTCGCGCACTCGGCAATACGGGGGGTGGGGTTACCGAAGCGCCCTTCCTTGGTCGTGCCCTTGCAGGAGAAGCTGCCAAGGCAATTGATGTCGTAAAGCTCAGCAAACTCGTAGCCGTAGCCGAAGGTGCCGCTGGCGGGGATGATGGGGTTATCGAGCGTAAGCCCGCTTAAAGTAACCTTCGTGCTTACCATAAGATCTCCTCCTTCGTAAGGACGGGGCCTTCCTTGCAGATGCGCTTATAGCCCGTAACCGTCTTGCACGAGCAGCCCATGCAAGCGCCGAAGCCGCAGCCCATTCGCTCTTCAAAGCTGAACTGACCCTGTGTCTCGGTCTTGGCAAAGACCGCTTTCAGCATCGGCTCGGGCCCGCAGGTGTAAAAATAGGTATAGGAAAGATCCGCCATCGCGTCGGTCACGAAGCCGCGCAAGCCGTAGCTGCCGTCCGCGGTCGTTACGATCACGCGGGCGCCGAGGGCGCGGAACTCTTCCTCAAAGAAGACGTCTTCCTTTCCGTTAAAGCCGAGAATGACGGTTGGCTTTTTGCCTTCGGCAACCAGCTCACGGCAAAGGCCGTAAAGCGGCGGCACGCCGACGCCCCCGCCGAGAAGCAAAGGCTCATCGCCCGAGGGGGCGGTGTCATAGCCGTTGCCAAGGCCGGTAAGAATGTCAAGTTTTGTTTGCGGTTTGTAGGTTGAAAGGAGCTTGGTTCCCTCTCCTACGACCTTGTAGATGAGGGTAAGCTTGCCTTCCTCGCAATCGCATACCGAGATCGGGCGGCGAAGAAACAGCCCGTCGATCTTGATGTTTACGAATTGCCCTCTTTTGGTAATGGCCGAGGTATCCCCAAGAAGCGTCATTAAATAGACGTCCTTGGCGATCCTACGGTTTTTTTCAATGATAAAAATTTCTTGCTTCATAGCTTCACGCGTCAATGGTCGAGATGCAGATGGTGGTTTCCTCGAGAACATCAAGCAGCGTCTTGACGGTATCAAGAGAAGTGAAAATGGTTACGTTGTTTTCGGTGGCCAGGCGGCGGATCTCGTGCCCGTCGTGCTCGGTCTTAGCCGAGCTGCCGATCTCGCTCGTATTGATGATATAAGCGATATGCCCTTGGCGAATGGCGTTCGGGACCTCTTCGTTCCCCTCGCTGATCTTGCTGAGGATATGGGTACGGATGCCGTTCGCCTTTAAGAACTGACCCGTGCCCTTGGTCGCCTGGATGTTGAAGCCGAGGTTATAGAAGCGACGCACGAGCGGAAGCGCTTCTTCCTTGTCCCTATCGGCTACGGTTACGAAGACCGTACCGTAATTCTGAAGCTTCATGCCCGAGGCCTGAAGCGCCTTATACATGGCGCGGTTGAGCCTGTCGTCATAGCCGATCGCCTCGCCCGTCGACTTCATTTCGGGCGAAAGGTAAGCATCAAGCCCGCGAAGCTTATTAAACGAGAATACCGGGACCTTTACGTACCAGCGCTTCTTTTCGCTGGGGTAGATCGAGAATATGCCTTGCTCTTTAAGCGTTTTTCCTAAGATAACCTCGGTAGCGATGTCGGCTAAGCTATACCCCGTTGCTTTGGAGAGGAAGGGAACGGTTCTTGAAGAGCGGGGGTTGACCTCGATGATATAAACGTCATCTTTTTTGTCGACGATAAATTGAATATTATATAACCCCTTTATGCCGATGCCAAGACCGAGCTTTTTGGTATATTGTAAGATAATGCCTTTAACCTTATCGCTGATACTGAAGGTGGGGTATACGCTGATGCTGTCGCCGCTGTGAATACCGGTTCTTTCAACAAGCTCCATAATGCCGGGAACGAATACGTCGATGCCGTCGCAAATAGCGTCGACCTCTACCTCTTTGCCTTGGATGTATTTGTCTACCAGTACCGGCTTGTCCTCGTCGATTTCAACGGCGGTTTTAAGGTAGTGCTTTAACCCTTCTTCGTCGGCAACGATCTGCATCGCGCGCCCGCCAAGCACGAAGCTCGGGCGAACCAAGACGGGATACCCGATTTCACGCGCCGCCTCGATACCGTCTTCGATCTTGGTAACCGCACGGCCCTTTGCTCTCGGAATATTGAGCTCGTTCAAAAGGTTTTCAAAGGCGTTTCTGTCTTCCGCCCGATCAATAGCCTCGCAATCGGTGCCAACGATCTTAACGCCTCTGTCGTGAAGGGGTTGGGCGAGATTTATTGCCGTTTGACCGCCGAGCGACGCAACGACACCGTCGGGCTTTTCAAATTCGATAATGTTCATAACGTCTTCGGGCGTTAAGGGCTCGAAGTAAAGCTTATCCGCCGTCGTGTAGTCGGTAGAAACGGTTTCGGGGTTATTGTTGATGATAATCGCCTCGTAGCCCGCGTTTTTAATCGTCATGACCGCGTGAACGGTAGAATAGTCGAACTCTACGCCTTGACCGATACGGATGGGGCCCGCGCCAAGAACGATCAGCTTTTTCTTGTCGCTTAAACGCGATGCGTTTTCGCCCGTGTACGAAGAATAGAAGTAAGGAATGTACGCGCCCGTATGGCAGGTATCGACCATTTTAAATACAGGGAAAAGATTAATCTCTTTTCTCATATTATAAACGTCGAGCTCTTTTACGTTCCAAAGTCTGGCGATATACTTGTCGCTAAAGCCCATCTTCTTCGCTTTTTTAAGCGTTTCGGCGTCTTTGTTGACACGAAGCGTTTCTTCCATATCAATAATATTTTTAAACGCCTGTAAGAAGTAGGGGGTAATCATCGTAACTTCGTGAAGCTTTTCAATAGAAACGCCGTGATAGATAAGCTCGGCAATAGCGAAAATATTATCCGAGCGGAAGTCCTTGATGTAATCAAGCAGCTCGTCTACGCTCATATTGTCGAACTTAGAGTGGTAGATGTGGTTAGCGCCGATCTCCAGCGAACGGATGCCTTTTAAAAGCGCCTCTTCAAGGTTGGAACCAATACCCATAATTTCGCCCGTCGCCTTCATTTGCGTACCAAGCTTGTTGGTAGCCGACGCAAATTTGTCAAACGGGAAACGGGGTAATTTCGCGATAACGTAGTCAAGGCTGGGCTCAAACGCTGCGTTGGTGTTGGCTATTTTGATTTCTTCCAGCGACATGCCTACCGCGATCTTGGCGGTCACGCGGGCGATCGGGTAGCCGCTGGCCTTCGAAGCCAAGGCCGACGAGCGCGAAACGCGCGGGTTGACCTCGATCAGATAGTATTCGGAGGTTTCGGGATGCAGGGCGAACTGAACGTTGCACCCGCCCGCGATCTTAAGCTCTTTGATAAGCTTGATCGCCGAGTCGTTGAGCATTTTTTCGTCTTTTTTGGAAAGAGTCATGATAGGCGCAACCACGCACGAGTCGCCGGTGTGGACGCCAACGGGGTCGATGTTTTCCATACCGCAGATGGTGATGGCGTGATCATAGCAGTCACGCATGACCTCGAACTCGATCTCTTTATAGCCCTTTACGCTCTTTTCAATGAGAACCTGGTGAACCGGGGAAAGCTTAAAGGCGTTCAGCCCGATCTCGATCAGCTCTTCCTCGTTATCGGCAAAGCCGCCGCCCGTACCGCCGAGCGTGAAGGCGGGGCGAAGAACGACCGGGTAGCCGATGCGCGCGGCCGCGGCCTTTGCTTCTTCTAAGGAATAGGTGATCTCGGAGGGAATGACCGGCTCGCCGATCGATTCGCAAAGCTCCTTGAAAAGCTCACGGTCCTCGGCGCGCTCGATGCTGTCGCTTCCGGTGCCGAGAAGCTCAACGTTGCATTCGGCCAGAACGCCCTTCTTCTCCAGCTGCATCGCAAGGTTAAGACCGGTCTGCCCACCGATGCCGGGCAGAATGGCGTCGGGACGCTCGTACCGCAGGATCTTGGCGATGTATTCAAGCGTCAGGGGCTCCATATACACCTTATCGGCGATCGTCGTATCGGTCATGATGGTGGCGGGGTTGGAGTTAACGAGGACAACCTCGTACCCCTCTTCCTTCAGCGCCAGGCACGCCTGCGTGCCCGCGTAGTCGAATTCCGCGGCCTGGCCGATGATGATCGGGCCCGAGCCAATGATCAGAATTTTTTTGATGTCGGTTCTCTTTGCCATATCTATATCCTCCGAAATTATAAATCTGTAAATACAACTTTACCGTTTTTAACGGTAAGCACACACTTGCCAAAGACCCGCTCACCCGCGAAGGGGGTGGAACGCCCCTGTGACAAAAAGTCATCGGGATTGATCTCGTATTCAGCGGAAAGATCCCAAAGCGAGAAGCTGTCATCCTCCGGGATGCCGAAGCGGCGGCGCGGGTTGTGACAAAGAAGCTCGCAAAGCCTTCTTTCGCTCATCACCCCGGTTTTAACAAAGTGCGTATAGAGCAAGGGGAAGGCGGTTTCAAGCCCCACAATACCCATCACGCTATTTTCAAGCCCGCGGCTCTTTTCCTCTTCGCTGTGGGGGGCGTGGTCGGTGGCGATCATATCGATCGTTCCGTCTAAGATCCCCTCGATCAGCGCTTGGCGATCCGCTTCGGCGCGAAGCGGCGGGTTCATTTTAAAGCGACCGTCCTCTTGCAGATCCATATCGGTAAGAAGCAGGTAGTGCGGCGCCGTTTCGGCGGTGACGTTCAGCCCCTCGGCCTTAGCCTTTCGAATAAGCGCAACGCTTTCCTTAGTGGAAACGTGGCAGATATGATAGGCGCAGCCTGTCTCTCTTACCAACTCGATATCCCGCTTGATGGGCCCCCACTCGCTTTCCGAGCAGATGCCGCGGTGGCCGTGCTCTTTCGCGTATTCCCCATCGTGGATATAGCCGCCGCGAAGCAACGAATTGTCTTCACAATGCGCGACGATCGGCTTGCCGAGCGCCTTGGCGATAAGCATGGCGCGCTTCATCATCTGTTCGCTTTGTACGCCGCGCCCGTCATCCGAGAAGCCCGCGACGTAGGGTGCCATCGCTTCCATATCCGAAAGCTCTTCTCCCGCTTGCCCCTTGGTGATCGAGCCGTAGGGGTGAACGCCGATAAGCGCATCCTTCCTGATAAGCTCAAGCTGGGCGGAAAGATTTTTCAGCGTATCGGGAACAGGGGAAAGGTTCGGCATACTGCATACCTCGGTGTATCCCCCGCGGGCGGCCGACGCCGTTCCGCTTTTTACCGTTTCTTTATAAGAAAAACCCGGCTCGCGAAGGTGCACGTGCACGTCGCAAAAGCCGGGAAATACCGAACAGTTTTCCAAATACGAAAGAAGAGAGGAAGAGCTTTTCCCCATAGACTCCAAAAGAAGAGCCACATAGCTACCCAATCCGCTTTCCTTAACCGTCATTTTCCTTCTCCTTTTCATAAAAAAGCCCGCCGATACGGCGGGCAAAAAAGCTATAAAAAATCCGGTTATCCCCTTAGAATAACCCTTTTATGCTATCTTGCCGACATCTCTGTATCGAATTAAAGATATTTTCCTTAATATAATAGCACGCAAAGGCGGTTTTGTCAAGGGGGATCGGGTGACTTTTTTATTTTTTAGAAGAGTCCCGAGATCTTGCCGTTTTCATCGACGTCGATACGCTCGGCGGCGGGGGATTTGGGAAGCCCCGGCATCGTCATAATATCACCCGTCAGAACCACGGCAAAGCCGGCGCCCGCCGAGATCTTAACGTTCTTAACGGTTACGGTAAACCCTTCGGGGGCACCGAGCTTCAAGGGATCGTCCGAGAAGCTGTATTGGGTCTTGGCCATACAAACGGGGCAGCCGCCAAAGCCCATTTCGGTAAGCTTATCAAGCTGCTTTTTGGCAGAGGGCAGGATGTTGACCCCAACGCCCCCGTAGATCTTGGTGACCACCGCGTGGATCTTTTCCTCGAGCGAAAGCTCGCTTTCGTAGGCGAAGGTGAAATCGCCCTTCTCCTCCTCGCAAAGCCTGACCACCTCGCGGGCCAGATCCTCACCGCCGCGACCGCCGTCTGCCCATACCGTGGAAAGAACCGTGTTGACCGAAAGAGCGCGGCATTTCTCGATGATGAAATCGATCTCACGATCGGTATCGGTCGGGAAGCGGTTAACGGCTACAACGCAAGGCAAGCGGTAGACGTTTTTGATGTTGGAAACGTGACGAAGAAGGTTGGGAATACCCGCTTCCAGCGCGTTAAGATCCTCATTCGCCAGCTCGCTTTTGGCAAGACCGCCGTGCATTTTGAGGGCGCGTACCGTGGCGACCACAACGACCGCCGAAGGCGTAAGGCCCGCCATGCGGCACTTGATGTCGAGGAATTTCTCCGCCCCGAGATCGGCGCCGAAGCCCGCCTCGGTAACGGTATAGTCACCCATCTTTAAGGCCATCTTGGTCGCAATGACCGAGTTACAGCCGTGGGCGATGTTGGCGAAGGGGCCGCCGTGCACGAAGGCGGGCGTTCCCTCCAGCGTTTGAACGAGGTTCGGCTTTAAGGCGTCCTTCAAAAGGGCGGTCATCGCGCCGGCCGCACGGAGTTCCCCTGCGGTTACCGGCTTTTCATCGTAGGTATAGCCAACGATGATACGGGAAAGCCGCTCTTTAAGATCGGTAAGAGAGGACGCAAGGCAAAGCACCGCCATGATCTCGGATGCCACGGTGATATCGAAGCCATCCTCACGCGGCGTGCCGTTTACGCGGCCGCCAAGCCCGTCTACCACGAAGCGAAGCTGACGGTCGTTCATATCGACGCAGCGGCGCCAGGTAATACGGCGGGGGTCGATACCAAGGGCATTCCCTTGTTGGATATGGTTATCAAGCATAGCGGCTAAAAGGTTGTTGGCCGCCCCGATCGCGTGGAAGTCACCGGTAAAATGAAGATTGATATCCTCCATCGGCACGACCTGCGCGTAGCCGCCGCCCGCGGCGCCGCCCTTGACCCCGAATACCGGGCCAAGAGAAGGCTCGCGAAGCGCGACCGTCGTATCCTTCCCGATACGGCGAAGGCCGTCGGCAAGACCGATGGTGGTCGTGGTCTTTCCCTCCCCCGCGGGGGTCGGGGTGATAGCGGTAACGAGGATCAGCTTTCCGTCCTTACGGCTCTTATCGTTTAAGAGCGAAAGGTCGATCTTGGCCTTGTAGCGGCCGTAGGGCTCGAGGTATTCATCCCCGACGTGGGCACGCGCGGCAATCTCGCCAATAGGCTGCATCTTGCAGCTCTGCGCGATCTCAATATCCGAAAGGTATGCCATAAAAGCTCTCCTTATTTGAAGTATTTAACGGCCGAAGCAAACAGCTTCATATCGTATTCGCCGATAACGTTGCGGTAAAGCCCGTTGCCGACACGCTCGGAGTGACCCATTTTCCCGATAACGCGGCCGTCGGGCGAAAGGATACCCTCAATGGCGGCCATCGAGTTATTGGGGTTAAAGCGAACGTCATCGGTCGCGTTGCCAAGAAGATCGACGTACTGGGTCGCGATCTGCCCGTTTTCGGCCAGCTGGCGAAGCACGCTTTCCTCGGCAAGGAAGCGACCCTCGCCGTGCGAGATCGGCACCGAATAGATCTCTCCTACCTCGCAGCCGCGAAGCCAAGGCGATTTATTCGACGCGACGCGCGTACGGACGATGCGCGACTGGTGGCGCGCGATGGTGTTGAAGGTAAGGGTCGGGCAATGCTCGTCGGTATCAATGATCTTACCGTAGGGCACAAGACCCAGCTTAATGAGCGCCTGGAAGCCGTTGCAGATACCGCACATCAGCCCGTCACGGCGGTCAAGAAGATCGCCGACCGCTTCCTTGATCGCGGCGTTGCGGAAGAAGGCGGTGATGAATTTACCCGAGCCGTCGGGCTCGTCTCCGCCCGAGAAGCCGCCGGGGATAAAGATGATCTGGGAATCCTTGATCTTTTCGGCAAAGGTCTCAACGCTCTTGGCAATACCCGAAGCGCTTAAATTGTTGATAACGAAGATCTCGGCCTCGGCGCCCGCATCTCTGACCGCCTTGGCGGAATCGAATTCGCAGTTGGTGCCGGGGAACACGGGGATCAGCACGCGGGGCTTGGCCACCTTAACGGCGGGGGCGGCAACCTTATCGGTCGTATAGGCGTAGTTTTCGATCTTTTTGCCCTCGGTGGGGATATTACAGGAGTAAACGCCCTCCAGCTTATCCTCGTAGATCTTTTGCAATTCGTCAAGCGAAAGCTTTTCGTTGCCGTAGGCAAAGATCGGCTCTTCGCAAACATTACCGAGAAGAAGGGCATCCGAAAGCTCGCATTCGGCCTCTAAGACGAAGGAGGCGTAGCTGTACCCGAAGAGGGTCTTCATCGAAACGCCGACGTCGAAGCTAAATCCAAAGCCGTTTCCGATCGCCATTTTGAGAATTGCCTCGGCAACGCCGCCCATACCGGGGGTATAAGCCGCCTTTACCTTGCCTTCACGCACGAGGGCGGTGACACGGTCGAAGAGGGCCAGCAGCGAATCGGTCTTCGGCAGACCGTTTTCATCAAGCGCGGGCGAAAGGAGATAGACACGGTTGCCAGCCTTTTTGAATTCGGGCGAGATAATATTCTGTACCTTATCGGTGGTAACGGCGAAGGAAACGAGCGTCGGGGGAACGTCGATATGCTCGAAGGTTCCGCTCATCGAGTCTTTACCGCCGATCGCGGCAACCCCCAGCTCCTTTTGGGCGCGGAAGGCGCCAAGAAGAGCCGAAAGCGGCTGACCCCAACGGGTGGGGCACTTGCCGGGACGAGCGAAATATTCCTGGAAGGTAAGATAAACGTCCTTGAAATCGGCGCCCGAGGCGATCAGCTTCGAGACCGATTCAACCACCGCCAAGTAAGCGCCGTGATAGGGGCTCTTCTCGGTGATGAAGGGGTTATAGCCAAAGGCCATCAAGGAAACGTCGTCGGTATGCGCGCGCTCGGCCGAGATCTTCTGGACCATGGCCTGAATGGGGGTCTGCTGGTGCTTGCCGCCAAAGGGCATAAGCACGGTACCCGCGCCGATGGTCGAGTCAAACCGCTCGGAAAGGCCTCTCTTCGAGCAGACGTTGAGATCGCCCGCCAGCTTCTTGTATTCGGTCGCGAAATCGCCCGAAATTTCCTTATCGTGTAAAGATAACTTGGCGGCTTCGATGTTGATATGCTTTTCGGCGCCGTTGGAGTTAAGGAACTCGCGGCTGATATCGACGATGGTGTTGCCGCACCAGTTCATCGTAAGGCGAGGCTCTTCGGTAACGGTTGCAACAACGGTTGCCTCCAAGTTTTCCGAGGAAGCCAGCGCGATAAAGGCGTCTTGATCCTCTTTGGCGACGACCACGGCCATTCTCTCCTGCGATTCGGAGATGGCAAGCTCGGTCCCGTCAAGCCCGTCGTACTTCTTCGGCACGGCGTCAAGGTTGATCGAAAGCCCGTCAGCCAGCTCCCCGATCGCAACCGAAACACCGCCCGCGCCGAAGTCGTTGCAGCGCTTGATCATGCGGGTAGCGGTCTCGTTACGGAAGAGGCGTTGAAGCTTACGCTCCTCGGGCGCGTTACCCTTTTGTACCTCGGCACCGCAGCTTTCAAGCGAAGACAGCGTGTGCGATTTCGAGGAACCGGTAGCGCCGCCGCAGCCGTCACGGCCGGTACGGCCGCCGAGCAGGATAACAACGTCTCCGGGGGTGGGGCATTCGCGGCGTACGTTCTTCTCGGGAGCCGCGGCGATAACCGCGCCGATCTCCATACGCTTGGCGGCATAGCCGTCGTGATAAATTTCGTCTACGATACCCGTGGCAAGACCGATCTGGTTACCGTACGAGGAATATCCGGCGGCGGCCGTCGTAACGATCTTACGCTGGGGGAGCTTTCCTTCCAAGGTCTCGCTGACCGGCTTGGTGGGGTCGGCGGCGCCGGTAACACGCATCGCGCCGTAGACGTACGAGCGACCCGACAGTGGGTCACGGATCGCGCCGCCAATACAGGTGGCGGCACCGCCGAAGGGCTCGATCTCGGTGGGATGGTTGTGGGTCTCGTTCTTGAAAAGAAGCAGCCAGGGCTCCTTCACGCCGTCCATTTCAACCTCGATCTTAACGGTACAGGCGTTGATCTCCTCGGATTCGTCCAGCTTATCGAGCTTGCCGACGCTGCGAAGATACTTGGCGGCAAGCGTACCGATATCCATCAGATTGATCGGCTTCGTACGGCCGAGCGCCTTACGGGTTGCGATATAATCGTCATAGGCGTCTTGAAGGAGCTTGTCCTCAAACTTGACGCTGTCGATCGTGGTTAAGAAGGTGGTATGACGGCAATGGTCAGACCAGTAGGTGTCGATCATACGGATCTCGGTGATCGTCGGATCGCGTCCTTCTTTCTTGAAATAGGCCTGGCAAAAAGCGATATCGTCGATATCCATGGCAAGGCCGTAATCCTTAACGAAGGAAGAAAGCCCCTCTCGATCAAGCGAAAGGAATCCCGAAAGCGTTTTGACCGTGGTGGGGATCTCGTATTCGGCCTTTAAGGTCGAAAGCGGCGATAGGCTCGCTTCGCGGGCTTCGACCGGGTTGATAACGTACTTTTTGATCTCGGCGATCTCCCCGTCGGTAAGGCTGCCGTAAAGCAGATAGACCTTAGCGGTCTTAACCGTCGGACGCTCGCCCTGCGAAAGGATCTGGATACACTGGGCGGCCGAGTCGGCGCGCTGATCAAACTGACCCGGCAGATATTCGACCGCGAAGGTATAAGCGGCATCGGCGGGCAGCTCTTCGCTGACGGTATCAAGCTGAGGCTCGGAAAAAACGGTAGCCTTAGCGTACTCAAAGAGCTCTTTTTCAATATTCTCTACGTCGTAGCGGTTGAAAAGGCGAAGAGCGGTAAGGCCACGGATCCCAAGAAGCCCCGTAAGGTCGGCAAAAAGACCGCGCGCTTCGTTTTCAAGCCCCTCTTTTTTCTCCACAAAAATGCGATATACCATTATACATTCTCCTTTGCCGCCAGCGCACGTTTTCCGATGTCGCGGCGATAATAGCTGTTTTCAAAATGAACCTTGGGTACCTCACGGTAAGCGTTTTCGATCGCCGAGGGAAGATCCTCTCCGATCGAAACGACGCCGAGGACGCGCCCGCCGCCCGTAAGCAGCTTCCCATCCTTTGAGAGCTTGGCCCCCGCCACGTAAAGCTCGCCCGCAAAATCACCGTCGACCGTAATGGGGAAGCCGGTCTCGTACTTTTCGGGATAGCCGCGCGAGGCCATCACGACGCAGCAAGCGCTTCCCTTCTTAAAGCGGACCATATCGGGGGTAAGCGTTCCGTTCGTGGTTGCCTGCATGATCGAAAGCAGATCGCTTTCAAGCAGCGGCAGCACGACCTGCGTTTCGGGATCGCCGAAGCGGCAGTTGTATTCGATCACGCGCGGACCGTCCTTGGTGAGCATCAGGCCGAAATACAGACAGCCGCGGAAAAGCCTTCCCTCTTTTTCCATTGCGCGGATAGTGGGCAAGAAAATGGTTTCCATGCAAAGGGCGGCGATCTTTTCGGTGTAATAGGGGTTGGGGGCGATCGTACCCATGCCGCCGGTATTCAATCCCACGTCTCCGTCGCCGATGCGCTTATGGTCCATCGACGAGACCATGGGGGCAAGCGTTTTCCCGTCGGTAAAGCAGAGCACCGAAACCTCGGGCCCCTCTAAAAATTCTTCGATCACCACGCGGCTTCCGCTCTGACCGAAGACCTTGTCCTCCATCATGGCGTGAATGGCGTCGGTGGCCTCTTTTTTGGTCTTGGCGATGATAACGCCCTTACCGAGCGCCAGCCCGTCTGCCTTAATGACGGTGGGGATCGGGGCGCTTTCAAGGTAAGCAAGCGCGTCTTCGGCACACTCGAACACCTCGTAGGCGGCGGTCGGAATGCCGTATTTCTTCATCAGGTTTTTCGAAAAGACCTTGCTTCCCTCGATGATCGCGGCGTTGGCATGCGGGCCAAAGCAGGGGATCCCCGCTTCGCTAAGCGCGTCAACGGCGCCAAGCACCAACGGATCGTCGGGCGCGACGACCGCGTAATCAATCGCGTTCTCCTTGGCAAAGGCAACGATCGCGGGAATATCCTTGGCCGCGATCGGCACGCAGGTAGCATCTGCGGCGATCCCGCCGTTTCCGGGAAGAGCAAAGATCTCTTTTACCTCTTTATTCTCTTTCAGCTTCTTGATGATCGCGTGCTCGCGACCGCCACCGCCGACAACCAATAATTTCATGTTTTGTCTCCTTATTAATGATGGAAAAGGCGCATACCGGTAAAGCAAATGACCATACCGTACTTATCCGCGGTCTCGATCACAAGGTCGTCGCGGATCGAGCCGCCGGGCTCGGCAATATACGAAACGCCGCTCTTCTTCGCGCGCTCAATGTTATCGCCGAAGGGGAAGAAGGCGTCCGATCCAAGCGAAACGCCGCTGATCTTCGAAAGATATTCCTTGGCCTCTTCATCGGTAAGGGGCAGGGGCTGCTCGGTAAAATATTTCTGCCAGTTTCCGTCTGCGCACACGTCCTCTTCGTTCTTGTTGATATAGCCGTCGATGACGTTATCACGGTCGGGGCGGCCAAGCGTGGGAAGAAAAGGAAGGGCGAGCACCTTTTCGTGCTGACGAAGGAACCAGGTGTCGGCCTTGCTGCCCGCAAGACGGGTGCAATGGATACGCGACTGCTGACCGGCGCCAACGCCGATCGCCTGCCCGTCATAGGCGAAGCAGACCGAGTTCGACTGGGTGTATTTCAGGGTAATAAGCGAAATGATGAGATCGCGCTTGGCGCTCTCGGGAAGTTCTTTGTTCGCGGTGACGATATTCGAAAGCAGCTCTTCGTTGATCTTGAAGTTGTTGCGCCCCTGCTCAAAGGTGATCCCATAGACCTGCTTGCGCTCGATCTCGGCGGGAACGTAATCGGGGTCGATCTTCACGATGTTATAGTTGCCCTTACGCTTGCTTTTGAGAATTTCCAGCGCCTCGTCGGTATAGCCGGGGGCGATCACGCCGTCCGACACCTCGCGCTTGATGAGCAGGGCGGTCGTCTTATCGCATACGTCGGAAAGGGCGACCCAGTCCCCGAATGAGCACATACGGTCGGTTCCGCGGGCGCGGGCGTAAGCGCATGCCAAGGGCGACTCGTCAAGCCCCTCGATATCGTCAACGAAGCACGCCTTCTTCAAGGTGTCCGAAAGCGGCAGACCGACGGCGGCCGAGGTGGGGCTTACGTGCTTGAAGGAAGTAACCGAAGCAAGACCGGTGGCCTCCTTTAATTCTTTAACCAGCTGATACGAGTTAAAGGCGTCAAGAAAGTTGATGTAGCCGGGCTTACCCGAAAGGATCTCGATCGGCAGCTCACCCTCCTCCATAAAGATGCGAGAGGGCTTTTGGTTGGGGTTACAGCCGTATTTTAAAGCAAATTCCTTCATGCTTGTACTCCGTTCTTATTGATGATCTTTTCTTCGATCTCGCCGCTTGCAAGGTCGATATAGCGGACATAGAGCGAGATCTTATTGCTGTCGTTAAGGTGTTCCCAGATATCGGCGGCGAAAACGTTGATATCGCGGTGGATATAGACACGCTCGGGCTCGCCCTGGAAGGTGGGGATCGGGTTACCGTCGGTCACGTAGGTGTGGATGAAGTGACCAAGCCCCCCGCGCGAGGGATAATCAAAGGTGTAACGGGCACACTCGCTCCCCTCGGCGTCGATCGATTTGAGAATACTCATCTCGTACGAGAAATCGCCGTCCGAAAAGGTCAGCATGCCGCTGATACGGGGGGTAAGGTTAGGGGCGTCGGGCTCAAAGGCGCGGCTAGCGAGAGAGGAACGGAAATCCTTACCCGCCGAAAGCCCCTCGTAAACCGTATCGGTCTGGTCGCCGTTGGTGACGATCAGCTTGTTTTCGTATTCGCGAAGAGCGGCGTAAATGATCAGAGAAGGATCCTCGACCTTCGAGCAATCGAAGGGCTCGGTATAAAGAACGCCGTCCTTTTTCGTAAAGACGCGGTTGCGGCTGTTTTCGCTGCGACCCATAATAAAATAAGCAACAACGGCGCGCTTACCGTCCTCGGTCTTCCCGATCACGATGCCGCGGCCGACGTACGGATTCCCGGCGATACGCTCGCCCATGCTTTTCACTTCGTAAATATTCATAGTCCCATTTCCTCTTTGATTTTTTGGCAGACAAGCTCGGTGGCCTCGGGAAGCAGCTGCCATTCCGCCTCCTCCATCACGCGCCTTTGCAAGATCTCGGGCGTATCTCCCGCTTGGATCTTGACCGCCTTTTGGAGAATGATCTCCCCACCGTCGGGGATCTCGTTAACGTAATGCACCGTCGCCCCCGTCACCTTCACGCCGTAAGAGAGCGCCGCCTCATGCACGCGAAGCCCGTAAAAGCCCTCGCCGCAAAAGGAAGGAATGAGCGAAGGGTGCACGTTAAGGATCCGCTTCGGATAGCGGGCGGTAAAGCTTTCGCTTAAAATGCACATAAAGCCCGCAAGAACGATCAGCTCAATGCCGTTTTCTTTTAGCACCGAGAGGATCCCCTCTTCAAAGGCCGCGCGGTCGGCAAAGTCACGTCGCAAAACCGTCGCCGTCTTAACCCCCGCCCGCTCGGCGCGGGAAAGCGCAAAGGCATCGGCCTTGTTGGAGAGAACGAGAGCGATCTCCCCATTCGGGATCTTGCCCGCCCCCGAAGCGTCAAGAAGCGCTTGCAGATTGGTGCCGCCCCCCGAAACGAGAACCGCGATCTTAACTTTTTTCATATTTTCTCCTTATGAGGCGCCCTTTGTCGGGCGCCCCGAAGATCGGTGGATAGTCTTAGGCAAAAACGACGCCTTCGTCGCTTTCGATGATCTCGCCCATAATATAAGCATCCTCGCCGTTTTCACGAAGAATGGCAAGGGCGGCTTCGGCCTCGTCGCGCTTGACGACGACGCTCATACCAACGCCCATGTTGAAGGTGTTGAACATATCTCTTTCGGGAATGTTGCCAACCTTGGCGATCAGATCAAAGATCGGCAGGATGCGAAGCGCCTTTCTGTCGATCTTCGCGCCAAGACCCTTCGGCAGGCTGCGCGGGATATTTTCGTAGAAGCCGCCGCCCGTGATATGCGAGATCGAACGGACCGTCACCTTTTCCAAGAGCGCAAGGATCGGCTTTACGTAGATCTTGGTGGGGGTAAGCAGCGTTTCGCCAACCGTTTTACCGCCAAGCTCAGCCATGGGGATCGAAATATCCTTTTCGCCAACGCCGAACACCTTACGGACCAGCGAGAAGCCGTTCGAATGAACGCCGCTCGACGGCAGGGCGATGATCACGTCGCCAACCTGCATGCTGTCGGGGCGGAGGATCTTTTTCTTATCGACCACGCCGACGGCAAAGCCCGCAAGGTCGTATTCGTCGATGGGATAGAAGCCGGGCATTTCGGCGGTCTCCCCACCGATCAGCGCGGCGCCCGACTGGCAGCAGCCCTCGGCAACGCCCGAAACGATCGCGGCGATCTTCTCGGGAACATTCTTTCCGCAAGCGATATAGTCGAGGAAGAAGAGGGGCTTTGCGCCGCAGCAGATAACGTCGTTAACGCACATCGCAACGCAGTCGATACCAACGGTATCGTGCTTGTCCTGAATGAAAGCAAGCTTCAGCTTGGTGCCGACGCCGTCGGTCCCACTGACGAGGACAGGCTTTTCCATGCCCGTAACGTCAAGCTCAAAGAGCCCGCCGAAGCCCCCAACGTCCGAGCAAACGCCCGCCGTCATGGTTCTGGCGATATGAGCCTTCATCAATTCTACCGCGCGGTAGCCCGCGGTGATATCTACGCCTGCGGCGGCGTAGCTTTCCGATTTCGAATTCTTCATAGTCTTATTCCTTTCCGTTCCAGCAATAGGTGCAAAGCTTTGAGGCGGGCAAGCCGATGGCCTTTATTACCCCCCCAAGCGTTTGGTATTCGAGTGAATCAAAGTGCATCTTTTCCGAGATTGCGCGCCGAAACGCGCGGCCCCTTTCGGTCGTACCGTCACAGTATTCGTCGATATGCTTCATACCCTCTTCCCCTTCAAGCTCCATGATGATGCGGCGCCCGATGAGATCCATATCCGAGGTATTGCGCGAAAAGTTTAAGTATTTACAGCCATACATGATCGGCGGACAAGCCGAGCGCATATGCACCGACTTGGCGCCGTTTTGATACAGAAAATCAACCGTTTCCCTTAGCTGCGTGCCGCGCACGATGCTGTCGTCCACAAACAGAAGATCCTTATCCTTGATCAGCTCCTCAACCGGGATCTGCTTCATTTTGGCGATCTTGTTGCGCTCTTCTTGGTTGGTGGGCGTAAAGCTTCTGGCCCAAGCGGGGGTATACTTGATGAAGGGGCGGGCAAAGGGCTTCCCACTCCCTTGCGCGTAGCCGATGGCGTGGGGGGTACCCGAATCGGGAACGCCGCACACGTAATCAACGGCGGGCATCGTGCCGTTCTTTTCCTCTTCCTCTGCCATAATGCGCCCGTTTTCGGTTCGCATCACCTCAACGTTGATCCCTTCGTAGGTCGCCGTCGGGTAGCCGTAATAGGTCCAAAGGAAGGCACAGATCTTCATTTCGTCGTAGCCGCCGAAGAGGATCTTTTCACCCTCGGGCGAAAGCTCGACGATCTCACCGGCGCGAAGACCGCGGTGGGTCTCGTAATCCAGCTTCTTATAGGCAAAGGATTCAAAGGAGATGCAATAGCCGTTCTCGCTTTTTCCGACAAGGACCGGCAAGCGCCCCTCTTTATCACGCGCGGCGATAAGGTGTCCGTCCTCCTTTAAGATGAGGATGCAAGCGGCACCCTCGATGCTATCCTGCGCAAAGCGGATACCCTCTTCGATGCTGTCCTTCTCTTCAATGAGAGCGGCCAGGACCTCGGCGCAGTTGACACGGTTTCCGCTGATGCTTTGGAAGATGCCCATGTTGGATTTCAGGTATTGATCGACCAAGGCTTCGGTATTGGCGATCATTCCCACCATTGAAATGGCGTAAACGCCGAACTTGGAGCGAATGAGAAGCGGCTGCGGATCGGCGTCACTGATGCAGCCGATGCAGGCGTTTCCCTGCATACGCTCGGTAATGTTATCGAACTTGGTGCGGAAGGGAGAGTTTTCAATGTTGTGGATCTCCCGCTGGAAGCCGTCTTGTTCATTGACAGCCGCCATTCCCGCCCGAGACTTTCCGAGATGCGTGTGGTAATCGATGCCAAAGTATACGTCCTGCACGCAATCTCTTTTTCCGGTAATTCCAAATAAACCGCCCATATTCTCCCCTTATCAGGCGAAGAAGAGCTTCGAAAGCGTCATCGGATCGACGTACTCGCCGTCCTTATAGACACGCATATTGCCCGAGGCGATCTCGTCGATCAGCATGACCTTTCCGTCCTTATCGTAGCCGAACTCGAACTTGATATCGTAAAGAACGAGGCCGCGAGCGAGCAGATCGTCGGCCACGATCTTCGTGATCTTCTGGGTCATAGCCTTGACGTCGTCATACTGCTCGGCGGTCATAACGCCAAGATCGACAAGCCCGTCCTTGGTAACCAGCGGGTCACCCTTCTCATCGTTCTTAAAGGTGGTCTCGACGTAGGCGGGCAGATCGGCGCCCTCTTCGATATAATCGCTGTAACGGCGGTAGAAGCTGCCAACGGCCTTATAGCGGCAGATGACCTCAAGGCCCTTGCCGAAGGGCTTCGCGGGAAGCACTTCCATGGTCGTATCGGCAAGGTTCGCGCTGATGTAGTGGGTCTTGATGCCCGCTTCGTTGATCTTCTCGAAGAAGTAGATCGACATACGAAGGTTAACGTCGCCAACCCCCTCAATGGTAAGACCGACCGCATTCTCGCCGGGATCGAACACCCCGTCCTTACCCGTGCAATCGTCCTTGAACTTCAGAAGGTAGTTGCCGTTCGAAAGGGCAAATACGTCCTTGGTTTTTCCCGTGTAGACAAGCTTCTTTTCCATTGTTTTTTCCTCACTTTTTTATCTCAAAATTTTTAATTACTTATTAAACTCGGCTTCGATGGCGGCATTCTTTTCCAAAACCTTTTCGCTGTCGGCGCGGCGCTTCGCGTCCAGCTTTTCGGCCAAAGCCTCATCTTCGATCGCAAGCATTTCGATCGCTAAAAGCGCGGCGTTGGCGGCGCCGTTTACGGCAACCGTAGCTACGGGGATCCCGGTCGGCATCTGTACCGTGGAAAGGAGCGCATCCATCCCACCAAGACCGCCCGAGGCGATCGGAATGCCGATGACCGGCAACGTGGTATTGGCGGCAATGGCACCGGCAAGATGCGCGGCCATCCCCGCGGCGGCTAAGATCGCGCCAAAGCCACGGCTTCTCGCGGCCTTGGTGAACTCGGCCGCCTCACTCGGCGTGCGATGCGCCGAAAAAACGTGTACCTCGTAGGGCACCCCGAAGCTATCCAGCATATCGGCGGCCTTTTTGACGACGGGAAGATCACTGTCACTCCCCATAATGATCGCGATTTTTTTCATAATTCCCTCCAAAAAATAAAAAGATGCACTAAGATCCCAGATCAGTGCACCCAGACGGTCGGCTTTCTTCTCCCTTGTTCCTCGTGGTAAGCTCCACCTATCCGTCAGTTGCAAAGGATGCTATTAAAACTACATTAATGATTATATCATTAAGCCCCCCTTTTGTCAAGGACTTTTTGCGGTTTTAGAGCCCTTTTCCCCCTCTTTTTTCGGCAAAAGGAAAAAGCGCGTTTCCGCGCTTTTCAAAATATGTATTTCAGAGGATACGTCGGTTCTTTTTCGAGATATTCTTTATAATCCTTTTCCGTATCCCAGACCATGGCATGCTGCTCATAGCGAATACGGTCAAGCGAAGGTATTTTCATATAATCGCCGAACCGCTCACGCAAAAACGGCTCGATCCCCTCGGGGACGTTCAAGTTTACCGTTTCGAAGGGAACGCTTTTTTGCTTTTCAAACCATTCGCGCTTGTAGATCCCCCCACGGTAACGGGCCTTTCCCAAAAAGTTGCAATAGAAATCAGTCTTTTCCCCGCGGTACTTATAAACCTGCTTTAAGGCGTGCTTCACGAGGAACAGCCTCGGCAAGCATCGCAACAGCCGAAGGGCGCAACGCATCGGAAAACTCTTTCCCGAAAAATCTCTTGCCGATTGCGATTTGGCGATCACATATTTCGCCCACATATACTGATGCCGACGCCGCAAGGCGTTATTAGGGCAGGTGTGCAAGATAAAAATATCTACGAATACGTTATGCGAGACACGGTAATCGGTTAAGGCGCTTTCAATATAGGTGGTGTTTTTGGCGCGCACCTTTCCGATGGTGACCATATTGTCAAAGGCCCCGAACGGTTCCAGGAAAAATCTTTCTTTATCCCCCTTTTCTTCAAAGACGCGCACGAATTTTTCATAATTATCGGGCGTCATAAAGAAATCAAGGTCATCGTCCCACGGAATAAAGCCGCCGTGGCGCAGGGCCCCGAGGGCCGAGCCGCCCATCAGACAGTATTCGATACCGTTTTCCCGACAAAGCTCATCCAGATAAACGGCAATTTCCAAAATTTTGTCTTGCAGTTTTTTGATTCCCCACTCATCGGGAGTCTCTTCGCGCATAAAACGAAACATACAATCACCTTGTTTTTCGTAATTCTCGGGCTTCCTCACTGAAATTTCAAGAAGATCCTTCTTAAGAATTTCGGGGATTTATAATAGAGGATCTTCAAAAGATCTTTAGAAGGCCGCAAAAAGCGCTTTACCGTTTTGGCAAAGGGCTCGTTCGCAACCGAGTGGCGAAACGCCGCAAGATCGGGGGATGCCATCGGCGCGTTGGAAAAGCGATTGCTTTTGTAAAGGATCTCTTTATCCATTTCCTTCCAATACAGCTTTTCCTTCACACGATCAAACCGCTTCTGCCCCTTTTCGGTGTTCACCAAAAACATCGAAACGCCGGCAAAGCGATCCACCTCGGGAAAGTATTTTTCGATCGTATGAAAATCGGCGATCGTTATATCTCCCATCCGCTGTTTTTTTGCGTATTGGCAATCGTAACAACTGTCACGGCACGCAAGCCGCTTGCAGTAGGCATTATAATACGGGAAGGAAAAATAAAGATCCTGCCGCTCCTTCGGTTGCCCGTGTTTAAGATAGGCGTATTCGTAATAATGCGAGCAAGAGCCCTTTTTCATTTTATGCCGCAGCGTGACACGCTTTATTTTGATTTTTTCTTTTTCCTCGGTATACGCGATCGAACGGTCAAAGAGGGTTTGACTTCCAACTCCGTGGCAAACAAAATCGACCGTCAGCAGCGTATCGTATTCCTGCCCGAGAAAGCGTTTTAGCGCCGCGATCTGGCAAGGGCTGGAGCAATACAAGACCTCACGGCCGCCCTTCAGCTCTTTTTCGATCTCGGCAAACATGCCGTCGGTATCGCACAGAAGATATTTCGATTTATAAAGCGGCTTCAACTGCTCATCGGTCTCGGCCTTTTGCGTTTTAAGCTTAAGATTGGCATCGAAGGCCGCGCCGAAAGCAACGCCGCCTTCTGAAAGAACGCTTTTGGCAAGGATCCCAAAAAGGCCACCGCTTGAGCCACAGCTCTTTTCTTGCGGGTCAAGCGCGTAGGCCATCCCGCACGAGCGAGGCTCTGACCCTTTTGGTTCGTTAAAGATCGGGCAAACCCGCGCGCATAGGCCGCACCGAGTACAAAGAGCTTGATCGATACGGGGATATTCAAACCCATACGCATCGGTTTCAAAGGTGATGGCGCGACAGGGGCACTTCTGCAAGCAGGCACGGCAGCCCGCACAGTGCGCCTTCAAATCGATCGTCTCATCAATCCTCATTCTTGATAACCTTTTCTCTGATCTCGGTAGAGCTTACCCCCTCGGTATGCGGCAGGAAAACCATCTCTACCCCAAGGGCCGCCATTGTTTTGGAAACTTCGTTATAAAGAGGACTGTTCTGCCAATCACTCCCATGGAAAAGAGCATCAAAATGAAGCTCGTGAAAAGCGTCAACCTTATTTAAGCCGGTCTGCGGCACAACACGGTCTACGTACCGAATGGCCGCAACGATAGCAGCCCTTTCCTCGTATGGGATCACGGGCCCATGCTCTTTATAGGATCTTACCACCTCGTCGGTCGATACGCCGACGATCAGATACTCGCACATCTCCTTCGCCCGACGAAGGATATTCAGATGTCCCACGTGAAAAAGATCAAAGACCCCCGTGGTGTAACCGATTTTATACTTCTTTTGCATGCCGTTTCCCCTTTTTTGTCATTTTTGATAAAAAGGCTTTGCAGAAAATGCTATATTTTATTATAACAAAACAAATCCTGCTTGTCAAGGCAAAAAGGCGGTTGTTCCGCCAACAGACAGAACAATCGCCTTTTCGATTAATTTTCTTTTGTTTTTGTAAATATTACTTTATTCTCCGTCAAGCAAATAGCGGCAATTTATAACCTTTTCCACCATATCGGTAACGGTATAGAGATAGTGGTTGGATGACTCGTACCCAATGGTGGGATTTTGCTGCATCAAGACCGCCTCACGCAGGGCGAACATCTCGTCCTCCTTGATAACGGCTGCCATCTCATCACTCGTTTTTCCGCCGTCACGTCCCTCTACGTACAGAATGTGGTTATACGAAGAAGCAAAATGCAGATAAGTGACCTCGGCGCAATCAAGAAGAAGCTCGGCGGCGGGAGAAAGCTCCTTTCCGTTGAAAGCTGCCTTGAGAAGCGGAAGCCCCTCTTTCCATTTTTTTGCAAGAAGGCCGATCTGACGGCCGTAAAGCTCTCTTGAATAGCATTTACTGCGCCAGCCGTCCAGATGATCGTAGGGCGGGCCGACCATGCAGGCCGTCCAGCCGGTTTTTTCGGGATAGAAAGGCAGAGCGGGGCCCATATGCTGGGGGCCGTTATACATCGTGGTGAC
The DNA here is from genome assembly GCA_045655185.1 of Eubacteriales bacterium. Taxonomy (GTDB): domain Bacteria; phylum Bacillota; class Clostridia; order Oscillospirales; family CAG-272; genus UBA1740. The sequence goes on from JAZOOS010000020.1 coordinate 56,247, forward strand.
CGAGAAGGGATATTCGTTAAAGGCCTCGTCGAAGATGTCGAAGGCTTCCAAAAGCCGCTTTTGGTCGGCCTCGGGATAAAGCCCCTCGATCAGCTTCTCCTTCGGAGGGATCGGCTGCCCCTTCCTCGTCATTTCGGCCACCATACGGAAAACGGGAGACGGGAAGCCGCCATGCGTCCAGGTCATCATCAAAATATCGGGATCGATGGTTTGGCAAAGATCTCGGATCGATTGATAAAAATGACCGAAGACCGGGATATAGGGAACCGAGCAAAGCTCCCAGCTGTTATTCAGCTGAACCTTGATGGCCGACGTGTTTCCGTTTTCCTTTACGAACCGATAGCGCCCCTTCGTCGTTTCACTGGGGCCGCACACCGAGATTGAATAGTCGCTGACCTCAACCGTTACGTTATCAAAGGTTTTCGGTGCCCCTCTTTCACTTACACTTAAAACTGCGATCTCTTTCGGAAGCTTTTCAACCGTCTCTTCAAACCCGTTCGGCTCTCTGTCCCAAGCCCAACTATAGGCCGCCACCACGACATCGGGATCTGCCGCAGTAGCCCCCTCCCAGATCAAGCGATTGGTAAGGGCAAAAAGATCGGGGCGGCGAAGCGATTTGCAGCGGGGGCAGGTGGTCTGCCCGCTCATTTTATGACTGTAGCAGTTCGTATGATTCTCAGAGGCGGTAATGGTTAAGTAGCCGCCAAGGCCGGGGGCGTGCTCGGTCAAAAAGCGAATACTGTCACGCAGATAATCCTGTGCCTCGGGCACCGAAAGGCAGATCGAGGCGTAGCCCGCATTGTATACGTCGCCACGGAGATCGGGGCGCTTTTCAAAGAAGGAATCGGTCATCTCACGGGGCTCGTTGATATACAGATACAGCTTCAGGCCGTACTTTTTAAGCCGCGCGATAACCGCGTTAAGGCCGCGGATGCGTTTTTCCCATCCCTCGGAAAGAGAGGGATCGTAGGGGTTGGGAACGAGGGTATACAGCACCGCCTGCGTCCAGACACCGCCTACCCCCATCGCCTGATAGGAGCGAAGCAGCTCGTCGGGGAAGGATGCCTCGATCAGATGCTCCTCTAAAAACACATCGCCGTAAAGGCCGCAATAGGAGCAGCAAAAGCTGCTTTTAAAGCGCGATTCACCAAAGATCGGCGGGTTGTCCTCGGCCTTCGGATACACGGCTTGGAAGGCAAAAGGGGGAAGCTTTCTTTCGCCGATCGCGGCGTAGGCTTCCGAAACGATCTTCTTGATCGCGGCGGTTCTTTTCTTTTGCTCCCCCGAAAGAGGAAGGACCGAAAGGGGGGCACAGTTCGGCTTTTGCAGGCCAAGCTTATGCTCCAGAAAATCGTCCTCGTGCAGAATAAAGGCCAGCCGATCCTCATCCCATCCGAGCAGCGTACAAAGCTGCGCATAGGGCAAAAGATGCCAGTTCTGGCGAATAAGGGTGATGTAACCGCGATCCAGCCACAGCCGCTCAGTCTGCTCGTCGGCAGCGGGGGGCAAGCCCATATCGGCCGCCATTTCGCATACGGTTTTCTCTTCACAATCAAGTACACACGCGATGCGGGCGGGGGTCAACATCTCCCAGTTGCGGAAAATAAAGCACTGGGCAAGGGTCGGAAAATAATCAATCTTCAAAAGGGGACGTTCGGAAAGAATCGGAAGTTCTGCCATCGTAAGCTCCTCCTTGTTTTTTCTTTCCTCCAGTATACCAACCTTTTTCGAGAAAGTCAACCGAAAACCGATAAAAAAATCGTTGTCGCCTACACTTCCCTTTCGGGTATACGACAACGATTTTTTTAAAGAAATAAGGGGCGAAGCTGGCGGCCCGAAAGGGCGGCCTCCAACGCCTCGGAAAGCTCTGTATAATCGCATACCAACGAGTGGGGCTTTTTATCGGGATCGTCCTGCCTCATCGGTACGAAATACACCTGCTTGCGAGCAAGAAGCGTTGCGATATTGGAAAGATTGGCCGAAAGCGAATCGTTGGAGGCGAGCGCCAAAAGCGTAGGTCGGTCGGCGCGCAGATGCGCCTTGGCCGCCATCGGCACGGTGGCGTCGGTGATGCCGTTGGCCATCTTGGCGAGCGTGTTGCCGGTGCAGGGGGCGATCACCAAAGCGTCGGCGCGGATAGCGGGGCCAAGCGGCTCAGCCCCCACGATGCTATGGACCACCTCTTTTTTACAAAGCCCCTCCACCGTTTTCCGGAATTCCTCCGCACGCCAGAAGCGGGTATCGGTGTGATAGACCGCCTCGCTCATAATAGGCAAAACGTCAAAGCCGTCGGCAAGCAAGCGGCGAAGCGCCGCTAAGGAATGGGAAAGGGTACAAAAAGAACCGCAAAAAGCGTAAGCTATCATAATGACCTCATAGAAGCGCCGAAAGGACCGCCGCGGCAACCGCCGCCCCCGCTTCTTCCTTTGCGTACCGAAGCGGAAGGGCGGGGGCGGGAAGAAGATCGATCCCGAAGCGGGCGCAAGCCGCCTCGTCAACGACCCCCTTCGTGCAGGCGAGCTCCAAAAGGCAAAGGCCTTTCTTGGCGCAGGACAGTATTTTTTCGTTAAAAAGCGGGGCGGGAACCGTGTTAATAAGAACCGAGCATGCGGCAAGCCCCTCGGAAAGAGAGGATAGCGGCAAGGGATAAACGCCGCCGATCAAGCCCCGCGGTTGCCGCGCGTAAGCCGTAAAGCGAACGCCGTTTTGAGAAAGAGCCTCGCCTAAGGCAGCGGCAAGATGCCCGTTCCCGACCAAGGCATACTCCCCCTTTGGCAGCTCTCCCCCGTTCCGCTCGCGCAAAAGCGAAAGCGCCCCCCTGGCGCTCAGGGCCGAATTGCAAAGAAGAAAAGAGGGGTCGCTTCCGTATTCGAAAAAGGGGCGCCCCGTAAGATAGGGCAAAAGCGCCCCGTCTGCCCGACCGACGAGGAGCCTCGCCGATGCGCGAATATACGGAAAAATACAGGAAAGCGACAGAACCGAGGGGGCTTCCTTCGCGTAAAGATGCACCCCGTCGCGACTGACGGGCAGAGGAAAGACGACCGCATCGCTTTCACTAAGCGCCGCTTCATCAAGGGGGCGACCCCCGTTCGCCATACGAAAAACCGTATGTCCCGCCCGAAGAAGGGCCCCCTCGGTATACAAAAAACGTGCGTCTCCACCAACCAAAGAAATTTTCATAGTGACCTCCTTTACGGCTTACACCGTCAGTATATGCGACAAGGCGCAAAAGAGGCCCTCTCCCCCGGCAAAAGAAAAAGGGGAACGCAAGAAACCGCGTTCCCCTGAAAGCTTTATTCGTTTACGGGCTCTTCCTCTTGCTTCTTTTTTCGGAAAAGACGCTCGGGAAGCGTTTTTCCGTCCTTTCCGCGATAGAAGAGCAGCCCGATAAGAAGCACGACGGTCGAAACGATCAGATAATAGACCGCCTGGATCTTATAGGTCGCAAAGGCCGCGTACACCATAAAGATACAGCAAACGATCGCAAGAGCGGGCATAACGAAACGCTTCACAGGATGCATTTCCTTTCCCCTTATCATTAAAACAATAAAGATCGGGATATACGAGGCGTAGAGCGTGATGATCGGTAATTCGTCGTTTTCCCAAGCAATGATGTCGGGCAACACGCCGCGGATCAGCCCCAGCTCCCACTGCATAAACCAGAAGCCGCAGAAAAGCAGGCCGACAATGGCGGAGTTGGTTGGCATATTTGTTTCCTTATCCACCTCGGCAAAAATGGAAGGGGCAGGCCCCTGACCGCGTACCGCGACCGAATACATACCGCGGCAGCAGCCGAGCATCAGCCCGTTCATGGTGCCAAGGCAGGAGATCACGATGAAGACGTACACGATCGTCCCGAACACGGGGCTACCGAAGAGCTTACTGAAGGCTTCCTTCGGGATATTCGAGGAGGCCATCATTTCTTCGGTCGTCAAGGCCCCGGTAAGGCCTAGGAAATAGAAGAGATAGACCGCAACGACGATAAGTGAGCCAGCGACGAGGGCGATCGGCAGATTCCGTTTGGCATTCTTTAGCTCGGCGTTGATCGAGGTCGCGATGATCCAACCCTCGTACGCGAAGGCAAAGGCGACCGCCGCCGCTAAAATGCCGCCGCCCGCCGTACCGCCAACGGCCGTCGCGCTTTCCCCAAGGGAAGCAACCGTCTTGCCGTTGATAAGACCCGCAACCGTACCGACTACCGCCATGATCCCAAGCGGAACCAGCTTGATGACGGTCGTAGAAACCTGGAATTTACCCGCGATTTTCGGCGAAAGAGCGTTTAGGGCGTATCCCGCCACCAGATAAAAGGCGCCGATCGCCACGTGGATATCCGAGGTGACGTCCCACGAAAACAGCTCGCAGGTATACTGGGCAGAGATCCAGGCAAGACAGGAGGTAAGCGACGGATAATAAATGGTGGACAAAAACCAACCGAGCCCGTAGGCGTACATCGGCCCGCAGGACACCTCAGCGTAGTCGATAACGCCGTTTACCCGCTCGTGCCGCTGTGCCAGGAGCGAAAAGACATACGTGCAGACCGTCATAACGGTACCGACCAGGGCCACCGTCAGGAGCGATTTCAGCATACTGCCGTTGTTGTTGGTAAGGACCTTGCCGGCCTTGAAGAAAACACCGGAGCCGATCACGATACCGACCACCATGCAAATAGCGGTAAACAAGCCGTATTTGCGCTTCAGTTCATTTCCCATTTTCTTCTCCTCTTTTAATAATAAATTTTCTGTATTGCAAAAGAAGTTGCATTCTTAAAGCAGATCAAAGCTTCTGCATACGGATATCGGTACCCGATAGCAAAAGGATCTCAAATTCGCCCAGCAGGCGACTGCAGATACGGTCGCCGTACCGCTCGCGCAGCTCACGGTCTCCGATAAGATTGGTGCTGACGACGGTGCTTTTTCCTTGATTGATACGGGTGTTGATAAGATGATAAAGCGAGGTGATGACGAACTGGTTGGTCTGCTCGGTCCCAAGATCGTCAAGGATCAGAAGCTCGCAGCCGAGATAACGCTCGGCCCGCTTGGAGTTTTCTCCGTATCCGCTTTTGAAGCGGTCGTATTCGAAATCCATAAGGAGATCCTGCACGCTTTCGTACGCCACGTCAAACCCTCTTTCGATAACACGGCGGGCAAGGGCGGTGGAAAGGTGGGTCTTACCAAGCCCCGTCGGCCCCATCAAAAGAAGATTTTTCGCTTCGGCCCCGAATTCCTCGGCGTACGCCTTGGTGCGTTGCAGGGCGTATTTCGCCCGCTCGTGGTGTTCGGGGGCGTTCTTATAATAATCCAGTGAAAAATTTTCAAAGCGCTGACGGTCGATCAGCCGACCAAGGCCCGAGGAACGGATCCCCTCCAGGATCAGGGCCTCCTTCATACAGTCGCACATCTTCGCCTCAAAAAAGCCGGTATCGTTGCACCTTTTGCAGGCATAGGTCGGCTCGGTATAATCGGCGGGATACCCAAGCTCTTCCAAGAGCGAAGCGCGGCGCACGCGAAGCGCCTCATGCTCAGCCTTAATGGCGGCGATCCGATCGGAAAGCCCCTCGCCCCCCTCGGTGGCGGCGCGAAAGAGCTGCATGCCCGTAGACGAAAGAGCTTTATCGATCGCGGCGATCTCGGGGGCCGAAAGATGCAAAGCCCCACGGCGCTCAGACGCCTTCTGCAGGGCGTCGGTCCGACTCTTTTCCAGTGTTTCCTTTACCTTGCGGTAATTTTCAATGTTATATCCCATACCGTCTCCTTATTTTACGTTTCATCCCCGTTATTTTTATAGCTGCGCGCCAGGGCGCGGCGGAGAAAATCGCCGCTGTCAAAGCTTGAATGAAGGGCATCCTTCGGGGCCTCGGGCTTGTTTCTTTCCCTTCTTCCCTTTGCGCCCTTCTCTTCTCTTTCTTTTTGTAAAAGGGCCTCGGCCTCCCCAACGGTTTTTACGCCGCATTCGTGCCAATGCGAAAGGATCTTTCCGGCGTAGCTGACAGAGGCTTGACCGGTCGCGTTGACCGTTACGTCGTAGGCCGCCCCGATCAGCTCTTCCCCATAGCCGTATTCACAGCACCAGCTCATAAAGGCCTTTTCTTCCCGTACCGAGAGCTTACGGCTTCCGATCCCGAACATATTCCTAAGCCGCCCCTCAAGCGAGCGAAGGCGGTTCTGCTTTTCGATGTATTCCTCCAACGCCTCGTAGGTATCGACCCCCAGCTCAAAAAGGCGGAAGGCGACCCTTTCGGCGTAGCGAAGCGGCTTTTTGTCGCCGTTATCCCCGTCGCAAAAGGCAAGCAGGGTGAGAATGTAGGCCGAATCAAGCCCCAGCTCCTCGGTAAGCCCGACGAGGATCGAAATATCGGCCGTATTGAAAACGCGGCCGCATTGGGCCTCGGCGGCCTCGATCAGCGAAGAAAGCTTTTTATCCTTAATGCTATTGGCCAGCTCTTCGGCGTTTCTTTCCGAAAGCTCTTGCTTCTTTTTCGGCTTGGGGGTCGGCTTCGGCATCGCTTCAAGCGGTATTTCGCTTGGCTTGCCCGAGGAAAGCGAAACGATCCCCGCGCCCCGCCAAAAGGCCAGCGCGCTTTCAACGGCGGAATCCTCTGCCCCCAAAAGCGCCGCGATCTCCTCAGCGGTGCCGCGCGAAAGCTCGCAAAGGCACCAAAGCACCCGCAGCTCGTCGGCGCCCGCTTCCAAAAGCAGAGGGGTTCCCGAAAGCCGCGGCAGGCTTCGGGATTCGCCGTTTTTCAGTTCGTAGAGTTTCTTTTTCATTGGTCTTTTCCGTTCTTATCCACACCGAAGAGGGGGATCGTTTTCATAGTTGTTCACCTTTTCAACCGAGTTTTCCACCGAAATTCAGTCGAAAAAACCGAAAGAAAGGGGAGTTTTCGCGTTTTTGGTCTTTTGGGTTAAAGCGAGTCGGCGGCGCTTGCGTTACAATCCTCACGCAAAAGATTTCCCGCCAAAAATTCATAATACCCGGCCGCGCCGATCATGGCGCCGTTATCGCCGCAAAGGCTTCTTGGCAGAATATGCAAGGGGGTTCCTTTTCTTTCGCAAAGCTCTTTTATCGCCCCGCGAAGATGAGAGTTGGCCGCCACGCCGCCCCCCAGCACCAAGGGTAGGTCTTGGTAAGCATCGAGCGCCGAGGAAAGCTTTCGGATCGCCCCCTCCACCGCGGTATGCGTATAAGCGGCGGCAAAGATCGCGTTATCCAACGCCTTCTTGCTTTGCTCAGCGTTATGCAAAAGATTCACAGCGGCCGTCTTTAAGCCCGAAAAGGAGAAATCGTAGGTATCCCCGGGAAGGGCGGGGGACGGCAGCTTATAAAGGCGGGCGCTTTCGGTCTTTATAAAGGCGCGATAAGCCGCCCTTACCGCTTCGCTTTCGCCGTTCGCCGCAGGATCGAAAGGCTTACCTGCGGCCTTTAAGAAGCCCTCGGTCGAAAGGCGGTCAAAGGCGGCACCTGCGGGATAGCAAAGCCCGAAAAGACGGCCGACCTTATCAAAGGCCTCTCCCATCGCGTCATCGCGCGTGGTACCGATCAAGTGATGCTCGGTATAGCTCTTTACGTGATAAAGGGCGGTATGCCCCCCGGATACGACGAAGGCAAGAAAGGGCGGCTTCGGCGCGTTTTCGGTAAGATACGCGGCGGCGATATGCCCCTTGATATGGTCAACCCCCACAAGCGGGATACGGTTCGCAAAGGCGAGCGCCTTGCCGAAATTCAGCCCCACGAGAAGCGCGCCGATCAGCCCGGGGTGATCGGTAACGGCAACGGCGCCGACGTCGGCAAGCGTGATGCCCGCCCGCGAAAGCGCCTCGTAGGTAATGCGCGAGATGACCTCGGTGTGGGCGCGGCTGGCGATCTCGGGCACGACGCCGCCGTAAAGGGCGTGTATATCGGCCTGAGAGGAGACCATGTCTGAAAGAAGGGTAAGCGCTTCGCCCTCGCCGCGCACAACGGCAACCGCCGTTTCGTCACAAGAGCTTTCGATCGATAAAACGTACATATTCCCTCATCCCCGCCGAAGCAAAAGCGCGTCTTCGGGCGGATCCTTATAATATTTTTTTCGTTGGCCCACCAAGGAAAAACCGAACGAATGATAAAGAGAAAGGGCGGGGGCATTGGATTCGCGCACCTCTAAAAAGCATAGAGACGAACCGTTTTCTTCCAAAACGTCAAGAAAACTTTTCAAAAGGAGCTTTCCGTATCCATGACGCCTTTCCTCTTTTTTCACCGCGATGCGGTATAACTCTCCTTCGCCGCCAAGGCAGATACCGAGGGCAAGCCCCACGGCCTCCCCCTCCTTTTCAAGAAGCAGGGCAAGCGTGTTTTCCGACGAAAGATGGGCGCTTATCGCCCCCTCTCCCCACGGGTCGGGAAAGATTTCCTTCTCCAGTCTAAGAAGACAAGAAAGGTCACCAAGGTTCGCTTTACGGACAGAAAGATTCACGCCCTATCCTCATTTCTTCAAAATTTCTACTTCTCATTATAATATAAATAGCGTCCGCCGTCAAGAATAAAATGCGGCGCTTTTGATTTTAAGGCTTTGTAAATTTTTCGGAAAACGATTTGCCTTTTTTGTGGGGCTATGCTATACTTTTCTTAAAAGGAGAGAGGATATGAAGGATAAAAAGCTTATTCTGAAAAAAGTGCTGTCGATTCTCGGCATCCTCCTTTTGCTACTGGGGGGATGGCTTCTTTTCCGCGCGCTTGGCTTTACCGATCTTTCAAAGGAATCCTTGCAAAAGGCCCTCTCGGCCTACGGTACGGCGGCCCCTCTCGTCTTTATTCTTTTGTCCTTTTTACAGGTGACCTTTATCCCCATTCCTTCAACCGTCACCGTGCTTGGGGGGTCTTATCTCTTTGGGGCGGTCCCCTCCTTCTTTTATTCCTATATCGGCATCATCGTCGGCTCTCTTTTTGCTTTCTTTTTGGGGCGCGTGTTCGGCAAGCGCTTCGTATACTGGCTTTCGGGGGATGCGCAAAGGGTCGATTCGATCCTCATGCGCTCCCGCAATAAAGAGGCGGTCACCGTCTTCTTTATGTTCTTGTTTCCGATGTTTCCCGACGATCTCATTTCGCTCGTCGCGGGGATTTTACCGATCCCCTTCTCGGTCTTTTTGCTGATGCAGCTCTTAACACGCGCCACCTCGATCGGCTGCACGCTGATCTTTTATTCGGGCGAGCTGATTCCCTTTTCGGGATGGGGGATCCCGATCATTATCGCGGCGACGCTTCTCGGCATTTTTCTCTTTTACGTCTGCTTCCGCCACGCCGATCTTCTGGCCGAGAAATTCGATCTTTTCACCGATTACGTCGCCTCCAAGATCCCAAGCTTCCTAAAAGGAAAGCCGACCAAGATCCTCAAGCTTCTGCTCTCCCGCGGGCTGATCTTCGGTCTTGCGATCCTTTTGCAGGTCGCCGCCCTCGTCTTTTTACTGACGCGCTTCGTGCAGTATTACGTCGTGATCGCGCTTCTCAACGCCCTTTTGGCGCTTCTGATTTTTATTCATCTGACCGAAAAGGATACCGACCCCGGCTTTAAGCTGGTGTGGCTGGTGATCCTGCTTCTCTTCCCGATGCTGGGGGCGGTGCTGTATCTTTTCTTGGCCAACCCCAAGGTGCGGAAGAAGCAAAGCCGCGCCCTATCAAGAATCGAGCGTCAAAGAGAGACCTACCTTTCGGCCGATCTTGAATACCGCCGTGCGATCGAAGAAACGCTCGCGGAATACCGCGGTGTGGAAAAGACCCTGAACCGCACGGCCTACTCGCACGGGCATCTTGGCAACCGCGTCACCTATTTCGGCGAGGGCGCCGCCTTCTTTGAGGATCTTTTCACCTCGCTTCGCGCGGCCGAATCCTTTATCTTTCTTGAGTATTTTATCATCAAAAAGGGAAGGATCTGGGACGAGCTGCACGAGATCCTTCGCGAGAAGGTCAAGGAAGGCGTAGAGGTTCGCCTGCTTTACGATGACGTCGGAACGCTGGGGGATCTTCCCGGGGATTTCGACTTCATTCTGACGCAAGAGGGCATCAAGTGCCGCAAGTTTAACCCGATCCGCCCCATTCTTTCGGGCATCTACAACTACCGCGATCACCGCAAGATCGCCGTGATCGACGGCAAGATCGCCTATACCGGCGGCATCAATATCGCCGATGAATACGCGGGGCTTTCCGAGCCCTTTGGGAAATGGAAGGATTCGGCCATCAGCTTCCGCGGCTCGGCGGTCGCCAATCTCACCTTCCTCTTTTTGCAGGCCTACGATACCTCGGGAAAGGCCCCTGCCGCCAACGAGGATTACGGCCGCTACTTTCAAAGCTACCGCGAGGAAGCAACGGCGGGGGGATATATCCACCCCTTCGGCGGCGGCCCTCTTCCCCATTACAAGGAAGGCGCCCAGCAAAACAATTTCCTTTCGATGATCACGTCGGCCAAGGACTATCTTTATATCACAACGCCCTATCTCGTTATTGACCACACGTTGGAGACCGCCCTGAAAAACGCGGCTATGCGCGGGGTCGACGTGCGGATCGTGACCCCGCATATTCCCGATAAAAGGATCGTTTTCGCCATGACGCGCGCCTCTTACCGCGGCCTTCTTTCGGCAGGCATCCGTATTTACGAGTACACCCCCGGCTTTATCCACGCCAAGCAGCTGCTGTGTGACGGGGATCTCGGCTTCGTCGGCACCATCAATCTTGATTACCGTAGCTTTTCGCATCACTTTGAGTGCGGCGCCGTGATCTGCCGCGACCCCTCGTTGCAAGCCATTCGTCGGGATTTCGATTCGCTTTTCAAGGTCAGCGAAGAGATCACGAGGGAAAGCTACCGCATGAACCGCTTCGAGGTGTGGATCAACCGTCTGTTCTCGCTTTTTGCCCCGTTATTCTGATAAAAAGAAAGCACCGCTTGGCGTACCTGCCGTAGAGCAGGTCGCCAACTATGATCGCCTGTGGCGAGCTTAGAGTTATGATTGCCTTCGGCAAGTTATGACGCACCTTCGGTGCAGCTTGAAGCAACAAGGCGATCGTATCATAACGGTTGCGGAG
>JAZOOS010000021.1:0-8049 GCA_045655185.1 Eubacteriales bacterium
GGTGAATTATACTATCAAGTGCAACACTTTTAAGAAAGGAAAAAGAAAACTCATATTGAATCCTGTGTTATAATGAAGCTACCACACACCAAAACAACAAAAGGAGAATTCAATATGAGCTATACCCATTTTACCATAGAAGAGCGTTGTTGTCTACGAGAATTTTACAAAAAGGGCTACAGCTATAGAAAAATTGCGAAATTATTAGGTAGAAACGTCAGTTCTGTGTCCCGTGAACTTAGGAGAAACTGCACACATATGTACGATATTCCCACATATTATCCCCACACGGCACAGAAGAAGTGTAATTTGCGCCGGTCATATTGCCACCGGGGAATGTTCTGGTCGCAAGATCTGATTGCGTACATAGAAGAAAAGCTCCTTGCGACATGGTCGCCGGAGCAGATTGCAAACGCACCGTCACCTTTTGAGAAAATGCCATCTGCAAGGACCATCTACCGATGGATCTATGACAAGTATTTGTTGAAAGGCAATCTTAAAGTGCTTCGTAGAAAAGGAAAGAGCCATATAGGTAAAGAAACGCGTGGCAAATTTAATCTTGGGAAATCCATTAGAAAGCGTGAAAAAAGCGTATACAGACGCAAGGAAGCCGGGCATTGGGAAGCAGATACAGTTGTTAGCGGACAAGGCAAAAGCAAAGCTTGTTTTGCGACCTTGGCAGAGCGCAAGACGCGCCTTTATCTTGCCATGAAGATACCGGACAGAAAAGCCGATACAATGGCTGCCGCCATTGTGTCTATGCTCTCGGAGATACCTAATGAACTGGTTAAAACTATTACCTGCGACCGTGGCGCCGAGTTTGCCAATTGGCAAACAATTGAAACGAAGCTTAAATGCAGTGTATATTTCGCTGATCCCTATTGTGCTTGGCAAAAAGGCACGAATGAAAACAGTAATGGGCTTTTAAGAGAATTCTATCCTAAAGGACGGAATCTCTCAAGAGTTAGCCCAAAAACACTTTTGCGGAATCTGGCGTTAATTAACGCCAGACCCCGCAAATGCTTAAACTATATTTCTGCTCAAGATTCTTGGAATTTAGAATTGCTAAACCTTTCTTAAAAGTGTTGCACTTCTATTGACAATTCACTTGGAAGCATACGGAGCAAAAGTCGAACTCCTTTGGCTTTACTCTCTCCACAGCTCGCCCTTATATTCGATATTGTAATAACCTGTTTAAGCGAGCTTGCTTTCGCCAAAATTTCCATAGTGCGATTACCAATCCAACGCACAAGAAGCAAAGCCTCGACCTTATCGTTATGTTCCCTTGCAACACTTCCGTCGGAAAGAACATATATGTAATTTTTACCGTTATCGCACCTAAAAAGATTTATAACTTCGTGGCCAATATTATTACCGGTTGTTAAATAGTTGCCAGAATACATTTTGTTAATCAATATTTCTTTGGACAATGTAAAACTCCTTGGATTGTTTTTTATAATCATATCACATTCTAATATGAAAATCAAGTTATGCGTTTCTTCTTGGCACCGTGGCGTGTGCTTGTCCCCTTGCAAGTCGGCTCGCTATGCGAAAAGGAAAAGCAAGGCTTTACCCTTGCTTCATTTTTTCTTCTATTGTGATACAGGATGCGGTCAGCATTCGTTTGATCCGGCCGCAGAGATTGCGGTAGCTTTTGAAGGTTGCTTCATCAATCGTTTCGGCGGCCAACATCAATGTAAGCCAGCTTTCGGTCTCGGCGCACTCCTTGCGCGCGATCTCGAATTTAGAGTGCATATCCGCAAGGCTTTGCGGGTACTGCGCTTCGGAGATATTGGCAAAAACGCTTGACGAGGATTTTTTGATCTGAAAGGCGGTATTGGAATCGGATTTGCATTCGCGACAAAGCTTAGCTATCCCAACAGCAAGCTGCTCGCTATACTCCAAAAGAAGATTATGCTTCATTTCGTTTTCCCCCGTTCTAAATCACGCCCTTGGCGTGGATGGAATCCGCAACTCGTTGCGGTATGGAATCAATGCGAAGCATTGAATGGAATCCGTCGAAGACGGTATGGAATCAAGAACGAAGGGATACGAAGAAATACAGCCTATCGGCTGATAATCAAGCGTGAGAGAATCTGCGCTTGCGCAAGTGAGCCACGCGCCGATTGCTCTGTGAGCGTTCCGTCCTTGACGGAACATAGCACGAAGTGCCGCCCCACGAGGGGCGTTGCTCACAAAGAGAATGCCATACGCGGGCAAGCCGCAATTCCATACAATTCGCAAAGCGAATTGATGCCATACCAAGCCCTTCGGTCTTGGATAAAAATAACGGCTTCGTTTGAAGCCGTTATTTTTTGGTGGACCCGGTGGGGATCGAACCCATGACCTCAGCGTTGCGAACGCTGCGCTCTCCCAGCTGAGCTACGAGCCCTTGTAAAGCATATTTATTTTATCATAAAAATTCGGTTTGTCAAGACATTTTTTCATTTTTTCAAAAACTATTGAAAATATATTTTAAACATGATATAATTATATATAGTTTTCTTATCGTACACACCATTTTTAAAAGGAGTTTTTTATGGAAAACGCTCGTCACGCCATATCCTCTAAAAATGTGCGCTTACTGATCTTTATGCTGCTTGATGCCACTTGTCTCGTTCTTTCGATGCTGGCGGCCTCGCTTTTATGGGGCAACAGCTTCTCAGTCTTTCTTTCGCTTCTTCGGGATGAATGGTTCTTCCTTGTGGGGACGCTTATTTGCCTTTACCTCATCTACACCCCCCTTCATCTTTACCGTTTTCATCTGCCCTCCTTCGGGATTCCCGAGGTGCTTCGTATCTGCCTTGCTACCATCCTTTTGACCGGGTGCGATCTTCTTTACGTTCTCCTTTATCGGGGCACGGTACTGGATTGGCGCTTTCCTATCCTTTTCGGAGGCGTCCTTCTGATCATATCGGGGATGGGGCGTTCCTCGAAGCGGGTCGCAGCTCTTCTTTATCACCGCTTTGTTTTAGAGCAAACGAAGGGGGAGCGCACCATGATCGTCGGCGCAGGAAAGGCGGGGGCGGTTTTGCTTCGCGAGATGCAGACCTCTACCCATTTATCCCTCTCCCCCGTTTGCTTCGTGGATGACGACGAATATTTGCAAAACGCCTTTATCGGGAGCGTGCCGATTGCCGGCACCACCGCCGATATTCCGAAGCTTGTGCAAAAATATAACGTAAAAAAGATCGTTATCGCAATGCCCACGGCGAAAAAATCCGATATTAAGCGTATCCACGATATCTGCTTAAAGACCAAATGCCCCGTACAGATCGTTCCCGGAATTTATCAGCTGGTGAACGGGCAGGTTTCGGTCAGCTCGCTTCGTGACGTCGACGTTTCCGACCTTCTCGGACGTGAGCAGACCTCCATCGATATTGACCAGATCATCGGTTATATCGAAGGAAAAACGGTTATGGTCACGGGGGGCGGTGGCTCGATCGGTAGTGAGCTTTGCCGTCAGATCGCCTCTCACAAGCCGAAAAAGCTGATCATTCTCGATATTTACGAGAACAATTGCTACGACATTCAGCAAGAGCTTTTGCGCAAATATCCCGATCTTTCGCTTCTAGCCCTTATTGCCAGCGTGCGCGACGAAAATAAGATCAACCAGATCTTTGATACCTACCGTCCCGACATCGTTTTCCACGCGGCGGCGCATAAACACGTTCCCCTGATGGAAACCTCGCCGACCGAAGCGATCAAGAACAACGTCTTCGGTACGCGCAACGTAGCCACGGCTGCCGACCGCTACGGCGTGAAGCGCTTCGTGATGATTTCGACCGACAAGGCGGTCAACCCCACCAACATCATGGGCGCGACCAAGCGTATCTGCGAAATGATCGTGCAAACGATGGGACGCCATTCAAAGACCGAATTCGTGGCAGTGCGCTTCGGAAACGTCTTGGGCTCGAACGGCTCGGTCATTCCGCTCTTCCGCCGTCAGATCGCCGAAGGGGGTCCCGTTACCCTCACCCACCCCGATATCATCCGTTATTTTATGACCATTCCCGAGGCGGTCTCGCTGGTTCTTCAAGCGGGCGCCTATGCCAAGGGGGGCGAGATCTTCGTCCTCGATATGGGAGAGCCGGTCAAGATCTACGATCTCGCTTATAACCTTATCAAGCTTTCGGGATACACACCGAACGAGGACATTGAGATCAAGATCACCGGACTACGCCCCGGTGAAAAGCTGTTTGAAGAGCGCTTGATGGCCGAAGAGGGTCTGCAAAAGACCGAGAACGAGCAGATCTCGATCGGCAAGCCCTTGGAGATCGACGAGAAAAAGCTTTCGGAAACCTTAGACAAATTAAAGCAAGCGGCGTATGACGATTCGCCTGAGCTACGCGAGCTGGTCAAGGAGCTCGTTCCCACCTTTCAATATCAATAAGGAAACGAAATAAACCAAAAGAGGCCTATTATGAATAAGCAAAATAACACGATGCTTTGCGATTTTTACGAGCTGACGATGGCAAACGGCTATCATCAGCTGGGTAAAGCGGATGAGATCGCCTATTTTGACGTTTTCTTCCGCCAGATTCCCGACGGGGGTGGCTTCGCCATCGCCGCAGGGCTGGAGCAGGTGATCTCGTATATCAAGGAGCTGCATTTTACCGACGAGGACATCGCCTTTCTTGAAAGCAAGGGCTGCTTCTCGAAGGAGTTTCTCGAAACGCTTCGCCACTTCCGCTTTACGGGGGATATTTATGCGATGCCCGAGGGCACGCCGATCTTCCCCGGCGAGCCGATCTTGACCGTACGCGCCCGCGCGGCCGAAGCGCAGTTTATCGAAACTTATATTTTGTTAGCCCTGAACCACCAATCGCTTATCGCCACCAAGGCCAACCGTATCGTACGGGCAGCGGACGGACGGCCGGTTGCCGAATTCGGCTCTCGCCGCGCCCAGGGGGCAGACGGCGCTTCTCTTGGCGCGCGCGCTGCCTTTATCGGCGGCTGCTCCTCGACCGCATGCACGATCAGCGACCGTGATTACGGCATCCCCGCCACGGGAACCATGGCTCACTCGTGGGTGCAGATGTTCGATACCGAGTACGAGGCCTTCCTTTCCTATTGCCGTATGTACCCCAACAACGCGACCCTGCTCGTCGATACCTACGACGTCCTGAAGAGCGGCGTACCAAACGCCATTCGCGCCTTTTTGGAATGCGGGATTACAAGGGGCGGTATTCGCTTGGATTCGGGCGATATTGCATACCTAACCAAAAAAGCCCGTAAGATGCTGGATGAGGCAGGGCTTACCGAATGCCGCATCGTCGTTTCCAACTCGTTAGATGAAAATATTATCCGCGATATCATCGCCCAAGGGGCGAAGATCGACGCCTTTGGGGTAGGCGAGAGGCTGATCACCGCCAAAAGCGATCCGGTTTTCGGCGGCGTTTACAAGCTTTGCGCCAAGGAAAACGAAAAGGGCGAGATCATCCCGAAGATCAAGATCAGCGAAAACGCCGTGAAGATTACCAATCCCCACTTTAAAAAGGTATACCGCATCTTCGATAAGAATAACGGCATGGCGATCGCGGATCTGATCACAGTTCACAACGAAGTGATTGATGAGGATAAGCCGCTTGAGCTCTTCGACCCCAAGGAGACCTGGAAGAAGAAGACCGTGACCGACTATCACGCCAAGGAGCTTCTCGTGCCGATCTTCAAGAACGGGGAATGCGTATACACCTCTCCCTCGGTCAAGGAGATCCAAGCCTACTGCAAAGAACAGGTCGCCACGCTTTGGGAGGAGGTTCGCCGCTTTGAGAACCCCCACCGCTATTACGTAGACCTTTCCAAAAAGCTCTGGGACATCAAGCACGAGCTGCTTGAAAAGAAGGGGCGCAACGATTAATAAAAAAGAAAAGAACCAAAAACGGTTCTTTTCTTTTTTAATTTGTTTTTTTGTAAAGAAAACTTATTATCTTAAAACCTCGGCAATCAGTCTTTCAAGGCCGCTGTAATCGGCGGTGCCGAGCTTGGCAGAAAGGTCGAGACGGCGGCACCGTTCAAGGATTGCACCAAGCCATTGAGAGTTTTTTCCCGCCAAAGCACGCAAATAAAGCTTCAACTTATATTCGTGCATTCCCGTCCTTTCACGGATCGCGTCGGGGGAAAGCCCCTCCTCTCGCAGAAGTGCCACGGCGTAAAGATCGCAAAAAACGCGGAAGACCGAGCCGAAGATCATCGTCGGCTCTTGGCGGCGGTTCTTCATATCCCGAAGGTTCTCGTAAGCTACGGCCGCATTACCCGAAAGAATGGCGTTGGAAAGCCCAAAGGCATCAGCCTCAAAGGTCGAAGCGCAGACCGCGGTAATATCCGCTACCGAAAGTTCATTGCGGCCGTTTGCGTGGCAATAGGCCGCTAGCTTTTCGATCTCGCCGGAAAGCGTATCCATACTATGCCCCACGCGAGCAAGAAGGGCTTCGGCACTCGGGCGCGCGCAAAGAAGCTTCTCTTTTTCAAAATGCCGTAAGATCCAGTTGATCAGCTGCGCATCGGTAGACATGGGAAACCAAACGATATCGATAAACTTGGAAAGGGCGGTATAACGGCTTGACGGGCGCTTGGGGTAATTGCCGAATTGCAGCTTTCCCTCCTCGGCGTAAAAGACGAGGGTAACGCCCTCATAGCTATCCTTTTCCTCGCAAAGCGCGCGAAGCCTTTCGAGATCATCTTCCTTCATTTTATCGAAATCGCAAAGATGCCACTCAACAAGCTTTTCCTCGGCAAAGACCGGGGGGGTCTTTAAGGCGTTGCTAAGTCGCCCGAAATCGATCTCGTTCCCCTCAAAGCGGATATGGTTAAAGGGGGCAAGTCCCTCATCGGGAACCAAACGGCTGCGGATCGAGGAAAGATAATACCGCTTTAAGTATTCCTCTTCGCCCGCCAAGATCATAAAGGGAATACGATCGCCTTTTAGGACCTTTTTCAGTTCTTCAACCGTCATTCTTTTCTCCCTTCGGGGTCGCGATCAGGCAAAAATCGACCTCTCGCTCGGCCTCGCCCAACACCATCCGATAAACGAGGCGCAGAATCAGCTCTCCTTCTTTTTCGGTAATGGCGCATGCTTCGGTCACGATGACCGCCGTAAATTCCACGCCCCCCGCGTAATACAGCGTTTCGCTTTTCTCGTTTTCGGCAAAGCGGGCGCGAAACAAAACACCCTCTCCCCGTCGCTCTAATGAAACGGCGTTTTGAAGAAACGTTAAGCGACAGGCGACCGTGCCGTTTTCATCCTTTTCAAGATACGAAACGACCCGCGCGCCGTTTTGCAAAAACAAGCGCCCCGATGCCAAAAGAACGATTTCTTCTTCGCCCGCGATACGGCTTTGTATCCGTACTTGTATACTTCCGTCCTTCATACTCTCTCCAAAAAAGGGAGCCAACGGCTCCCACTTTTTTTAATGATGATACGCTTCGCGCCAGGAAAGGTCACCGCGGTCAAGCGCCATAACGAGCACCTCGGCCGTACCGATGTTGGTCGCAACGGGAACCGTATGCACGTCGCAAAGCCGCAGGATCTCGCTTCTGCCCTCCTGAATATAGATCGAGGGCTCGGTATCCTTAAAATCGAAAACGAGGTCGATCTCGTCGCAGGCGATACGGGCGGCGATCTGCTCACTACCGCCGTCTCCCCCCGACATCAGCATCTCAATATCCAGCCCCGTCGCGTCGTGAATGTATTTGCCGGTTACGCTGGTGGCGCACAGGTGATGACGCGACAGAATACCGCAATAGGCGATGCAGAACTGTGCCATCAATTCTTTTTTCGAGTCATCCGCTATAATCGCAATTTCCATTTCGTCATCCTCCTTTATCTTCGCCCTCATAGAATAGGGTACTTTATTATACAACATAAAAACGAAAAAGTCAATCATCTGAAAAACATTTCTTACCAACTCCATCGTCTAAAATGAATCTTAACAGGTGTGATGATCACTCTTGTTAAGATTTTTTCTTTTGCGAGGAGAAAGAATCTTGTCTTTGGCGGTTCCTCCGCCGCTTCCGTTGGCGGCACCTGCCGTCATTCCCGACGGGGCT
>JAZOOS010000022.1:0-36695 GCA_045655185.1 Eubacteriales bacterium
GCAAGTTATGACGCACCTTCGGTGCAGCTTGAAGCAACAAGGCGATCGTATCATAACGGTTGCGGAGCAAACTCATAACGGTGAGCGTAAGCGAGCCTCATAACTCATAACTAAAAATAGCATTTGTGTCCACAAATGCAGTACTTGTCAAGAAAAAAGGATAGAGAACGCAAAATTTCTCTATCCTTTTCCTGTTAGTTGGTTTATACTGCTATATCGCAGGCACCGCTTGGCGGTGCTTTTTCTTTATGCTTGGGTTTCGGCGGGCAATCGCTCACCCTGCATCGGCTTTTTGCGACGCACGCGACGGCGGCGACGCTTGGCGGTGGCCTCTTGCAGTTTTTTCTTATGCTGCTCGCTCTCTATGGGGTCGGCAACCGTGACCGTTTTACGGAAGCGAAGCGTTTCGTCACAGTTGCGGAAGATGCGAACGTTTACGAACATATCGCCATCCCGCTCGCACGAGCAAAGCGTAGAGTAGCGGTGTCCCCTACCCTGCAACGCCTTGGTTATGGCCGTAAGACGGCCGCCGCAAAGAGGACAGGGGGGGATCGAAAAGTCGGGGCAGGAGAGGATCTCTTCGGTGGTTTTGTAGCCTACCTCGCCGATGTCGGCGTCACCGTAGGTCTTATCCAAAAGATAGCTTTCGCCGCGTTCGCCGTAATCGCGAACGCCCCCCACAACGTCAAGCCGCGTGGCAACGAGCGCGGTGAAATACGCGTCGTTGAGCGCATCGTGCGCGGGCAGGTTCTGGGGAATTCCGAGCGCCTCCATCGCAAATTCCAGCGAGCGTTGCTTTTTGGCGCCCCCTTCCTTTTGGCGGCTGTATATCTTTTGCAGATCGTAATCGCAGTCCAGCCATTCGGATTTGATGTTATGGGCAGAAAGATTTTCGCGGAACATCGGCACGTCGTCGGGCCCCCACGTCAGAAGCACGAAATCCTTTCCGCAAAAGCGGCGGAAGCTTTCAGCCGCCTCGGGCAGAGGAATACCGCGATCGAGCATCGCCTGGGTGATATGCGTCAGATCCCGCACATGGCGGTGGATACGGCAGAAAAAGGTCGGCTTCACGATGACGCTGTAGCTGCCGATAATATTCATTTCCTCGTCTAATTTCACAGCCCCGATCTGGATGACCTCCCCATGCAAATGGGCACCGATACGCCGTTGGACGGCAAGCGCCTTTTGCTGGTAGGTCTGGTTCCATTCGAGGTCCAGCATTATGTAATTCATAGGTCTCCTTAACGATATATACTCACCCGATTATTATAAAAGATTTCCCCCTCTTTGTCAATCATATTCCCAAAAAAAGCCGTCTTACACAAAAATTCCTTGACAAGAATAAAATAAAATATATAATATAAGTATCAGATAGATTATAAGCGAGGAGAAAGCTATGGAGAATGCAAGCCGTTTACCCGAACACTTCGGGTGTATGGTTTTTGGAGACGACGTGATGCGCGCCTCTCTTGCCCCCGAGGTCTACGAGGCCTTAAAGAAGACCACCGAACGGGGTGAAGAGCTGACGCAAGAGGTAGCCGACGCCGTTGCCGAGGCAATGAAGGTCTGGGCGATGGAACGGGGGGCTACCCACTTTACCCATTGGTTCCAACCGATGACGGGGATCACCGCCGAAAAGCACGATAGCTTTTTAGAGCCCGCGGGCAACGGGAAGATCTTAATGGAATTCTCGGGCAAATCGCTGATCAAGGGCGAGCCCGACGCCTCTTCCTTCCCCTCGGGGGGGCTGCGCGCGACCTTTGAGGCGCGCGGCTATACCGCGTGGGATCCTACCTCCCCCGCCTTCGTGAAGGAAGGCACGCTCTATATCCCAACCGCCTTCTGCTCGTTCGGCGGCGCGGTGCTGGATAAAAAGACGCCTCTTCTTCGCTCGATGGACTGTGTCGAGCGTTCGACCGGCCGTCTTTTATCGGTACTGGGGATCGATTCCGAGGTAACCACCACCGTGGGGGCCGAGCAGGAATATTTCCTTATCCCCCGCGCCCTTTTTGAAAAACGGCGCGATCTGCGCCTTTGCGGGCGTACCCTTTTCGGCATGCGTCCCCCGAAGGGTCAGGAGCTTGATGACCATTATTTCGGCGCGATCCGCCCCGAGGTCAAGGCCTTTATGGAAGAGCTGGATCGCGAGCTGTGGAATCTTGGCGTCATGGCCAAGACCGAGCATAACGAGGCCGCCCCCGCCCAGCACGAGCTGGCGCCGGTTTTTGAGACCACCAACATCGCCTGCGACCACAATCAGCTGGTTATGGAGATGATGAAGAAGGTGGCGACCCGCCACGGCTTCGTTTGCCTTTTGCACGAGAAGCCCTTTGAGGGGGTAAACGGTAGCGGCAAGCATAACAACTGGTCGATCTCGTTGAAGGACGGCGCCAACCTTTTGAAGCCCGGAAAAACGCCCGAGGAGATGATGCGCTTCTTGCTCTTCCTCACGGCGGTCTTGGCGGCGGTTGACGAATACGCGGATCTTTTGCGCCTTTCGGTCGCCTCGGCAGGCAATGACTGCCGTCTGGGCGGCTACGAAGCGCCCCCCACGGTCCTTTCGGTCTTTTTGGGCGATGACCTTACGGCGGTGCTTGACGAATTTGCCGCGGGCCACGTTGATTACACCAAAAAGAAAAAGGCCAGAATGGCGCTCGGCGCTTCGGTTCTGCCTTGCATCCCGAAGGATAATTCCGACCGGAACCGTACCTCCCCCTTCGCCTTTACGGGGAACAAGTTTGAGTTCCGTATGCTTGGCTCTTCCGCCTCGGTTGCCGAGCCCAATATCATTTTGAATACCGCCGTTGCCGAGATCCTTGACCGCTTCTCGGATGAATTAGAGGGCGCCGCCGACAAGGCCGAGGCCATCGGTAAGCTGATCGGCAAGACCTATCTTGCCCATAAGCGTGTCGTCTTTAACGGAAACGGCTATTCCGAGGAATGGCTGAAGGAAGCCGAAGCGCGCGGCCTTCCCATGCGGAAGAACACCGCCGACGCTCTGACCCATTACCTTGACGAAAAGAACGTTTCGCTCTTTACCCGCCACGGCATCTTCACGAAGGAAGAGATCGCCTCGCGCCAGGATATCCTTCTTGAAAACTACTGCAAGACCGTGCATATCGAAGCCTTGACCATGGCGGATATGACGGGCCGCGAGATCCTGCCCGCGATCGTTTCTTACGAAAGAAAGCTTTCTTCTCTGCTTTGTGACCGCGAGATCATCGGGATCCCCTCTGCGTATGAAAAAGAGCTTTTGACCCGCTTAACGAAGCTTTCTTGTGATATTGCCAAAGAGGGTGAAGCGGTCTATCTGCGCGCCGAGGCGGCCATGAAGATCTCGGATCAGATCGAAGCAGCCAAGGCCTTCTCCGAAGAGGTCGTACCCGCGATGGAACGCTTGCGCCGTTCGGTTGACGAGGCCGAGGGGCTGATGCCGAGCACGCTGTGGCCTTATCCCTCTTACACGGATATGCTGTACTATTAAGACTTCGTATTTTGTGAACGAGTGAAAAAGCCACGTTGTGGCTTTTTCACGAAGTGATACCCCAAGGATAGGGAGAGATGAAGCGAATGAGAATGAGCGCACATTTTGACCATATCCGCGGGGAGGAAAAATGTAAATAGGGAGGAGTTTTTCTTCTCCCTATTTTTCTTTAAGGTTGAAAGCCGTTGGCTTTCTTCCATCATTATTATATTCCTTTTCTATCGCCGTTTCCTCCCTCCGCCGTATCGTATACGCCTCTCGGTCGGAGAACGGCGATTTCTGCCCAAAATCCGTGCGTCTTGACTTCGTATTTTAACATAACCGCAAACAAAGGGTTTTGTCTTACTTTGCATGGCAAGGCCCTTTTTTCTTTCCCTTGGCCGCAAAGTAAAAAAAGGATACGAAAACCGTATCCTTTTTGTTTTTTGTAAAAATTACTTTACAACGATATTGACGATGCGCTTGGGGACGTAGATCTCCTTGACGATGGTCTTGCCGGCGAGCGCGTCAGCCACCTTGGGGCTTGCCTTCGCGGTGGCGATGGCGGTATCCTTATCGACCTCGGCGGGAAGCATGATAACGTCACGCAGCTTGCCGTTCAGCTGAACCGCGATCTCGATCATCGAATCGATCGTTTTGGCTTCGTCGTAGCTCGGCCATTCGGAGAGGGCTAACAGGCATTTTCCACCAAGCCCCTCGTAGATCTCCTCGGTAAGGTGGGGGGCAACGGGGCAAAGCAGCTTGATGAAGGTGATCAGCTCACACTTCGTAAGGCTGCCGACCTCAAAAATTTTATTAAGAAGCTCCATCAGCGCGGCGATGGCGGTGTTGAACTTCATCTCCTCAAAATCGGAAGAGACCTTCTTGACCGTCTTATGGAAGGCGCTTTCAAGGGCAGGCGTTACGCCTTCACCCTTCGCCATTTCGGCAAGATCGCAAACTCTTTCCAAGAAGCGCTTGCAACCCTTGACCGAGTTCTCGTTCCAGGGCGCGGCCGAGCCGTAGTCACCCATAAAGAGAACGTAGGTACGAAGGACGTCTGCGCCGTATTCGTTGACGATATCCAAGGGGTCTACAACGTTGCCCTTCGATTTACTCATCTTATCGCCGTCGGGCCCGAGGATCAAGCCTTGCGCGGTACGCTTGGCGTAGGGCTCTTTGGTGTTGACGGCGCCGATGTCGTAAAGGAAGCTGTGCCAGAAGCGCGAATAGATCATATGGCGGGTCACGTGCTCCATACCGCCGTTATACCAGTCGACAGGCATCCAGTATTTCAGTTTCTCGGGATCGGCCAAGGCCTTATCGTTATGGGGATCGATATAGCGGAGGAAGTACCACGAAGAGCCCGCCCACTGGGGCATCGTATCGGTCTCGCGGCGCGCATCCTTGCCACACTTCGGGCATTTGCATTTGACGAAGGATTCGATCTTAGCAAGCGGCGATTCGCCCCCTTCTCCGGGCTCGAAGTTCTCTACCTTCGGCAAGCGGAGCGGCAGCTCTTCGTGCGGAACCGGAACCATACCGCAGCTTTCGCAATGCACGATCGGGATCGGTTCGCCCCAATAGCGCTGACGGTTGAAGGCCCAGTCCTTCATCTTATACTGAACGCCCTCTTCGCCGATGCCGCGCTTCTCTAACTCCTCGATCATTCTGGCGATCGAATCCTTTTTGTTAAGGTAGCCGTTCAAAAAGTCGGAGTTGATCATCTCACCGTCACCGGTGTAGGCTTCTTTTTCAATATCGCCGCCCTTGATGACCTCCACGATCGGGATCGAGAATTTCTTGGCGAAATCGTAGTCACGCCCGTCGTGCGCGGGAACCGCCATAATAGCGCCCGTGCCGTAGCCCATCATAACGTAGTCGGCAATATAAACCGGGATCTTCTTCCCGCTCATCGGGTTGATGGCGTCAAAGCCCATAAGGCGAACGCCGGTCTTATCCTTCACGAGCTGGGTACGCTCAAACTCGGTCTTTTTCGCGCAGGCCTCGCGGTAGGCGCGCACCTCGTCCATATTGGCGATGCTGTTTTCGTACTTATCAATCAAAGGATGCTCGGGCGCCACGACCATAAAGGTCACACCGAAGAGGGTATCGGGACGGGTAGTGTAGATACGCAAAGCGTCCTCTTTCCCTTCAAGCGCGAAGTTGACGAACGCGCCGCTCGAACGGCCGATCCAGTTGACCTGCTGTTGCTTGATAGCGGGCAGATAATCCACCCCGTCAAGCCCCTCTAAGAGCTTATCGGCGTAGCGGGTGATGCGAAGATACCAAACGTCCTTCGACTTTTGCACGACCTCGCTCTTACAGATGTCGCAACGGCCGCCCTGGCTATCCTCGTTCGAAAGAACGACGCGGCAGGAGGGGCAGTAGTTAACGAGTGCGCTGTCACGGAACACAAGGCCCTTTTCAAACATCTGCAAAAAGATCCACTGCGTCCACTTATAATAATCCTCCTCGGTCGTATCGACGACTCTCGTCCAATCGAAGGAGAAGCCGACCTTTTTCAGCTGGTCGGTAAAGCGCTCGATATTCGCATCGGTAACCGCGCGCGGGTGGGTACCGGTTTTGATGGCGTAGTTTTCGGTAGGAAGCCCAAAGGCGTCAAAGCCGATCGGAAAAAGAACGTTATAGCCCTGCATACGGCGAAGGCGGCTGATGACCTCAAGCCCCGAATACGCCTTGATATGGCCTACATGCATTCCGGCGCCGCTGGGATAGGGAAATTCAACAAGGCCGTAGAATTTCGGCTTATCGCTCGTATCCTTGGCAAGGAAAGCCCCCGCCTCTTCCCACTTCTTTTGCCATTTTGCTTCGATCGCGCTAAAATCGTATTTCATGAAAGAAACCTCTCTTCTGTATAGTCCTTCCTTATTATATATCAACCCCCCCACTCTGTCAAGGAAGAAGCAAGAAAAATACAAGAAATTACGAAATTACGCAAAATACATCTTGACAAACCAAAAAAGCTTTGTTATAATAATATCCGTTCCTATGCTGCTATGGCTCAGTTGGTAGAGCACATCCTTGGTAAGGATGAGGTCATCAGTTCGAATCTGATTAGCAGCTCCAAAAGCGTTCTCAATCGAGAACGCTTTTTGTAGTTAAAAAAGAAAAAGGTTGCGAAAGCAACCTTTTTCTTTTTTCAATCATCTTACACCGTTCCCGAAATTTCCAAAACCGAGATGCCGGGCGTAACCGTGATCTCTCCGGTGATGGGATCCTGCGTATAGGTGGCGGCGGGCACGGTAACGGTTCCCCCAAGCGTGGTAAAGACCCCCGTCGCCTGATTGTAAACGTACTGCGTCCCTTCGGTCAGCGGTACGCCGTTAAAGGTGACGGTAAGATTCGAGAGGATCGGGTCAAAGGTATCGGTCACAACGGCGTTGTCGGTGGCGACCACGGGGGTGTTGCCGTAGTTCTCGATCGTCAGCGTATAGGTGAGGGTTCCGTTGCACGCGACGCTTGCGGGGAAAAGGCCCTTGGTGATACGAAGGTCGGCCTCCTCCCTTGCCGTTACGGTTTCGGTAGCGGTGATCAGCTGGCACCCGCCAAGAAGCGTGGCGGTGTTGGTAATCTCACCCTCTGCGTCAAGCGGGGCGGCGCCGGTGACGGTGGCGCTGTAAAGGATCAGCGCGTTCCCACCCGCGGGGACGTTGATGCCCGTAACGGTCAGGGGCTGCGTAGCCGTGACGGTTGGCGCGGGTTGCAAAGTTCCGTTTACATAATAGCGGATAGTTCCCTCTTCGTAATCCAGAGGATAGAGCATTCCGGTGCCGAAGGGATAGGCGCCGAGATCGTCGACAAGCGTGATGCCCGTATAAGGGGCGGTTCCCGTGTTGGTAAGGCTCAGGACATAGGTGATGTCCGATCCTACGGTATAGGTCTCGGTAAGGGCATCCTTCGTAAGCCCCAGCGCCTCAACGATCTCACCGGTTACGGTATTCGAATTCTGCACGAGCCCCCCGTAAATAAGGGTGGCCCGATTCGTAAAGATTGCCATCTTTTTCTCCTTTCTTTTTGGGGGATCGCTCCCCCTAATTATTTTATGAAAGGGGATAGGCCAAGGTGTCTTTTTCTTTTTTCGACAAAAGAAAAAGACCCGAAACGGCCAAACGGTCGCAAGGGTCTTAAAGCCCAAGGCTTTCAAAAAGCGCCCGCTCACGTTCCCTTTGCTCCTTTGGCAGGGTCGAAAGCTGGCTTTTTTTGTCGGAAGAAGAAAAATAGGAGAAAAGGCGGCGGCAGGCATAATAGGGATAGAGGTAAGGCCGCCCGACCATATGGGGATACCTTTTTTCAAGGCTTGCCTTCGGGGGGAAGAGGCGCGAAAGGAAATAGGCGCGCCGCCCGCCCTTCTTTTTCTCTTCCGAGGCAAGGCGCCGCTCTCTTTCCCCGTAGAGGCCGCCCGTCAAGAGATACTCGTGCAGCTCTTCGCCCCCTTCATCGAAGGGCGCCCCCTCAAAATAGGAAAGCGAAAGCGCGTGCATCGCGCGGTAGAAGCGGTAGAGCCCCGAAAGGCGCAAAAGCTCTATCGCGCCGCCCGACAGGGTCTTCCCTCTCTCCAAAAGCCAAAGGTCAACAAGGGGGCGCAGCCCGCACCCGCCCATCGAAAAATGCTTAGCCATATGCGCGATATGATAAAAAAGAAGATAATCGGGGTGCATTACGCGGCGGGCGCTCTCGCCCTCGGTCAAAGCCCCCTCAAAGGGGGAAGGACAGACGGCGCCGCGATCCCGCTCTTCAAAGAGGGCGCTGTGCAATTCAAGCGTTACCTGCCCACGGATGCCGACCGCAACGTCATGCGGCGTGGCGGAAAGGACGGTGTAGCCCCCTTTATCGGTCAAAAGCGAAACCGCGCGGTCACATTCCTCCTTGGGAAGAAGGTAATCGGTGTCGCACGAGGTGCGCAGATAGGGCTTGGGGTACAGGGCGCGCAGAACGGCGCCCTTTAGGGGCATATAAAGAATCCCCGCCGCCGAAAGAAGGGCTTCGGCTCCGGCCTCGGCCTCGCTTTGTCGCGTATAGCGGAGAACTCCCGTCAGCTGCTCACGCAAAAAGGCGTCGTGATCGGGGCAGCCCTCGTCAAGCCCCGCCGAAAGCATCGCCTCGGCAAGCAGAGGGGCAAGATCGTAGCGCTTGGCAAGCGACAGCGCCGCCGCCCGCTCTTCAAGCGGGGGAAGGCGCGGGGGTACCTCACCGAGCGCCGCCGCGCGGATAAACAAAAAGAAAGAAGAGGGGATATATTTCATAGCCTTTCTCCTTTCTTTTCCTTGTTTTTGTCTTTACAGTTATCCCTTACGCCAGACCATCTTGTTGACGATGCCGGTATAGGACTGAATGATCTTAACGACCTTGGTCGACACGTTTTCCTCTACGTAAACGGGAACCGGGATCCCATCATCCCCCGCCTCATTCATATCGACCGCCGTGGATACCGCCTGCAAGAGGCTGTTTTCGTCGATCCCCGCCAGCACGAAGCAGGCCTTATCCAAGGCCTCGGGCCGCTCGGTCGAGGTGCGGATGCAGACCGCGGGAAAGGGATGCCCAATGCTTGTAAAGAACGAGCTTTCCTCGGGAAGCGTACCGCTGTCCGAAACCACGGCAAAGGCGTTCATTTGCAGCTTATTGTAATCGTGGAAGCCGAGCGGCTCGTTCCGAATGACCCGTCTATCCAACACGAAGCCGCTCTTTTCCAGCCGATTGCGGCTGCGAGGGTGGCAGGAATACAGGATCGGCATATCGTATTTCTCGGCCAGCTTATTGATCGCGGTGAAAAGACTGACGAAATTCTTTTCGGTGTCGATGTTTTCCTCGCGGTGGGCCGAAAGCAGGATATACTTTTTCTTTTCAAGCCCCAAGCGCGAAAGCACGTCGCTTTTTTCAATTTCTTCAAGATTTTGGTGCAGAACCTCGGCCATCGGCGAGCCGGTCACATAAGTACGCTCCTTGGGCAGACCGCATTCGTGTAAATACCGTCGGGCATGCTCGCTATACGCCAAATTCACGTCCGAAATAATATCCACGATACGGCGGTTGGTCTCCTCGGGCAGGCACTCGTCCTTGCAGCGGTTCCCCGCTTCCATATGAAAGATCGGGATATGCAGGCGCTTGGCCGCGATCGCCGAAAGGCAGCTATTGGTATCGCCGAGAATCAAAAGCGCGTCGGGCTTGATCTCGTTCATCAGCTTATACGAAGCGTTGATGATATTCCCCACCGTGGCGCCGAGGTCATCCCCGACCGCATCCATATACACCTCGGGATCCGCAAGCTTCAGATCCTTGAAAAAGACCCCGTTGAGGTTGTAATCGTAGTTCTGACCCGTATGGGCAAGGACGGTATCAAAATACCGACGGCACTTATTGATGACCGCCGCAAGCCGAATGATCTCGGGGCGCGTGCCGACGATGATCAAAAGCTTTAATTTTCCGTTATTCTTGAACCGGACGTCGCTATAATCTGTTTTAAGCTTGGTTTCCATTATTCCACCACCTCAAAAAATGTATCGGGATGCTTCGGGTCGAATGGCTCATTCGCCCACATCACGGTTATCAGCTTTTCGCTATCCGAAAGATTGATGATGTTATGCGTATAACCGGGAAGCATATGCACGGCCTCGATCTTATCGCCGCTGACCTTGAAATTCAGCACCTCGTCGCTGCCGATCTTGCGCTGTTGGATCAGCCCCTCGCCGCTGACAACGATAAAAAATTCCCATTTGGTATCGTGCCAGTGCTGCCCTTTGATGATCCCGGGAAGAGAGATATTCACGCTGAACTGGCCGCACTTTTCGCTCTTCAACAGCTCGGTAAAGCTGCCCCTTGCGTCCTTATTCATCGTAAGCGGGAAGGAAATCTTTTCCTTCGGCAAATAGCTCAGGTACGTGCTGTACAGCTTTTTGGCAAAGGACCCCTCGGGGATCTCGGGCATAACGAGGGTCTTAGGCTGTTGGCAAAAGCCTTCCAAAAGATCGACGATGTGCCCAAGCGTTTCCCTATGCGTGGTCGGTACGGCGCAATAGCGACCGCCCTCGCGGAATATAGCGCGAACACCGTCAAAATCGCACCGATGAGCCCTGCCCTCTAAGGCGTCCAGCATTTCGGCAACGAGATCGTCGATATACAAAAGCTCAAGCTCGGTGCTTCGGTCATTCACCGTGATCGCAAGATCGTTGGCCAGATTGTGGCAAAAGGTCGCCACGGCCGAATTGTAATTGGGTCTGCACCATTTTCCGAAGATATTCGGGAAGCGGTAAACAAGAACGGGGGTCCCGTTTCTTTCCCCGTAGGCGAAAAGAAGATCCTCTCCCGCCTTTTTGCTTCGCCCGTACTCGCTGTCGTAGCGCCCGATGCAGCTGGCCTGGATCGAAGAAGAGATCATAACGGGGCATCGGTTCCCCTTCTCATCAAGCGTATCGAGAAGCCGCGAGGTAAAGCCGAAGTTCCCTTCTGCGAATTCGGCGGGATCCTTCGGGCGGTTGACCCCCGCCAAATGAAAGACGAAATCCGCCTTTTGGCAGTAACGGTCAAGAAGCGCCTCATCGGTGTCGATATCGTATTCGTAGATCTCCCCGATCGAAAGGTGGGGGCGGGTCTTGTTTTTCCCCTCTTGTATGTTTTTTAAGGCACAAACGAGGTTTTTGCCGACAAAGCCGCCGGCCCCCGTAACGAGTATATTCATGCTTATTTCCCCGACCTTGCAAGCTCGTCCCGAATATACGCAAGGGCCGCGATCTTTTCGCGGGTCTCCTCCACCGTCAAAAGCTTGGTGTTGTTGCTGTTGAATTCGGTAAGCGTATTCCGCTCGACGTTTCCGTCGGTGAAATACTTGTCGTAATTTAAGCCGCGCTTATCCGAGGGCACGCGGTAGAAATTGCCAAGGTCAATCGCGTTCGCGCATTCCTCGTTCGTAAGAAGCGTTTCGTACATCTTTTCGCCGTGGCGGATACCGATGATCTTGATCTCGGTCTTGCGCTCCTCATCGAAAAGCTCAATGACTGCCTTCGCTTGCGTTTCAATGGTGCAAGCGGGGGCCTTTTGGACGAGAATATCGCCGCTTTCGCCGTGCTCGAAGGCAAAGAGAACGAGATCGACCGCCTCTTCAAGCGACATGATAAAGCGGGTCATCGAGGGGTCGGTCACCGTGATCGGCTTGCCGGCGCGGATCTGGTCGATCCACAGCGGAATGACCGAGCCGCGGCTGCACATAACGTTGCCGTAGCGGGTGCAGCAGATCTTGGTCCTTTCGGGGTCTACGGTGCGGGATTTAGCCACGATCACCTTTTCCATCATCGCCTTGCTCGTGCCCATCGCGTTTACGGGATAGGCCGCCTTGTCGGTCGAAAGGCATACGATGTTCGAAACGCCCGCGTCAACAGCGGCGGTCAGCACGTTTTCGGTACCGATGATGTTGGTACGCACCGCCTCCATCGGGAAGAATTCGCAAGAGGGGACCTGCTTCAAGGCCGCCGCGTGGAAGACGTAATCGACCCCCACCATCGCCGGGCGGATCGAATCGATGTTGCGGACGTCTCCGATATAAAACTTGATCTTACCCGCGTATTCGGGGAATCTTGCCTGGTATTCATGGCGCATATCGTCCTGCTTCTTCTCGTCGCGCGAGAAAATGCGAATCTCCCCGATATCCGAGCTAAGAAAGCGGTTTAAGACCGCGTTCCCAAAGCTCCCGGTCCCGCCGGTGATCAGTAATGTTTTGTTGGCAAAAAGTGACATGGGTTGCACCTCTTCTTTCAAAATGATCTGTTTATCGAATTATCCTTTTTATCGCTCTTTTAAGCTTTACCAAAAGACGCCGAGAAAGGGGGACGCGCGTATACTTACGGTAAGCAGGATAAAAGCCCACCTCGACAACCTCTTTCATAAAGCCCGCTCGCCCCTTTGGCAGAGGGGTGGAACGCAGCATCGAAGCATTGTAAGAAAGGCATTCTTCAAGGCTTACCGCCTCGCACACCGTCTTTTCTCTTACCGCCTCAAAAAGATTTTTTCCCTTTTCGGTATGCAAAATACAAAGAGAGGTTCCCTTTCCGTCATCAAGCGTCGGCGCGACCTTCTCAACCCCCCAGAAATCGGCAAGCGTGATATCGCTCTCACGGCTCGCCCCCTTGAAGGCGCAAGCGTAGCAGGAAGGGCGCAGACAAAGATCTTTTTGAAAGAGCTTCCCCATCTCATCGTGGGAAGCGACCGAAAAGCCTTCACCTCCGTCGCCGTAGGAAAGCGCGTAGCCGTATCGGCGCCAGCCCTCTCTTTTGTCGCGGAAGGATAGGCCCGTAACGCCCTCTCTTTCCTTCCCTTTATAGGCAAGATATTTTCGGAACACAAAGGGGGAAGGAACGCCGTGGCAAACGAGATCCTGGGTGATAAGCCCCTCGTATTCCTTTCCAAGATAAGAACGAAGCCCCGCGATCTGGCAGGGGGTTCCCGAAAAATACACGGGTCTGCCTTCCGAAAGAAAGGCTTTTGCCTTTTGGTAGCTATCCCCGATCTCGCTTTGCAGGTATTTACTGCCGCGAAGAAGCGAAAGCTCCTCTTCGCTTTCGATCGCGCGGTGGGAAAGCTTCATTTTTTCATCAAAGGACGCGCCGAATACCACGCCGCCGCGGCGAAGGACCGCCGTTGCCAGCAGGGTAAAAAGACCGCCCGACGAGCTTTTTTCACGAATCGCCTCATCGCGGGCATAGGCGCCGTAGGCCTCGCCCGCAAAGGGCTCGTCCGCCTTTTCTTTATTCTTCATAACGGGGCATACGCGCTCGCACAGGCCGCAATTGATGCATTTTTCCCCATCGACCGAAGGATACAAGAAGCCTTCTTCGTCGGGTTGCATAGAGATACAGCTCTTCGGGCAAGAAGCGGCGCAGGCAAAGCACCCCGCGCAGGCCCCTTTCTCGTCAATTCGGATCATTGGGCGCCCCCTTTTTTGCGAAAAAGCTTTTGTAAGGGGCGAAGCAAAAGATCCTTTTCATAGCGGTTCATGCCGAGCAACCACATCGATAAAGCGTATACGGTCGCATATACGGCGCACGCAGCAACCAGCGAAGCCAGACCGCTTACCGTAAAGAAGCGGTTGATCAAAAGCCCTGCGGCGATCGGCGGCAAGAGCCCGACCGCCACGCGCAGAATATTTCGCCAGAAGAACAAAACGTCGATATTACAGCGCTTATGATAATAGATATTCATAACAAGGCCGTTCGCCAAGAGAAGCGAGACCGCCGTGCCGAGGGCTGCCCCCGCCGCCCCGTAGCGTTGGCAGAGGAAGACCGTAGCCACCACGTTAATGACCGCCATAACGACATAGGCAAGGCTGCGGAACTGATGGCGGTTTTCGGCGCGCTGGATCTCGATCCCGACGTTTTGCATCAAGGGTACGGAGGCCGAAAGCATCAGAAGCACCGCGACAAAATACGAATCCTCGTATCCCGCCCCCGCCCATATCGCGATAAAGGGGCGGCCGAAGAAGATAACGCCCGAAGCGATCAATCCAAGGATCAAGAACTGGATACGGCCAACCTTCGTAAAAAGATCGGTCACGGCGCGCCGCTGGATCGAAGGATCCGCGTTTGCCTGGATCAAGTGATGCACACGCGGAGTAAAGACCCCCGATACCGAGGTGGAAAACATCATATAATACGTATAAAGCGTGTAGCCGACCGAATAAACCGCCACCGCCCCCGTACCGCGGAAGCGACCAAGAAGGATCTTTCCCACGTTATAGTTCAGCTGATCGACGAGGATATTGATGGCGATGAAGATCGTATACGTAAAAAGCTCACGGAAGATGCCCTTGGGAAACCCGCGAAAGACGAAGCGTATACGAAGCCTTCGGATCACGTAATAGCCGTATAAAAGATCGGTAAGAAGCGTGATACCGACCGTTACCGCTACCATAGCAATGGATTTATAGCCCAAAAGAAGAAGCGGAAGCGTTACCATCGGCCCCACCACCGTTTTCAGCATACCCAGCGTTTTCAAAAAGACAAAGCGCTCGTGCGCCGAGATAATGCTGACGAACACGCTCATCGGAAAGGATACCGAAAGATTAAAGGTCAAAAGCAGCATCAAAACGCGGGCGATACGGTATTCTTCACCGGTCAACCCCTCGTCAAAGACTAAGGTAAGATTTTCGGAAAGGAAGAGCCCGCAGCCAAGCGCCACGAAGCCGATCACCAGAAAGATGAGAAGGAACAACCCGTTCAGCTTATAAATAGCCTCTTTATCGTCTTCCTTTTTATAGCGCGCGAAATAACGGATATAGCCGCTTCCGAACCCAAGGCTTAAAAGAGACAGCATGGATATAGTGGAAGAAACGGTATTATAAAGCCCGTATTCGCTTTGCCCGAGGGCGCGGATCATAAGCGGGGTATAAAGGATCCCGATGATAAGCCCCAGCGCCATCTGCGCGTAAGACAGGAATGCGCCCATCTTCAGCTGATTGACCTTCATGCTTCTCCTTTCACCCGCGAAGCATATCAGCTAAATATGCTTCCGATGCCCGTCTTGCATCAAGAAGGGCGCTCATTTCATTTGTATAATCCGGATCTTCTACCGAAAGAAGATAGGAAAGCGTGCGCTTTTCTTCGCTGTCGCAAAAGCGCCCCTTGTGACCGAACAACGCAGAAAGGGTCACAAGGCGGGTGCCCGCCTCGCGGTTTCCCGCCCGCTCGAATGTGAAATAGGGCCGCTGAAAGATACCCGAAAAAACCGTTGCGTGAAAGCTGTCGGTAAAAACTGTTTCGGCGTAACGGATAAGTGACAAAAGCTGCAAGGGAGAAATGTCGTAAAGGCAACGGTCGCCAAATCCCTCGTCCTCCTTACAGAAGCCCGCAAGATGCGGCAGCGTTACGACGGTAAACCCCTTTTCCTTGGCATACGCCAACGCCAGTTCCCTTTCCTTTTTGTCCTTGCCGAGAAAATAGCAGAAGAGGTATTTCTCTTCGATCGTGCGGGGCGGGCATTGCTCTTCCCATACCGAGGGGGGAAGCAAGAGCGTTGGGTCAAGCGACAGAACCGTCTTGCCCGCATAAAGCGGAGAAAGCAAGGAAAGCGTGCTTTCCTCGCGTACCGAAAGCCCTCGATACGAAGCAAGCGCCGCGCGAAAAACCTTTTTTTCCTTCTCGGTCAAGCTTTTTTGCGCCATGCTGGCGGCGTAGGAAAAGCGCGGCTTTCTCTCGGGTAAAAAGCTTAATAAATACGCGGGGCACACGGCGCCGCGGGTAAAGACCTGATCGCTGCCCGTAATAAAGAGATCATAGAGCGGGGCGGCATCCTTGATCGTATCCAGGTTATAGACCGCCTCGCTATGTGGGATACGCCCCTCGTTGAAGGTGGCAATCGCCCGCTTTCTTTTCTCTAACCGCGCGGCAACCTGCGGCGGCGTTTCAACGCGCCCGCCGAAAAGGCGAGAAAAGAGCTTTTTGAAAAAACGGCGGGGCGAAAGAGAAAGCAAGCGGCGAAGGCGCCCGCGGTGCATCGCGTAACGCGAATCGTACGAGATCTGCTCGCTTTCGTATCCCATGCGGGAAAGGGCCTCGCAAAGCGCAAAGGCTTGCAAATTTCCACCGTAATTGGACGACTTATAATAATGCGTTAAAATCCCGATCTTCATGCTTGCCTCACTGCCAATAGAACACGTAGTTATCAACGCCGGCGCTGGGTCCCAGTAAGATATACTGCCCGCTCATCAGCAAAACGATCAAGGCTATCACGACGATCCGCATCTTCGGCTCGAACATTCGCTCAATAAGGCGCGGCACGAAGCTAAGCAGCGCGAAAATGAAATAATAAGCGATACGGAACATATTGGGCATTCCTTGCCCAATGATGGAAAACATCATAGCGACCGAGGCCAAGCGGAACATCGCCCCCGTATCCTTATAGCTTTGCTTTAAGATGGGGAAAAACAGCATCACAATCGCAAAGATCATCACATACAGCAAGAAGGTGGTACTCCCCTCAAAGTCCGCGCCGATCGACGTGCTGGCATAGCCGGCAAACCGCCCCCCGAAAAGATTGGCGGCAACGCCGGCCACCAAGCGGTTTTTCGTCACAAGATTGATAAGGGCAGTGGCTATGGTACAGACCCCCACCACCATCGTGCTTTTAAGCTTCACAAGCGGAAACGCCAGAAGGAAAATATATCCCGTTTCATGGAAAAGGCCGCCGACAACCGTCAGAATCAAAAAGAGGATATGCTTTCGGTTTTGAAGCGCGGCAAAGGCCAGAAAAACAAAAGCCATAGCCATGGCCTGCCGCAGCCCTGAGAGCGTAAAGGGAAAAATGCGAAGCGTGATAAAAAGAATATAATAAATGAGAACGTTCCCCTTTTGGTAATACACAAAAACCGAAAAGCCGAGGGCGACCAAAAGGCCGATGGCGACCAGCATGATCTGCGGATCCATGCTGATAAAGGACAGAAAATGCAAAAAGATATGAAAAACCGGGTCACGCGATTGCGTATAACTCGAATCCGCGTTAATGATCTGAGAAACGGTCCAACGCCCATCCGTTTCAAAGCCAATAAAATAGCCCAATACATCAATCCCTACGGTTTTGCCTCGAAGCGCGGCGAAAAGGAAGAGCATAAGCCCCATAAAGAAGACCTTTAGCAAGCGCTCTTTTTGGGGAGAGGAGGAAAAAACGCTAAAAAAAACCTCGATCAAACAAAGGCTTACCAATAAAAGAACGTGGTATTCCATGCATTTTTCCTTTCTTTTCGCGCCCCTCTTACAAAGCGCAAACGATTCGCGTTTTAAAAAGACTCAAAGTCCCTTTATTTCTTTTTCTTCCAAACAAACAGGCGTCTTGCGATATAGCGCATACGCTTCGTCAGAAGCACCTCCGCCACAAAGCGAAGCGAAATGTTGCGCAAATAACCGAAAAAGCCAATAAAGCCCGCCGTATAAAGATAGCGATGCATTTTTCTCTCGCTTTTGAAATAGCGCCAACCGCCGCGCCGCCCCATCTGGTCGGGGGAGGTGCGTACGTTTACGAGGATATCGGGAAGATTGTGACCGCGGCAGCCTATTTTGAGCATGCGCGCCCACAAATAATAATCCTCCTCCCAGAACCAATCGATATACCCGCCCGCCTCTAAAACGCGGCTTTTGCGGTACATCACGGTTACGTTGGAAAAGGGACAGTGCGTTTTGATTTCTTTTAGGATCTCTTCCTGCGTTTCGGGGCTGATGCAGCAGGTGATGACCTCACTTGGATCCTCGGTAAAATACCCGTTGGTTCCCCCGAGAATATCGATCTCGGGATGCTCGCTCATAAATTTTATTTGCTTTTCAAAGCGGTCGGGCATCGAATAATCGTCACTGTCCATAATGGCGACCAGCTCGTTCTCACACGCGTTAAGCGCTACGCCGCGGGCATTGCCGACCCCAACATGCTCCTCTAAATAGATCGGCTTTACCGAAAGAGGCGCGAAGATCGGATCCTCAATCACCGCCTTTAATTCGTCGGGGATCGGCCCGTCGGATACCACCATCAGCTCATTTGGCAGAAGCGTTTGGTTAAGAAGGCTTTCCATCGCCAACCGGACGAAGGGCGCCTTATCTCCCGCCCACACGCACATATAGGCGGAAAACTTTCTCTCTTCCATCATTCTCTTTCTCTGTCTTTCATGGCTTTTTTATATTTCGTTAGGCTTTGCAGGAAAAAGGCGAGCGACGGGAGCGGATCGCTCCAAGCAAAGATCACGTCCTTCAGCCCGAAACGATTAAACCACGAGGGCTTTGCCCGGAAGCGCGTGGGGGATTTTAAAAACCAAAGAAGATCGACCAGGGCGCAGCAGACCCGTTTTTTCTCGTTTTTCACCCCATAACACTCGGAAAGATCCCCCCCGAAGGCGTTATCGAGGATCAGCTTGGCGATATTGATGCCAAGGCGGAAATTGAGCAAAACGATTGCCGAAATACGGCCGTTGATCTCTAAGATCCGAGCCTTCCCTTCTTTGTCGACCATAAGATCAAAATTCGCGTAACCGCGCCAGCCGAGAAGATCAAGCAGGCGCTTGCACATGCTTTCGATCTCGGGGTGGCGAATGCCGCGACAGGCGACCGTTGAGCCGCCGTCCAAGGGGAACCAACGGTGCTTTTCGGCCACCACGACCGAGCGAAAGATGCCCATATCGTCACGGAAGATCTCGGCCCCGTATTGGAAAGCCCCCTCTTCTTGCGCGATATACTCCTGCACCAGCATTTCCCCGAAGCCCTCGCCCTTCTCGGCAATGACCGAACAAAGCTTTTCCTCGCTTTCGATCACCGAAAAGCCGATTGAGCCGCACTCGGTCCGCGGCTTGATAACGACGGGATAGGAAAGCCCACGCTCGGCGATCGCCGCGACGGGATCGGCCGTAAGCACGGTTTTCGGCGCGGGGATCCCGTTTTCCTCGCAGATACGCATGGTTTCCCTTTTGTCGATGATCTTTGAGAAGGCCGACCAGTCGTTCACCTCAACCCGCTTGACGTATTTCGCGAAAAACTCTTTGTTCTCGGAAACGAAGCGCGCAGTAAAATCGTCGATCGGCAGCAACAGATCATAGCTTCCCTTTTGAACCAGCTCCAAAAGAAACGCGAGCTGCTTATCAAACTCGCGATGCCCGCAAGGCATAAGGAGCCTTTTGTTCGGATAAAAGGAGGCGTAACAAACGTCAAGGCGCGAATAACATAAAACCGTCACGTGGCAGCCGAGCTTGCGGAAAGCGCGGGCCATGGTAAGCGATTGCCGCGCATCTCCGTCGGTGATCAGGATTCTTTTTTTATACTTTGTTTTTTTGTTCATTTTATCTCTTTCTTTCGTTCAAAACGCAAAGGGAGCGCTCCGAGCAAGCGGAGCACCCGAGCTTCTGTTAGGCGATGGGTTCTTCTTGCCGAAGGGTAACGGGATGGGAAGAAAGAGCCGCCGAAAGCTCTCTCGGTTCCTTAAAATTCTTTTTCCCGAAAAAGATGCCGAGGATGGTGAAAAAGGTTCGCAAAACGATCGAAAGATCGTAAAAGAAGGAGCGCTTACTTACGTAATACCCTTCCAGCGAAAGCTTTTGGGGAAGAAATTCTTTTTCGTATTCCTCGACCGTATCCATTTTTTCGCCATGCGTGTAATCGTATAGGCTGGCAGGGCTCGTCAACCCCGGCTTTACGGCGGTAAGCGGCGCATACGCCTCGGGCTGCTCACGGAAGATCGCCTCATCCTCGGGGCGGGGGCCGACCACCGACATCTGCCCGAAAAGGATATTAACGACCTGCGGAAACTCGTCGATCTTGGTTTTACGGATAAAGCGGCCGAAGGCGAAGATGCGCTCGTCGTTCTTTAAGGTAGTCAGGCGAATAGCGCCGCTGTCCTTATGCATTGAACGAAATTTATAGCAGGTAAAGATCTTTCCGCCCTTTCCGACACGGCGCGCCTTGTAGATCGGCGAGCCGGGGCTTACGAGCATAATGATAAGAGCGGTCAATATGTATACGGGAGAAAGGAGAACAAGAAAAACGATCGAAAAAAGGAGATCGAAGCTCCTTTTAAAAAAGGCGTAGATCATAGATTTCCTCTTTCAATTTTTCAAAGAAAACGGCGTAGCTGAACGAAGCGCTCGGAGCAGGAAAGGCCGACCTGCAAGCCGTTCGTGCAGTCCCCGCGGCGCAGATATTCGACCGAACGGGGATGGGGGAAGGGGCGCATCTCGGTCTTATAGGCCGAGAAGGCGCGGTACTTCTGCTCGGCGTAATCGCTGATATCGACGTACACGTTCGGCATAAAGGTCACCGAGCTGACATTCGGCATCCACTCGGTGGAGGAGGGAACGCTGTAACAGAAGATCTCCTTCACGCATTGCTCGGCGATCGGACGGACGGCAACGAGGGTCGAGCGGTATACGCATTGGTGGTCCATATTGAGATCCCCCCAGAAGTGGGTAAAAACGACCTCGGGCTTCAACATATCGATCGCCTTTTCGATGACCCCGTTTACCTGAATATGGGGCGTTACGTCCAGCTTCATATCGGGAAGATTGCCGTAATACACGTCACGGATCCCGAGAATATCGCAGGAGGCGCGGGTCTCCGCCTTTTTCTCCTTGATGATATCGAAGATCTTATGACTGTCTCTGTATTGAGCCGTACTGCCGTCTGTCACGATCAAAAGATCGACAACAGCCCCCTCTGCCACCATTTTGGCAATGGTCCCCCCCATACCGAGAACCTCATCGTCGGGATGTGCCGCAATTACCAATACCTTCTTCATCGTTTCCGCCCTCTTCGGCTAAGCCGAACCGTCTCCTTAGCTTAAAATACAATAATATTATATAATTTAATTGTAATTATTGTATAATTGTAACATACTAAGAAATCCTTGTCAAGGGGCTTTTGATCGCGCTGATCGAAATTTCGAATGCCAAAAAACGCCAAAACAACAAAAAAGCCCTAAAAATAAGGGCTTTTTGATAGGGAAAATTTTATAAGCAAAGTTGAAGAGCAAAGAGAGAGGCGAAAAGCGTCGGTACCGCTACGGCGAAGCCGATCTTCAAAAAGCCGCGGTATCCAAAGCGCAAGCCGTTCTTTGCCAAAATACTGCCGAACATAATGCCCGCCAAGGCGCCGATGGGGGTAAAGAACGCCCCAAGGTTAGAGCCGATGACCGTGGCATAGAGCGCCCCTTGCAGCCCCTCTTTCGCCACCCCGCCGAGAAGCGACGAGAAGAAAACGCTCATCGGGATGTTATTCATCAGGTTGGCGGCAAGGAAGGACAAAATTCCAAAATGCAAGGTTTTGTTTTCAAAAGTCAATAAAGAAGCGAGCTTATCGGTCGTTCCGCTTTCCGAAAGGGAAAGCACCATCACGAACATCGAAAGCAAAAAGGGGACAAGCTCCCACGGCGCTCGCCGAAGCAGGATGCCGAGAGAGGCAGGGCGGCGGTGGCGAAGGAGCGAAAGGAGCAGGATCGAAAGGCAAAGCCCCAAAAGCGAAAGAAGCGCGACCAACCACATCTCTACGCCGACATACGATCCAAAAGCCAAAAGAAGCGTACAGCCAAGAAGGAAGAAAAGGCCGATAAAGAGCGAGGGCTTATCGGGAAGCGTAACGGGCGACGGCTCGCAAACAAGCGGAGCGGACAGACGGCGGCGGAACAGAAGCCACAGACAAAGGAGCGAGACCGCCCCCGCAACAAGGGTGGGGATCGCCATCACACCGACGTAGGAGAGAAAGGAAACGCCAAAGGATTCGGCGAGGTAGATATTCGTGGGGTTCCCGATCTCCAGCATCATACTCCACGTGTTGGCGGCGACGAACTCGGCCGCGAGATACGGCAGGGGATCGATGCGGGCGGCCGCGGCGAAATAGCAGATAAAGGGGGTAAAGGAGAGCACGATCACGTCGTTGGAGGTAAAGACGGTAAGGATCGAAACGACGGCGTACAAAAGAAGAAAGAGCTTGCCTTGATCACTCCCCGCCCGCCTGAGCGTGCGGTACGCCAAATACCGAAACAGCCCCATCTCATCAAGGAACACCGAAAGAAGCGTCATGCTGATAAAGAGCACAAGGATCTTCAAAGGATTGACGGCGCTATCCGAGAGAAAGGCGGAAAGAACGCTTTCCACACCGATACAGCCGAACAGCAAAAGGAGCAAAGCTCCCGTAAGCGCTACTACCCAATAAGAGGAGAGCGAGCGCCCAAAAAAGCGCATTTTTGGGA
Organism: Eubacteriales bacterium; assembly: GCA_045655185.1. Classification (GTDB taxonomy): domain Bacteria; phylum Bacillota; class Clostridia; order Oscillospirales; family CAG-272; genus UBA1740. The sequence continues at coordinate 22,178 of JAZOOS010000022.1, forward strand.
AAAAGAGGAGCGCCAAAATCATGAAAAGGCACGTGGCGACGCACAGGATCAAAGCAAGCATATGTAGCCCTTCTTTTTTAAGCGGAGCTTCCGCTGATTGAAATAAACAGCTTTTTATATAACACGAAGCCGATCTCTTGTCAATCTTTTTCTATTGCTTTTTATACTTTTATTATACTATAAACAGTAAATTTACAAATTGTTTGTTGCAAAAGGGCGAAAGGGAGCATATAATGGAATATGATTTCTTTCGATTTTGGCCAAGATTTTTTGAAAAAGCAAGAAGAACCCGACCTCTCTTTGCAAGAAGCGCTTCTTCGAAAAATAAAAAAAGAAGGGGTTGCCGTATGCGGCCTCGGGAAAGCCAATCTGCCGCTTCTTGAATGGCTGTACGTTCGAGGGATACGACACATAGAGGCGCGGGACAAAAAAAGACCGGCTGAGCTGTCAAGCCATCCTATTCTTTCGGCCGAGGGCGTCACCCTTCTTACCGGAGAAGGGTATCTTGAAGGGTTGACGACAGGGGTCATCTTCCGCTCCCCCTCGCTAAGACCCGACACCCCCGCCCTTTCCGAGGCCGCCCGTCGGGGCGCCTTGATCTTAACCGAAGCGGCACTTTCGTCTCTTCTTTGCCCCGCCAAGCTTTTTACGGTAACCGGAAGCGACGGCAAGACTACCGTTACCATGCTCTCGGGCGCGATCCTTCGCGCCGCGGGTCGTCGCTGCTTCGTCGGCGGCAACATCGGAACGCCTCTTTTGCCCTTTATCGATCTTATGCGTGGGGAAGATGCCGCGGTGATGGAGCTTTCAAGCTTTCAGCTGATGGATCTGTGCCCCATGTCAAGCGGCGCCGCCCTTACCTCCTTTTCGGAAAATCATTTGGATTGGCACCGCGGTCTTACAGAATACGAGGAGGCTAAGATCAACGGCCTTCTTCGCACTAAGCGCGCGGTTTTACCGGCCGAGTGCCCCCTAACCGAAAAAATTCTTGATTGCCGCCCCGCCGTCCTCTTTTCAGCCAAGCAGCCGCTTGCCGCGCTAAAAGCGAAATGGGGGAATATTCCCTTCGTCTTTTTAGAGGGGGATACCGTCTTTTACGAGGAGGACGGAAAGCGCCTGCCTCTCTTTACAAAGGATGCGCTTACCCTACCGGGGCTATATAACCTTGAAAACACCATGTGCGCCGCCGCTTTATGTATAGAGGACGCGGCGCCGAAAGAGATCGAGGGGGCGATACGCGCCTTTAGGGGCGCCCCGCACCGCTGTGAGCTCATCGGTTGCTTTCAAGGGGTCAGGTGCTACGATTCCTCGATCGATACCACGCCGACGAGAAGCGCCTCTACCCTCTCGGCCTTTACCGAAAAGCCGATCGTCCTTTGTGGGGGAAGAGGAAAAAATCTTTCGCCCCAGCCTCTTGTCGACGCCCTTATCAGAGGCGCCAAAGCCGCCGTTCTGTACGGAGAGATCGCGCCCTCGCTGGCGGCCGCCCTCCGTGCCCACCCACAGTACGATAAAAAGAAGCTCCCTTTTCTTTACGAGCCGCTTTTTGACGAAGCGGTAAAAGTAGCCTTCGGGCTTTGCCGAAGCGGCGACGCGTTGCTTTTGTCACCCGCCGCCACCGCCTTTGACCAATTTAAAAACTACGAGGAGCGCGGCCGCCGCTTTGCGGCGCTGTGCCGCATGAACCGATAAACCAAAAAACCAAGGAGACCTAAAATGGAAAGAGCCATCGCCAAGGCAGCGCTTTGCCGCTATAACAAAGAGCCGTTTCACCTTTTGCACGCCGTCACGCTGGAAGCAGTCATGCGGCGTTACGCCGAAAGGATCGGACTCTCTGCCGAGGCCGATTTCTGGGCGATCGCGGGCCTTTTGCATGACATCGATTACGAAATGTATCCCGACGAGCACTGTCAAAAGGCCCCCGAGCTTTTAAAGGAGATCGGGGCAAGCGAGGCGCTTATTCACGCGGTTTGCTCTCACGCCTATGGCGTTTGCTCAAGCGTTGAGCCGAATTGCGAGATGGAACGCTTTTTGTTCGCGGCGGACGAGCTGACAGGCCTGATCGGTGCCGCCGCCAAGATGCGCCCCTCGGGCAGCGTGAAGGATATGGAGCTTTCCAGCTTAAAAAAGAAATTTAAGGATAAGCGCTTTGCCGCCGGCTGCTCTCGCGAGACGATCGCCGAGGGCGCAAGGCTTCTCGGTTGGGAGCTGGACACCCTGCTTGGCACCGTGCTTTCGATTATGAAGGAAGCCGAGGACGAGATCAAAGAGGCCGCCATGGCCATGGAGGAAGCATGAAACGTAAGATCGCTTTGTTTTTAGCCCTGTTGCTCGTGGGCGTCGCTACCCTTACCGCTTGCGGGGGTGACCCCGCGGACCCCGCGCCCGATGGGATGCAACTTTGCTTTGCGGGGAACGGATACACCTTTTACGCCCCCGAAAGCTGGGACGTGACAACGGCGGGCGGTGTTCCCACCGCGTCGGTCTCGGCGGTAAACGGCACCAACCTTACCTGCGTACGGATCGAGAGCGACAAGGCGGCATCGGTCTATTTTGCCGAAGGCGAAGACGAGCTTAGGGCGCGGCTTTCGGATTACACCCTCCTTCCCGCCGAGGGAAGCGATACGGCGACCTTGGGCGGTGTCACCGCTATTCGCCGTACCTATACCGCCACCGTCGACGGCAAGCCTTACAAATTTATGCAAATCCTTTGTCAAAAGGACGGTTACCTGTATCTTTTGACCTATACCGCCGAAAACGATACGACGGACGGCAAGACCTCGCTTTTCGATACGCATCTGGAAGAGGCGACGGCGGCGATCGCGGCTTTTACATTTGAGGGAACCGAAAAGCCCCCCGTTACCACCTCGCCCCCCGCGGTCGTTGACGGAATGTTCGAGGCATCCGATCCCGCGATTTCGCGTTACAGCCTTTACGCCCCCCTTTCCTGGGAAAAGGACCTTTCGATGGGGATAACGACCGTGAAAAAAGGGAACGAAGCCGCTGTCTCGCTTTCCTACGAGGTCCCCGAGGTCGATAACATCCCCGATCTGTGGACCGCCCGTAAGGAGGCCTACGCCAAGTTCTATGAAAATTTTGCGGTCGTTGAAGCCGAATGCGAGGCCGATCCCGTAGAAAAGCTGGAGGACGTCACCGTCTTTTTGGGGGACGTGCCCGCCGTTCGCTACGTCTACACCTTTACGGTAAACGGCGAAGCCTACAAGGCCGCCGAGATCGTAACCATCAAGGGCGTTTATATCTATACGCTCACCTACACCGCCAAGGCCGATTGCTACGCTTCCCATATAGAAGACCTTGAAGCGATGCAAGAGCATTTCGTTTTCCACCGCTGATATGAAAGAGATCTATTTTGATAACAGCGCAACGACCGCTATCTGCCAAGAGGCGCTCGATCGGTATATCGAGGTAAGCAGGACCACGTTCGGCAACCCCTCTTCCCTACACAAAAAGGGGAAGGAGGCCGAGGACATTCTGAAAGCCGCCCGCAAAAGCCTTCTTTCGGCGATCGGGGGCGAGGGGGGGAGCTTGGTCTTTACCTCTTCGGGAACCGAAGCAAACAATTTAGCCCTTTTCGGCCGCGCCCTTGCCAAGGATCGCTACCGCGGAAAAAGGATCCTGACAACGGCGGGCGAGCACCCGTCGATCTCCGAGCCGCTTGCCGCCCTAAAAAAACTGGGCATGCAGGTGGAAGAGATCCCAACCGTAGGGGGCAAGCTGGATATGGAATTCCTGAAAAGCGCGCTTACCCCGGATGTGATCCTTGTCAGCGTGATGATGGTCAACAACGAAACGGGGGCTATCTACGATATTCCCGCGCTTTCCCGCCTTATCAAGCAACAGTGCCCCGATTGCGCCCTGCATATCGACGCGACGCAAGCCTTTTTCAAGCTGCCGATCTCGGTTCGCGCCTTAGGCGCACGCCTCATCACCCTTTCCTCGCATAAGATCGAAGGGCCGAAGGGCTTGGGCGCTTTGTATATCGATGCGTCGCTCGTCAAGGAAAAGGGCATCGTCCCCTGCCTTCTCGGCGGAGGGCAGGAGGGGGGCTTTCGCTCGGGTACCGAAAACGTACCGGGTATCGCCGCCTTTGCCGAGGCCGTCGAATACAACAAGGTTCATTTTGCCGAATTTTCCGAAAAGACCGCTTCTCTTCGCGCCTATCTTCTTTCCTCGTTGCAAAGCGACCCCGCCTTTGCGGGGGTCAAGCCGATCCTGCCGCCCGCCGCCGCCCCGCATATCCTCAATCTCATTCTGCCAAGCATCCGCAGCGAGATTATGCTGCACGCCCTCTCGGGGGACGGGATCTATGTTTCCAGCGGCTCAGCCTGCTCGTCAAACGATAAGTCGCACAAGGGCGGGGCCCTGATTGCCTACGGCCTATCCGAAAAGGAGGCCGATTGCTCGATCCGCGTCAGCCTTTCGCACAAAAACGAAAAGGAGGAGATCGACCTCTTCCTCCTTTCCTTGAAGAAAAACCTTACAAGGCTTCAAAAAACCCGATAAAAAGAAAAACCGGCCTGCCAAAAGGCAGACCGGCCCCATGCTTTCCCGACGGTTATATCAACGGGCCGTCAATAGAACTCCTGCGCTTCAACACTTCGGTCAAGCGAATCGACCAAAAGGCGCATATCCGATTTGGTGCGACAAAGGCGAGCCCTTGCAACAACACGCTCGCGTTCCTCGGCAAACAGCGCCGAAAAATGCCGCATCGCCGCTTTGTTCCCGGCCAATTCAAGCAAAAAGCCGTGGGGAAGCGTCTCTTCCAAAACGGGATTCCTCCGAAAGTATGAGTACGGAAGGCGAACCAACCGTACCAACGATCGGATCCATCTTCCGTAGATTATTGTATCCCCATCTTGATTCCCTATACGAAAAAAACGAAAAAAGAAAAAGGAAAAAATATGAAATCTTTCGGTTTTTATCCCGCCCCCATTCTCCTGCCCGATTTTTCTTCGGTAGACGGCACGGCATACGCCGTGATCGCCTGCGATCAGTTTACGGCCGAGCCCGCTTACTGGGAAGAGGCCGACCGTCTGGTGAAGGACGCGCCCTCGACGCTTCGCCTGATGCTTCCCGAATGTTATCTTAACGAACGGGCAAAAAAGGTCCCCACCATCAACGCCGAAATGCGCCGCCTTCTGCAAAGCGACTTCTTTTGCGAATACCCCGATTCGCTGCTGTATCTCGAACGCACCTGCCCCGACGGGCGGGTACGGCGCGGCCTCGTCGGCATGATCGACCTCGATTGTTATAGTTACGAAAAGGGGCAAAAGCCCTTGATCCGCGCGACCGAGGGAACGGTTTTGGACCGTATTCCGCCCCGTATGGAGATCCGCCGCGACGCGCCGATCGAGCTGCCGCACGTCATGCTTCTTATCGACGACCTTTCTAAGAGCGTGATCGAACCGCTGACCTCTTGCAAGGAATGCTTTTCCAAGGTGTACGATTTCGATCTGATGCTGGGCGGCGGGCATATCGCCGGCTGGCTTCTTGATGAAAAGCGGATCGAAAACACCCTTCTTGCGCTTTCGGCGTTAGCGGACGAGAGAGTACAAAAGGAAAAGTACGGCGACGGGGAAAACCCGCTTCTTTTCGCGGTAGGCGACGGCAACCATTCCTTAGCCACCGCCAAGGCGACCTACGAAGAGCTGAAAGGGCGCATCGGCGAAGAGGCCGCAAGGCTTCACCCCGCGCGCTACGCGCTCTGTGAGGTGGTCAATCTGCACGATCACGCCCTTGACTTTGAGCCGATCTACCGCGTGGCCTTTGGCGTTGACCCCCAAGCGATGCTCGATGCTTTCCGCCTTTTTGCCGAACAGAATAAGGGCCCCTTTGGAGAACAGAGCTTTACCGCCGTCTTTGGGGAAAAGGAGCTTTCGCTGACCGTTAACGGGGGGCTTCATCCCCAGCCCGTCGGCACCCTGCAGCTCTTTTTGGACGAATACGCAAAAGCTCACCCCGAGGTCGAGATCGATTATATCCACGACGAAAGCTCGCTTCGCGCACTCGCCGAAAAGCCCTCGTCTCTCGGCTTTTTATTCGAGGGTATGAAAAAGGACGGGCTCTTCCCCGCGATCGTGGCGGGCGGCGCCCTGCCCCGCAAGACCTTCTCAATGGGGCACGCGCGCGATAAGCGCTATTATCTCGAAGCTCGGAGAATCAAGGCATGAAGATGAAAAAGCTTTTTTCGTCCCCTCTCTTTCTTTTCTTTGCGTCGACCGCCCTTTTATGGGCGATCTACTGTCTCTTTCTTTCGATCGGCGCGATCTTTATCTGTTGGGTCTATGTCGGGCTGTTTTCGGCACTTCTCATCACCTACGTGGTTCTGACCCGCGGCTATTTCAACACCCCTCTACCCAAGGAAGCGCCACCCACCGTAAACGCCACCGAGTACGAGGCCCTACGCAAAAGGATCGCCCACCGCCAAGAAAAGACGCGCTGGATGCCGATCCTTTGCCTTGCCATTCTGTTCGTCTTTGCGATCGATTTCATTGATCTGTATCTTATCAGCTCGCTTTTGGGGCGTTAAAACAAAATAAAAAAGCCGAAATCGGCTTTTTTTATTTATGGTATTTCTTTCCCGCTATAATTGAAAAGCTACGGTATAAGATCTCTGCCAACATCACGCGCATCAGTTGGTGCGGAAAGGTCAGGGGGCTGACCGACAGGCGAAGATCCGCCCTTTTCTTAACGGTCTGGGAAAGCCCGTGTGACGAGCCGATGATAAAGCAAAGCTTACCGCTTCGCCCCGCCCCCTCGGAAAGATGGCGGGCAAGAGAGGGCGAATCCATCGTTTTTCCCTCTACGCACATAGCGACCGTATATGCCCCCTCGGGAACCGAAGAAAGGATCCGCGCCCCCTCTCTTTCAAGGGCGGTTGATACCGCCGAAGGGTTTTCTTCATCGGGGATCTTTTCTTCCTTTAAGGATACCGCTTGCAATCTGCAAAGACCTGAAAGGCGTTTTTCGTATTCGGCGACCGCCTCGCGAAGGTATCCCTCCTTCAGCGTGCCAACTGTAATAAGCGTCAGTTCTGTCATTTCTTAATAAGGGCATCGGCCTCTCAGATCCGCGTCAAGCCTTTTAAAGGATGGGGGGCAGAAAAGAATATCTGTGCTTGCAACGCCCCACCGCTTAAGGGCTTCGCGTATTTCCTTGCGCGATGCTGTAAAATCTTTCCTTGTTTTTTCTTTATTGTAGCACATCCTTTTAAAAAAAGCCATAGAAAAAAAGCTTTTTTCGGCTTTTTGCCGCTTTTTCAAAAAGCGCTTGATTTTTTTCTTTTAATTCCTTATAATGAAAGAAAGGATCGCCCCACGGGCGAAAAGGAGGAAAACTATGAGAGAAATTAAGCTTGAGCCCTTGACCAAGGAAGCCTTTGCCCCCTTCGGTCAGTATTATGAAATGGAAAATCCCGACGGATATCCGCTTTGCGGAGCGTTGCACCGTTTTTATCCCGATCGCCTCGTTGCCTACGAGGGTCACACAGTCGCCTTCTCGCCCCTGCTCGTTAAAAAGCCCGAGGAAATGATCATCACCCAGGCCGAATATCACACCACCACCTGCGAGGTGCTGATGCCGCTGAATGACGATATGATCCTGCACGTGGCCCCCCCTTCGGCCGGCACCCCCGTTCCCGCTTACACCAAGGCCTTCCTCGTACCGAAGCATACGGTGGTTAAGATGAACGCTTGCGTGTGGCACTTGGCCCCCCTGCCCGCCAACGTTGACGAGCTGTACGCCATGGTCGTTCTGCCCGAATGCACCTACATCAACGATTGCACCGTGGTCGACCTCAAGGAAGACGAGCAGTTTAAAATCGTTCGTTGATTTCTTGTTCTTACAAACAAAACATAGCAAAAAGAGCGGAAAGGTTTTCTCCGCTCTTTTCTTTCAGCTTTCCTCGGTACATGCTCTATTATCCCAAAGCCCCCGCCCCCAAAAAGAGAAAGGAAGGGGGAAAGTTGCATCCCTTAAAATTCAGTTTATTTCTGATATAATCCAAAAAAGATACGGGGGAAAATGAGTACGCAAAGCGCCCTCTTTCAAAGCAATGGAAAAGAGAATGAAAGAACCGATTCCTTCTCTCTTTTTTCTTGACAAGAGAATATAAGTGGCTTATAATAAAAATACTGAAAAGAATAAAGAATGTTAATAAAAGAAAAAGAAGGGAGAGGCGGTATGCAAGAGGGTTCTTTTCGCTTGAAGAGCAGCTTTTCGCCAACGGGTGACCAACCCGAAGCGATCAAAAAACTGGTAGACGGCATTGAAAACGGCAAGAAAATGCAAACCTTACTTGGCGTTACGGGTTCCGGAAAGACCTTTACGATGGCCAACGTGATCGCACGCTGCAACCGCCCCACCCTGATTTTAGAGCCGAATAAGACCCTGGCGGCACAGGTCTGCTCGGAGCTTAGGGAATTTTTCCCCGACAACGCCGTCGAGTTCTTCGTTTCCTATTACGACTATTACCAGCCCGAGGCCTATATCCCCGGGCGGGATATGTATATTGAGAAGGACGCGATGGTGAACGACGAGATCGACCAGCTTCGCCACAGCGCCACCTCCTCGCTCTACGAGCGGCGAGACGTCATTATCGTGGCCTCGGTCTCTTGCATCTATTCGCTGGGTGACCCCGCGGAATACGAGGGGCTTTTGGTTTCAATCCGCCGCGGGCAGCAAATGGAAAGGGACGAGCTTCTTCGTCAGCTGGTCGGTATCGGCTATACCCGAAACGACTTAAATCTTACGCGCGGCAAGTTCCGCGTACACGGCGACCTTGTCGAGGTCATTCCCGCCTCCTTCCGCGAATCGGCCTTGCGTATCGAATTTTTCGGTGACGAGGTCGAGCGCATCAGCGAGATCCACGTGGTGACCGGCGAGGTGCTTCGCCCTTTAAGCTACGTGGCGGTCTTCCCCGCGACGCACTACGCGGTAACGAGCGAGCATCGCGAGCGGGCGCTTGCCGAGATCGAGGCCGAGATGCGCGAGCGGGTCGACTATTTCAAGGAAAATCACCAGCTGCTGGAAGCCGAGCGCATCGAGCAGCGTACGCTTTACGATATTGAGATGCTGCGCGAGGTCGGATTCTGCTCGGGCGTTGAGAACTATTCGCGTATTCTGGCGGGGCGCCCCGCGGGCTCGACGCCTTATACGCTTCTTGACTATTTCCCGAAGGATTATCTGCTTTTCGTAGACGAATCGCACGTAACGCTGCCCCAGGTACGGGGCATGAGCGGCGGGGATATCGCCCGCAAGAAAAACCTTGTCGATTACGGCTTCCGTTTGCCGTCGGCCTACGATAACCGCCCGCTTCGCTTTGAGGAATTTGAGGAGAAGATGGGGCAGACCGTCTTTGTCAGCGCGACCCCCGGCCCGTATGAGAATGAGCATACCGACGGGGTGGCCGAGCAGCTGATCCGCCCGACGGGGCTTCTTGACCCCGAGATCCGCTTGCATCCTGTTGAGGGGCAGGTCGATGACCTCATTGAAGAGCTTCGGCAGGTAACGGCACGCGGCGAGCGTGCGCTTGTCACCACGCTGACGACCAAGATGGCCGAGGATCTTTGCGAGTATCTCGGCAGTGTCGGCATCCGCGTTAAATACATTCACCACAAGGTGGAGACTATGGAGAGGATGGAGATCGTGCGCGATCTTCGCCTTGGGAAATTCGACGTTCTGATCGGCATCAACCTGCTTCGTGAGGGGCTGGATATCCCCGAGGTATCCCTGGTGGCGATCCTTGATGCCGATAAGGAGGGCTTCTTGCGCTCCGCTACCTCCTTGATCCAGACGGTGGGGCGCGCCGCCCGTAACCAGAACGGCCGCGTTGTGATGTACGCCGATACGGTAACGGGGTCGATGAAAAGGGCGATCGACGAGACCAACCGCCGCCGCGCCGTGCAAAGCGCCTACAACGAAAAGAACGGCATCACGCCGCGATCGGTCGTAAAGGACGTGCGCGACACCATCTCGCTCGGCAAGGCGGGCGAAGAAGAGGCGAGTAGCCTTGACGCGCCCAAGAAGAAGCTTTCGAAGAAGGAAAAGGAAAGAACGATCGAGCGCTTGAAGAGCGAGATGAGAGATGCCGCCAAGCGGCTTGAATTTGAGCGCGCGGCGTACCTACGCGACCGTATCCGCGCTCTTTCGGAAAACGAAAAATAAAGGAATAGACTATGGCAAAAACCATTCGTATTCGGGGCGCCCGAGAAAACAATCTGAAAAACATCGATATCGACATTCCGCGCGATTCTCTGGTCGTGATGACCGGGCTTTCGGGCTCGGGCAAATCGTCGCTTGCCTTTGATACGCTGTACGCCGAGGGGCATCGCCGCTTCGTCGAATCGCTTTCCTCCTACGCCCGTATGTTCATCGGGCAGCTGGATAAGCCCGACGTCGATACCATCGAGGGGCTTTCCCCCGCGATCGCCATCGACCAGAAGACCACCTCGAAGAACCCGCGCTCAACGGTGGGAACCGTAACCGAGATCTACGATTATCTGCGCCTTTTATACGCCCGTATCGGGATCCCGCATTGCCCCGTGTGCGGCAAGGAAATCAAGGGGCAGGATCAGGATCGCATCGTCGCGCGTATATGCGAGCTGCCCGAGGGCACGCGCTTTTTGGTGCTTTCGCCTTTGGCAAGAGGCGCCAAGGGGATGCATGAAAAGCTGCTTTCGGATATCCGTCGGCGCGGCTTTGCGCGCGTTCGGATCGACGGGGAAAGCTATGATCTTTCCGAAGAGATCACGCTCGACAAAAACAAAAAGCACGACGTCGACGTCGTTATTGACCGCCTTATTATGCGCGAGGGGATCCGCTCCCGCCTTTCGGAATCGGTAGAATCCGCCCTTCTGCTTTCGGAGGGGCGCGTGATCATCGCCCCCCTGGCAAGAGAGGGCGAGGAGGAAATAAAGGAGCTGGAATTCTCGCAGCGCTACGCGTGCGAGGAGCATAAGATCAGCTTTGGCGAGCTTGAGCCCCGTATGTTCTCCTTCAACAGCCCGCAGGGGGCTTGCCCCGCGTGCGCGGGCCTCGGTGAAAAGCGCCAGCTCTCGCCCGACCGCGTCATTCCCGACAAGCGTCTTTCGCTTCGCGAGGGGGCGATCGCCTGCAACGGCTTCAAAAGCATGAACGAGCAAAGCTGGACGGGGCCCTTGGCGGCCGCGGTCCTGGCCGATTTCGGCTATACCCTCGATACCCCCGTTTGCGAATATTCCGAGGAGGCCGAGCGCGCGCTACTCTACGGAACCGACAAGCGCTACCACGTCGTGCGCTATTTCGGTAAGGAAAGGCACGAGCAGTTGGCCGCCTTTGAGGGGCTTATTCCCACCATCACGCGGCGCATGAACACGGGCGGCATTCTTTCGGAAGGCTATGACGATCTTTTTGAGGAGATCCCCTGCCCCGCCTGCCGCGGCAGACGCCTTTCAGACGCTTCGCTGGCGGTTACGGTCGGCGGTCTCAACATCGACGAGATCTGCCGCCTTTCGATCGCCCGCATGCTGGAATTCGTGAACAGCCTTGCGCTCAGTGAGACCGAGGAATCGATCGCCCGCGAGATCCTGAAGGAGATCCGGGCACGCCTTACCTTTCTTTGCAGCGTGGGGCTTGATTACCTTTCGCTGGCGCGAAAGGCGGGTACGCTTTCGGGGGGCGAGGCTCAGCGCATCCGCTTAGCCACCCAGATCGGCTCGGCGCTGACCGGCGTTATGTATATTTTGGACGAGCCGAGCATCGGCCTTCATCAGCGCGACAACCGCAAGCTGATCGCCACCTTAAAGCGGCTTCGCGATCTTGGCAACACGGTCATCGTTGTTGAGCATGACGAGGAAACCATCGGGGAAGCCGATTATATCGTGGACATCGGCCCCGGGGCGGGGATCCACGGCGGCTACGTTGTGGCGAAGGGAACCCCCGAGGAGGTCGCCGCTTGCCGCGAGTCGCTTACCGGGGAATTCCTCTCGGGTCGCCGTAAGATCGATATTCCCCGCGTAAGAAGGGCGGGCAACGGAAAGCTTCTTTCGGTAAAGGGCGCCGCCCATAATAACCTCAAAGGCATTGACGTTGATTTCCCGCTCGGCTGCTTTATCGCCGTGACGGGCGTATCGGGCTCGGGTAAATCCTCGCTCGTCAATTCGATCGTACGCGATACGCTGCTGCGCGATCTGAACCGCGCCGTAACGCGCCCCGGCAAGTGCGTAAGCGTTACGGGGCAAGAGAACCTTGATAAGATCATTTCGATCGACCAAAGCCCCATTGGGCGCACCCCGCGCTCGAACCCCGCGACCTACACGGGGCTTTTCACCGAGATCCGCAACCTCTTCGCCAAGACCCCCGACGCCCGCCAGAAGGGATACGGCCCCGGCCGCTTTTCCTTCAACGTCAAGGGCGGCCGTTGCGAGGCGTGCGAGGGCGACGGCGTGCGCTGCATTGAGATGCACTTCCTTTCGGACGTATACGTTAAGTGCGACGTCTGCCGCGGCATGCGCTATAACCGCGACACCTTAGAGGTGCGCTACAAGGGGAAGAATATTTACGAGGTACTGGAAATGACGGTAGAGGCCGGGCTTTCCTTCTTCTCCGGCATTCCCGCCATCACCAAAAAGCTGCAAACGCTATACGACGTGGGGCTTGGGTATTTGAAGATCGGCCAATCCTCCACCACCCTTTCGGGGGGCGAAGCCCAGCGCATCAAGCTTTCGACCGAGCTTGCGCGCCGCGATACCGGCCGTACGCTTTACGTGCTTGACGAGCCGACAACCGGCCTTCACACCGCCGATATGGAAAAGCTGATCGGGATCCTGCACCGCCTTACCGACGCCGGCAACACGGTCATGGTGATCGAGCATAATCTTGATATGATCAAGACCGCCGACTATATTGTTGACCTTGGGCCCGAGGGCGGTGACGGGGGTGGGCAGCTGATTGCCTGCGGCACCCCCGAGGAGGTCGCCGCGGTCGACGCCTCGCACACCGGCCGTTTCTTGAAAGAGAAGCTGCAAATTCAGTAAAGTTTTCCTTTTTATAAAACAAAAGACCCCAAAAGATCGGGGTCTTTTTCATACCTTGCGCCGCGAAAAGCGGCGTTGCCTGCCATAAAAATTGATTGGTAAGGGGGAAAAGCCTGCCGGCGTTTAAGGGGGCGTACGCGCTTCGGCAAGTCCTCTTTTATCGGTATCGAAGAAAATCTGAATTTTTTTGAAAAACCCATTGACAAGCAACCCGAAGTATGCTATAATACAATCGTAGCGATAACAGTAATCATTACTATTAAGGAGGAGGCAAGTGCAACGGTATTCACACCAACGGCAGGCAATTTTAGATAACGTCAGAGCAAGATGCGACCATCCCTCGGCGGATATGATATACGAAGACTTGCGAAAGACCTACCCCAATATCAGTTTGGGCACGGTATACAGAAATCTTACGCAGCTTGCGGAAAACGGCGATATCCTCCGCATATCAGACTGCGGGCGCGACCGATTTGATAAAACGCTTGACCCCCACGTTCATTTTATTTGCGATAAATGCGATAAAGTGGAGGACGTCTTTTTGAAAATGTTTGAGAGTGAGCTCTCAGACATAAAAACACGGCTTGACTGTACGATCAACAACGTCACCGTGTCGGTACACGGCAGCTGCGCAAAATGCCGTACTGTTCAGAATCATTAAAAAATAAAATATTTTTACATGTAAAAGGAGATTTTCACCATGGCAAAGTTTGTATGTTCTGTATGCGGATACGTTCACGAGGGAGATGCGGCACCCGAAAGATGCCCGCAGTGCAAGGTTCCCGCTGAAAAGTTCAACGAGGTAAAGGAAGCAGAGAGAATGTGGGCGGCCGAGCACGTTGTAGGCGTAGCGAAGGGCGCCCCCGAAGAGATCCTTGAAGGTCTTCGCGCTAACTTTATGGGTGAATGCACCGAGGTCGGCATGTATCTCGCTATGGCAAGAGTTGCTCACAGAGAGGGTTATCCCGAGATCGGGCTTTACTGGGAAAAGGCCGCTTATGAGGAAGCCGAGCACGCCGCCAAGTTTGCCGAGCTTCTCGGCGAGGTCGTAACCGATTCGACCAAGAAGAACCTCGAGATGCGCGTGGAAGCCGAGAACGGCGCCACCGCCGGTAAGTTTGAGCTTGCCAAAATGGCAAAAGAGCTTAACCTTGACGCCATTCACGACACCGTCCACGAGATGGCGCGTGACGAAGCCAGACACGGCAAGGCGTTTGAAGGACTTCTTGCCCGCTATTTCGGCTAATAATTCTAATAGCAAAGAAGGCAGACTGAAGTCTGCCTTTTTCTTTCGGGAAGAGATCGGCCTCTCTCTTCATTATTCATTTAAAAAAGCCCTCCCAAAGCGGTGCCTGCGATATAGCAGTATAAACCAACTAACAGGAAAAGGATAGAGAAATTTTGCGTTCTCTATCCTTTTTTCTTGACAAGCACTGCATTTGTGGACACAAATGCTATTTTTAGTTATGAGTTATGAGGCTCGC
>JAZOOS010000023.1:0-1532 GCA_045655185.1 Eubacteriales bacterium
CCCCGCGTGCGCGCCGAGGCAGGCTCACCTCCCTTGGTAACGCCCTCTTCCCAGATCGTGGGCACGCAGGCAGTGTTGAACGTCATCGGCGGCGAGCGCTATAAGATGGTGACCAAGGAATTTAAGGGCTTGGTGCAGGGGCAGTACGGAAAGACACCCATGCCGATCGATCCCGCCTTTGCCGAGAAGATCGTCGGGGACGCGGAGCGCATCACCTACCGTCCTGCCGACGCGCTTTCCCCCGAGCTGGACGCCCTTCGGGAGAAGATCAAGCCGTATCTGGAGCAGGACGAGGACGTGCTTTCCTACGCGCTCTTTGAGCAGGTTGCCCTGAAATTCTTTGAGTATCGCAAGGCGAAAAAATACGGTATCGATGCCGACCACGCCGACGCGGCAAAGGGGATTCATCTTGCGTAAAAGAGAAGAAACAACACAAAGGGCTGATCGCTTTTGCGACAGCCCTTTGTATTATACATAATCCAGTAGGGGCGATTGCTCCCGCCGTTTTGCAAAACAACAATTTTTCTTTTCGGCGGGAGACGAGCCCCCGCCCTACGGCATGAAATATTGCTCGCTGATTGTGCGCGGAAATTTGGTTGTTTTTTCGGGAGCACCAAGGCGCTCCCCTACCAAGATAGAGGGAAACCATCGGACATCGTTCTTTTGAAACAACGGTCAATGAAGATCATCACGGCTACCAAAAATAATATTCTTTAAGAGACGGTAGGGGAGCGCCTTGGTGCTCCCGTTTCCGTTCACAATTTTTTCGTTTTTTGCGGGCGATTCATGAATCGCCCCTACGATGATTGTGTTATCTTTTGTAGGGGTCATTCACGAATGACCCGCGGTGAACCTCTCGGTAAACGATGCCTTTCTTGTTCGCCAATTTTTTCGTTTGCGGTGCGGCTTCTACCAAGGCTCCCTCCGGGAGGGGGCTGGCACCGCAAGGTGACTGGGGGAGAGTGCGGCAAGAAAGGATAATCGGTTGGAATGTGGCGAGAGAAAAAGGCTTTGTGCCGTAGGCTCCTCCACCGCTTCGCGGAGCCCCCTCTCGGAGGGAGCCTTGCGGTGCGCGACGCCTTTCTTGTTTACCGTAGGGCGGGGGCTTGTCTCCCGCCGTTTTGCAAAGCAACAATTTTTCTTTTCGGCGGGAGACGAGCCCCCGCCCTACAAGATACGAAAAAACAACGGAATCTGTTCTTTTGAAATGAAGGTCGATCCCCACCAATCCAAAAACAAAACAGCGTAGCCGTGAGAGCTTGTCTCATCGCTACGCTGTTTTTATCGTAGATTACTTATTTTTGGCGAGCCATTCGTTGGCTTTGTCTGCGGACATACGCTTGATGTCCTCTTTCTGATAGGGAGACTCCGCGCCGCCGTTGGTGTAGAGGAAATACTTGCCGTTTGCGGTCTGATACAGACTTTCCTCAAAGCCGTTCGCGTCACCAAAGGTGCCGAATACCTTCTTGGCAACGAGAGTAGCTGCCTCGGTATCGTATTCTACTTTACAGATTACTTTTTTCATGATTTTA
>JAZOOS010000024.1:0-29715 GCA_045655185.1 Eubacteriales bacterium
TTTAAGGCTCGAGAGGTCACTTGTAGACTACAAGTTTGATAGGTCGTAGGTGTAAGCGCAGTAATGCGTTCAGCTGAACGATACTAATCGACCGATGGCTTGAACTGCTTTGCAGTTCGTCTCGATTTTGAGTCCGTTAACATACCCATTTGTTCGGTTTTCAATGGCTGTTTGCCTTTTTTGTTTCCCGCCTTTCGCCGCTTTCGCGGCTTTTTTCTTTTTTTGCGGGAAAAGGGGCAAAGAAAAAACTTGACAGGAAGGAAAAAGAATTATATACTGTATATAGTTATTTCATTACATAAAAGTAGGTTCAAGACATGAAAAGTAAACATTTCTTCGCATTGCTGTTTATTTTAGCCGTTTTTTGCCTTTGCGCTTCGGCTTGTAGCTTCGATTTTCCCTTTCCTATGGGAACGACCGTGCCGGTAACGACTACCGAGGCTCCCGTAACCACGACTGAGCCTCCCGTAACAACGACCTGCAATCATCCCGGCGCCCTCACAACCACACCGCCTCCCCCTGTAACAACCACCGTTCCTGTAACGACCACCGTTCCTGTAACGACTACCGTTCCTGCAACGACTACCGTTCCTGTAACGACCACCGTTCCTGTAACGACCACCGTTCCTGTAACGACTACCGTTCCTGCAACGACTACTGTTCCTGTAACGACTACCGTTCCTGTAACGACTACCGTTCCTGCAACGACTACTGTTCCGGTAACGACTATTGTTCCGGTAACGACTACCGTTCCGGTAACAACTACCGTTCCGGTAACGACCACCGTTCCCGTAACGACCACCGTTCCCGTAACGACTACCGTTCCCGTAACGACTACCGTTCCGGTAACAACTACTGTTCCCGTAACGACCACGGAGCCTCCCGTAACCACGACGCTTCCGCCCGTTGTTACCGCCCCTATCACCTTTGCGGGAAGTGAAAAGGAATACGATGGAGAAGCGCTTCCGTACGGTGTTGAAGGTCTGCCCGCAGAGGGAATTGAAGATGTTTCGTATACGATTCTGAAAGACGGAGAGACATATCTCGGTACCGAGCTTGTGGAGCCCGGTGTATATACGGTTACCGCCATCTTTACGATGAGCGAAGGGTATCAGCAGTTTGAGCCCTTGACCGCTACCTTTACGATCACCCAAATAACCATTGATATCAGCCAAGTCAAATGGAATTATACCGTTCCCTTCAAAAATGACGGAACAACACATTCGGTAGCGCTTACGGGTCTTCCCGATAAGGTAAGTGTCAGCTACGGCGGTACTTGCAGCGCTTCCAAAACCGGTACCTATACAGCGACGGCTACCTTGACGGTGACCGATCCTCATTATCAGCTGTCAACCCCTTCGGTTACGCTTTCCCTCACCTGGAAGATCGACAACGGCGGTTGGACGGGCGATATACTTTAAAATAAGGCCCTTCGGGGCCTTTCTTTTTTTGTATAAGGAAACAAGCTTTTCGCCAAAAATGCTTGACATAAAAGTAAAAACGATATACAATATATAAGGATAATTATGAAAAACGAGGTTCTTATGAGCAAGCAAATCAAAAGAATTGGTGTTTTAACCTCCGGGGGAGATGCTTCTGGTATGAATGCCGCCATTCGCGGTGTTGTTCACACCTCTCTTTCCGCCGGAATTGAGGTTATGGGGATTTACGACGGATACGAAGGCCTGATCGCGGGAAATGCCACGCCCTTAAGCCATGAAGACGTTGCTGATGTGATCGCCCGCGGAGGAACCTTTCTGCGCACGGCAAGATCCCCCGCCTTTATGACGCCCGAAGGGGTCAAAAAAGGGTATGACAAGGCCTTGGAATTGGGTCTTGATGCCCTCGTCGTTATCGGTGGAAACGGTTCTTACCTCGGCGCGCTCGATCTTTCAAGGCTTGGGCTTCCCGTTATCGGTATCCCCGCTACCATTGACAACGATATTTCCTCTACCGAATATACCATTGGCTTTGATACCGCCATGAACGTCGCCCTTTCGTATATCGAATGTGTGCGCGATACCGCCTCGGCTATGAGCCGTTGCAGCATTATTGAGGTTATGGGGCGCCATGCGGGGTATATTGCGTATTATACCGCCCTTGCCGCGGGCGCTGAGGCTGTGCTTTTGCCTGAATATCCCTACGATCTTGAAAAAGACGTGATCGAGCCGATTCGGAAATGGCAGGAACGCGGCCGTAAAAATTATATCATCGTGGCTGCCGAGGGAGTCGAGGGGATCAAAGAGCTTCCCGCCAAGATCCAAGAAGCCCTTGGTATGAAGCCGACCTATTCCGAGATCGGGTATATGCAACGCGGCGGCTCTCCCACCGTGCGTGACCGCTCCGTTGCTTCCTTAATGGCGGAGAAGGCGGTTTCCTGTTTGTTGAATGGGGAATTCAATCGCCTTGTTACGATGCAAAACGGAAAGATCGATACCGTTGGCATTGAAGAAGGCCATAAGATGACCAAAAAAATCGAAGAAGCGCTTATTCGCGCAGAAAAGAATCTTTCTTTAAGGTAAAAAACAATGAATGCAGACGTTTTAATCGTTGGGGCGGGCCCTGCCGGTATCTTTACCGCCCTTGAGTTGGTCAGAAACGGTAGCAACAAGAAAATCGTTATGATCGAAAAGGGGAAGGCTGTTGAAAAGCGCCGTTGCCCCAAAAGCGTTACCGGCCAATGTGTAAACTGCAAGCCTTATTGCGATATCACCACCGGTTTTTCGGGCGCGGGCGCCTTCTCGGACGGAAAGCTTTCCTTAAGCTATGAGGTGGGGGGCGATCTGCCGCAGCTGATCGGGGCTGAGCTTGCGGAGGAGCTGATCCAATATACCGACGGTATTTATCTGGAATTCGGCGCCGACAATCATATCGAAGGGGTTTCCGACCCCGAGGCGATCAAGGATATAAGAAAGCGCGCCATTAAGGCGGGCTTAAAGCTGGTCGATTGCCCGATCCGTCACCTTGGCACTGAGAAAGCGCAAAAGCTTTATCACGATATTGAGGTATACCTTCAAGAGCACGGCGTAGAGATGTATTTTGGCTACGAGTGTGTCGATCTGATCTTGGAGGGGGCCAAGTGCCGTGGCGTTTTAGCCCGTAACGGAAAAGAAGAGATAACGATCTTTGCCGAAAGCACAGTCGTTGCCACCGGGCGCCGTGGCGCCGATTGGCTGGAAAGACTGTGCGCCGAGCACAATATTGCCCACCTACCCGGTACGGTCGATATCGGTGTGCGCGTAGAGGTGCGTAACGAGGTTATGGAAAAGGTCAACAAGGTTCTTTATGAATCGAAGTTGATCGGTTATCCGAAGCCCTTTAAAAATAAGGTCCGTACCTTCTGCCAAAACCCCGGCGGTTTCGTCAGCCAAGAGAACTATGACAACGATCTGGCGGTCGTAAACGGCCATTCTTACAAAGAAAAGAAGTCGGATAATACCAACCTTGCTATTCTTTGCTCGCATAACTTCTCGGTTCCCTTTAATCAGCCGATCTCTTACGCCCAAAAGATCGGGGAGCTTACGAATATGCTGGGGGCGGGGCATATTTTGGTGCAACGCTTCGGCGATATTCTGGACGGTAAGCGCACCTGGCAAAAGGAACTGGCGTTTTCGAACGTCCGTCCGACCCTGCCCGATGCCGTCGCCGGCGATATTACCGCGGCGATGCCTTATCGCGCGATGACCAATATCATCAACTTCATTCAGGCGGTCGACGAGGTCGTACCCGGCTTTGCCTCTTACGAAACGCTGCTGTATTCGCCCGAATTGAAGTTTTACAGCAACCGCGTGAAAATGGACGAGCGACTGAATACCAATATTGAGGGGCTTTATTGTCTCGGGGATTCCAGCGGCTGGACGCGTGGGCTTATGATGGCGTCTGTTATGGGCGTTCTGATGGGCCGTATCTTTATGGAAAAAAATAATTAATATAGAGGAGAATACCTATGAACAGCCTTGCAAAATTCATCAAGACCCTGCCTTCCTGCGCCGAGGCGGAAAACTATGGCGTATATCCCCTGTCGGTCAATGAGGTAAACGGCGATTACGTCTTTATGGTTAAAGGCGAAGCAGACGATTATCTGGTAGCCACCGGCAAAGCCGCTGATAAGTTCGTCGGTAAGAAAAAGCTTTTTTCCAACTACAAGGTCATTGCCAAAACGCACGAGAACGCCATCGTTCTTCGCGATATGTTCCCCTTTACCGCCCCCGTTCCGGTTCTGAAAAAGATGCGTTCCTTCGGTGTTGGCGACCGTCTTGGCATCGCGACCCCCGGCCATCTGCGCGTTTTCAAGGAATACGATACCTATCCGATCCTTGCCCAGCAGTCGATCCGTGAGCTGGATCTGACCGAAAGAACCTACGAAAATGTTCTGGATTGCGCCAGCTTCTACGTTTTCCGTGACGGTTATAAGGACGGATTCGGCGCCGACGGCGACCACCTGAAAAAAGAAAAGGATATTGAGTACGCTCTCGGACTCGGCTTTACGATGATCACCCTCGATTGCAGCGAGCATATCCGCGGCGGGGTAGAGAACCTCTCGCACGACGAGCTGGTTGCCGAATGTGAGCTTTCCGATGAGATGAAGGAGCGTTATCTCGGTAAGAGCTTTGACATCGAAGGCGAGATCCTTTCCTTTGATGAGGATGAGCTGCGCCGTTGTGTCCTGATCTACGGAGAGGCCGTTTCTTTCGCGATCGGCATTTACAACAAGTATTTCCGTGACGGCGGCGCCAACGCCGACTTTGAGATCTCGATCGATGAGACCGCTACCCCCACCTCGCCCTTGCAGCATTTTTTCGTCGCCAACGAGCTTGTTCTTGCAAGCGTTGACGTGGCTACGATGGCCCCCCGCTTCTGCGGTGAATTCCAGAAAGGCGTTGACTACATCGGCGATATCAACCAGTTCGAGGTTGAGCTGAAGACGCACGCCGCTATCGCCCGTCATTTCGGCTATAAGCTCAGTATTCACTCGGGCTCGGATAAGTTCTCGACCTTCGCCCTTATCGGCAAATACACGAAGGGTAACTTCCACGTAAAAACCGCCGGTACCAACTGGCTGGAGGCCATGCGCGCCGTTGCGACCGCGAAGCCCGATCTGTACCGCGAGATCCACGCCTTTGCCCTCTCGATGTTCTCTGAGGCGCAGAAGTTCTACCACGTAACCACCGATCTTACCAAGATCCCTGCCCTTGATACCCTTACCGATGCCGAGCTGCCTACGCTCTTCACCCAGAATGACGCAAGACAGCTGATCCACATCACCTACGGCTTTATTCTTACCGCAAGAGATGAGAACGGCAACTTTATCTTCAAGGATAGACTCTACAAGTTCTGGAGAGAAGAGGAGTCGGTCTATTCCGATCTGCTGTACGCGCACATCGGTAAGCACCTCGCCCTTCTTTACGAAGGCTTTAAGGCCTAATTTATACAAGAAAGCCGAGGGATCGTATATCCTTCGGCTTTCTTGTAAGTATAATTGAAAGAGGTATTGATATGGAGCTTAAGAAAGTAGCCACCGAGAAAGCGCCCGCTGCGATCGGCCCGTATTCTCAGGCTGTTATAGCCGGGGAGCTTTTGTTCACCTCGGGTCAGATTCCCATTAACCCTGCCACGGGAAAGGTCGAGGGGGAAACCGTCGAAGCGCAGGCCGAGCAGGTTATGAAGAACCTTCGCGCGGTGTTGGAGGCAGCGGGAAGCGGCTTCGAAAAAGCGATCAAAACAACCTGCTTTTTGGCCGATATGGCCGATTTTGCGGCCTTTAACGCCGTATATGCCCAATATTTCACCACCTGTCCCGCCAGAAGCTGTGTCGCGGTCAAGGCCTTGCCGAAGGGTGTTCTTTGCGAGGTTGAGGTGATCGCGGCGCTGTAACGCCGTTTACGTAAAGGAGAAACTATGACGTATCAGGAAATTCATGAAAACGAAGCCATTAAGACCTATATAAAAGCGGCGGATGAATCGCTCGAAGCTCTGGGATATACAGAGCATTCATTTGCTCACGTCGGTATGGTGGCCGAGCGCGCGGAATATATTTTGAAAAGCCTTGATTTCCCCGAACGGAAAATCGAGCTTGCGAAGATCGCCGCATATTTGCACGACATAGGCAACCTCGTTAACCGTGTAGAGCATAGCCAAAGCGGGGCGGTCATGGCCTTTCGTATCTTGGATAAGCTCGGCTTCCCACCCGAGGAGATCGCCGAGATCACCACAGCGATCGGTAATCACGATGAGGGAACCGGGGTTCCCGTCAACCCGATCGCCGCAGCCTTGATCCTGGCCGATAAGTCCGATGTGCGCAGAAGCCGTGTTCGGAACGAGGACATCACCCATTTTGATATCCACGACCGCGTGAATTATTCGGTCACGAAATCCGAGCTGAAGATCAACGAGGCGAAAAGTCTTATCAAGCTGAAGCTTTCGGTCGATACGCGTATGGGCTCGATCATGGATTATTTTGAGATATTTATGGAGCGGATGATCCTTTGTCGAAAGGCCGCCGAAAAGCTTGGTCTTCAATTCAAGCTGATGATAAACGAACAGCAGCTTATATAAAAAAATGCCGCATTTTGCGGCATTTTCTTTATATAAATAGGATGGTTATAAGACCGAACGCGATACCAAGCAGGGCACCTGCGATCACATCCAGCGTATAATGGACCCCTGAAAGCACACGAAATATACATAAAAGAGTGGAAACCGCCAAAAGCGGAATAGAGGCTATGGGGAAAAAGAAGAAGGTAACGGCAGTGATAAAAAAGCAGGAATAGGCGTGGCGGCTGGGGAAGGAATCGTCCTTCCCGTGTCGAAGGGCCGGAATCGACCTTTCCTGATAGGGCCTTTTTGCCCCAATAAGGCGGCGAAGCGCGCTTACAAGAAAAAAGGCAATGGCACAAAGGCTGAGGAAAAAGAGTCCGAGCTTCGCGTTTTGCGCGATAAGGTGTGCTGAAAGCGCCAAAAACCAAAGAAAGAAAAGGACGGAAAGGAAGCCACTTAGCGTAAAAAACAGTTTTTCGTTTTTCATCTTAATCCTCCTTTTTTATTATACACCAAATGGGGAAAAAAGAAAAGAGGCTTTACGTATTTTTTCCGTTTTTGGGAGGAGGGGGAATGTTTCCGGAATCCTCTTTTCTTTTTAGGAGCCACAAAAAGGCACATCCGCTGCTGTAAAAAAAGGCGGATAGGATAAGATATTCGGTCATACGTTCCTTTCATAAGAGAATCATAGATGAGATACAAGCAAAAAAACAAGAGATGAAAGCAAAAAGGTAATAAAAAGGCGTATAAGAAAAATAAGAAGAGAAAGAAAAAGAGAATTTGACTTTTGACCTAGGGAAACGGTCGATGAATATGGGGGAAAAAGGAGGACAAAAAGAAGAAAAG
Source organism: Eubacteriales bacterium (assembly GCA_045655185.1). Classification (GTDB taxonomy): domain Bacteria; phylum Bacillota; class Clostridia; order Oscillospirales; family CAG-272; genus UBA1740. The sequence goes on from JAZOOS010000024.1 coordinate 7,384, forward strand.
AAAAGGCGTTGGCCTTTACGAAAAGAGAAGCGATTCCCTCGCTGTTCCCGAAAGAAAGAACCGTTAGTGCCGCAATCGAGCCTTCTTTTGTGAAGGGGGCGATAAAAAGCCCTGCGAGTATTCGCCAATCGGTTATCCCCAAAGGGGAAAAAAGAGGCAAAAATGAAGAACAAACGAGTGCTAAAAGGCTTTCGTTTTTATCTGCTGTATAAGTAAAGGATGGGTTAACAGAAAAAAGAAGCCATATAGCAGCAGAGCATAAAAAGACAATTGAAAAGCAACGCTTTATCAAGTTGGCGGTGTTTAGAAAGGCTTCGCGTAGGCATTTTTTAAAAAAAGGCACACGAAAGGGAACAAGGATGATATATCTCTCTTCTTGTCTGGGTGAAGTCTTTATAAAGATGCGTGTTACAAAGGAAAAGAAGAAGGTAACCGCATAGAGAAGAAGATAACAAACAAGACAAAAAAATGGGGCGCTTTTGGGAAAAAGGGAAGCGAAAAGTAAAAGAAAAGAGAGAAACTCTCGGCTGTTCCTTTTTTCCTTGAAAGGATTTTGGTAAAGGCATGACACCCTTGCCGTATAACCGCTTTCTAGGGATAGGGATACTAAAAACGAAAAGATCCAAACGATTGGCAAAAGCGATAAAACACTTCCTACCCCTCTAAGAAGCCCGTTGGTTATAAAGGACACAAGAGGGGGAGCGGTATTCCCATTTTGTAAGAAAATAAGAAGCTGTTCTGCAAGACGGTGGATTAGTAGCCCCAAAGAGTGGGAAAGCATACTTGAAATATGTCCAAGAGACAGAAAAAGGACCATGAGCAGAGCCAAAAAGGGGAAAAAGGGAGCCAAGGCTCCCGATAAAAAAAGCCGATCCCCCCAAGCTCGCTTTTTTTCTTTTTGTAAAGATGGGAAAACCCTTTCCGCAAGAAGTGTGCAAGCCTTTATTCGAAAGACGATAAGTGTTTCCGTTTTTTCGGAGGTGGGGGGAGAAATGGGGGGAAAAAGATTCTTCTTTAATTCGTTTACCGTATAAAGCGAAGGAGTTTCGGAAAGCAAAAACTCTTCTAATAAAAGGGAAAGCCGAGGGTTTGGGTTAGAAGAAAGCGCCGAAAGGAGTGGCGGATAAAAGACAGGGGGGGATGGTACTGAAAGGGGGAGACGGTTTGGGCGCTTCGGATGAAGAAGTGCCCCTATAAGTGTCTCTAATCCTTCTTTTTTGGGGGCGCAAGTCGTAACGACGGGAACGCCCAAACACTCCTCTAACTCACGGATATGTAAGCTTTTATACTTTTTTTTACCGATGTCCGCCTTGGTGAGTACAAGAACGGTTGGGAGCCTTAAAGAGAGAAGCGATAGCGTTAGATACAGATCCTTTTTGGGGGAGGTAAGATCGACGACATTTAAAATGGCATCGGGCGGCGATTCCCTAAGGTGTTCGATCACTCCCCCTTCCTCTTCGGTCATGGCTTTCAGCGAATAGAGCCCCGGCAGATCAAGGAGGGTATGGGGCGTACCCTTTATTTTCCCTTCTTGATAGGAGATAGGTAAATTTTCGTGCGATACCCCCGTTTTACAGAGGACGTTAAAAAGAGACGTTTTTCCGGAATTTGGATTCCCAAGCAACGCGTAGACCATAGACCTTCTCCTTTTCCCGTTTTCCACATCAGTATATGCAAATAGGCAAAAATCCTTGAAGGGTGCATATTTCAAGGTGGCATCGGACAAAATCGATATGAATAGGAGGATAGAATATGAAAAAAACCTTGCTTTACATGTTTACCCTGTTACTGTGCGCCTTGCTGATGGCGGCTTTGCCCGTCAGCGGAGAGGAAAAGATCTACACAAGCGTCGTACGCTTGCACGTGCTTGCCAATTCGGATGAGGAAGCCGATCAAGCTTTAAAGCTTCTGGTGCGAGACGAGATCCTAAAGGAATACGGTCCCCTTTTGGCACAGGAGGAAAATATCGAAGATAGCGTTGAGCGCATCGGCACGCTTTTGCCCGCCATTCAAAAAACCGCCGAGGGAGTGGTGAAAAGGGAGGGCTACGCATATACTGTTTCGTGTAGCTTTGGGGAAGAAAAATACCCGGAAAGACAGTATGGGGACTATGCTTTCCCGGCCGGCACCTATCTTTCGCTTCGTATCTCGATCGGGGAGGGAGTAGGACAAAACTGGTGGTGTGTTCTGTTTCCCCCGCTTTGCCTCGATATGGCCAAAGGGGAGATTCTCACGGACGACGCCTTGGCCGTCGGCCTTACCTCGGAAGAATATAAGCTTATCAGCGGAAATAAAAACGGCGGCTATATGCTGAAATTCAAAGCGCTTGAACTGTTGGAGGGCGCATTTAGATAGAAAGGAATTTTTTTATGACCTCGTTTGCCGAAATTCCGATCGGGACCTTTGAGCTTCGCCCCTTTTCGGTGGTGGGAAACGAAAAAATGATCCTGACCGCTATGAAACGGGACGGAAGCACGAATCTTATGACGGTTAGCTGGGGTGGCTTCGGTGTGATGTGGGGAAGCCCGGTTGTTTTCTACGCCGTTCGCCCCGAGCGGCACACCTTTTCTTTTACGGAGGAGGGGGAGAAGATCTCTCTTTCGGTTCTCGAAACCAAGTATGCGCCGATCCTATCGTATTGCGGCACGCACAGCGGAAAAGATGAGGATAAGCTAAAGGGCTCGGGGCTGCGCCCGATCAGGCTTTTTAACGGGCATATCGGCTACGAGGAAGCTCGGCTTATCATAACCGCCAAGAAATGCTATTCCGCGCCTCTTGTTAAGGATGGTTTTACGGAAACGGAATCCCCCGAACGGTGGTATGGGGAAAAGGGCGGATACCATACGCTTTATTTTTCCGTGATTGAAAAAATATACCGAAGAAATTAAGGGGCATAGCTCCTTTTTTTCTATTGCAAAGACGAAGAAAAGATGATATAATGGGGAAGAGAAAGCAGAAAGGAGAGAACTATGGCAGACGGAAAGATCACGCGCCGAGAGATCGTATATAACCGTAAAGCGCGCCACGATTATTTCGTAGAGGAAACCTACGAGGCCGGTATCTCTCTTTTTGGGACCGAGATCAAATCGATCCGCGCGGGCACCGTAAATCTCAAAGATTCCTACTGTACGGTAAAGGATGGAGAGCTTTTTGCCTGCGGCGTTCATATTTCCCCTTATGAAAAGGGAAATATCTTTAATAAAGACCCGATGCGGGACAAAAAGCTTTTGATGCACAAAAAAGAGATCTTGAAGCTTTTCGGTTATATTTCCCGTGACGGATATACCCTTATCCCCCTATCGCTCTATTTCCTCGGCTCTCACGTGAAAATGGAGATCGGGCTTTGCAAGGGTAAGCATCTGTACGATAAACGCGAAACGCTGGCTAAAAAAGAGGCTGATCGCACGATGGAGCGCGAGATGAAGGAAAGGAGAAAAGAATGATCACCGTTAAAGAAATTTGCTTAAAAGACCTGTATCCCTGCCTTGAAAATGGGGACTGTAATCCCCGTCTCGTTTGCTATTTGCAAGAGAATTTGGCGGCGATGAGGCCCTTCTCGGAATCGCGCCCCGCGATGCTGGTAATCCCCGGCGGTGGGTATACCCACTTCGGGATGAAGGAAGCTGACCCCGTATCGCTGGAATTTATGAATCAGGGCTTTCAGGTATTTACACTGTTTTATTCCTTAGATCCTTACCACTATCCACAGCAGGTGCTGGAAATGGCCGCGGCGATGAATTATATCCACGAAAACGCTGCCGAGCTTTCGGTGGATAAGGAAAAGGTCGGTATGATCGGCTTTTCGGCGGGTGGGCATATGGTTGCCTCCTATTCGACCCATGCATGGCGCCCTGAAATTCAAGAGAAGATCAAGGCTCCCGCCGCCAACGCCGCCATCACCGGCTATGCGGTGCTTGAGAACCATTCCTGCATCAATATTTTTGCCGGAAAAGCAGTGATGAGCGAAGAAGAACGCCTTTTCTTCTCCCCCTCGGCCAATATCAACGAAATGACGCCCCCGACCTTCCTTTGGCATACCGCCACCGATCCGGTAGTCAGCGTGATGAATTCGATCGAGTATGCTACGGCTCTTATCAAAAAGGGAATTATGACCGAGTTGCATATTTTCCCGAAGGGGCCCCACGCCCTTTCGACCGGGACGAGACAGTCGGTGCTTGACCCGCATGGGGAGATCGCCGAATCGATGAAATCCTGGGTTCCCCTGGTCATGAAGTGGTTAGAACAGCTGTTTAAGCTGTAAAATAACGGGGCATTTCGCCCCGCCCTACGGGCCCGTAATGGTTTCGACGGGGATTTTGAGGTATGATAAGCGCGGCGGGCCGGATAATCCCGTAAAACTGTCCACCTTAAACAATAAACGACAACAGAACTGTTGCTCTGGCTGCTTAATTGCAGTGCCGCGGTTTTTTAACCGCCCGTTTCCGTCGGGAGGATCACGGCCCGACCGAAGCGTCAAATCAGTGATAAACGTGCATCGGCCTTTCGCCCTTGAGCCGATCATGCACAAAAGGGCTACCCTTGTAAAGAGCCTGTCTGTCGGCGCTTTGCGGGGGGAATGTAAAGGATAGACTGTCCGCGAAGAAAGTTATATCAAGAGGTTTTCGGACAGGGGTTCGACTCCCCTCGGGTCCACCAAAAAATCGACAAGTTTCGCCTTGTCGATTTTTTTATCCAAGCCGCAGGCTTGGTATATCATCCGCCATAAGGCGGTATATCATCAACAACGGCAGAGCCGTTGTTGTATCTCATCAGCCCTTTTGGGCTGTATATTCCTGCGGCTTGATGATATACAAGACTTCGTCTTGATGATATGCAATGCTCCGCATTGATGATATACACGCCTTCGTCGTGATGAAAATGCGCGAGCAAAAATCTTCACGCAAAGCGTGAAACTCCCCACAATGCAAATAAAAATCCCCCGGTTTTACCGGGGGATTTTTATTTTTTCCCAAGGGAATTTATATTGCGTAAGGCCGTATTCGTCACGCACGCGAAGCATTTCGGCCTGGACCGATTCGTTGATCGGGACGCCGCTCTTTTGCCGAGAGAGCCATACCTCGTGCTCCTTTTCGCCGGCGGTGTAGATCCGCTCGGCATCCGGGGCCTTTTTCGAGGCGCGAATGCTGCGCAGGATATCGCCGCTCTTCTTGCGGCACAGCGCTTCACCGAGGAAATGGTCGGTATCAATGGCGATGAAATAATGGCCGAGGTGATAGGGGCGGATGTTTCCGTTTTCGTCCTTACCGTCGAGGTCCTTGCCGTACCACCCGTCCTGCAGGGCGGCGCACATCAATTCGACCGCCAGGGCAAAGCCGTATCCCTTATAGCCGCCAAGGGCTTCGCCGATGCCGCCAAGCGTCGTAAGGGCAGCCGTGCCGCCGCGGATCATTCGGAGGGCCTCTCCTGCGTCTCCCTCAACCGCTTTGCCATTCAGGTCTACGACCGTGCCGGGATGAACGTCTTCGCCAATACGGGCGTAATATTCGACCTTTCCGTTCTGGGTGATCGAGGTCGCGCAGTCGAAAATAAAATCAAAATCCTCGTCGGTCGGGATTCCGATGGTGAAGGGGTTGGTGCCGAACATCCCTTCGACCCCGAAGGTGGGGGCGACCGAGGGGCGGGCGTTGGTGCCCGTCATACCGATACACCCCTCCTTGGTAGCCATGGTGGCGTAATAACCGGCGATCCCATAATGGCAGGAATTACGCACGGCAACCATGCCCATACCGTATTCCTTGGCTTTTTTTATGGCCATTTCCATGGCGCGGTAGCCGATGACCTGCCCCATACCGTGGTGCCCGTCAAGCACGGCGGTGGTGGGCGTATCCTTAAGGACCTCGATCTCGGCGACGGGGTTCTGGATGCCCGCCTTGATACGGTCGATATAGATCGGCTTAAAGCGATTGCAGCCGTGCGATTCGATGCCTCGGCGGTCGCTTTCCAGCAGCACGTCGGTGCAGATCAAGGCGTCGCTGCGCGGCACCCCCGCGCAAACGAAGGCGTCGGTGATAAAGGCGGCAGCTGTTTTCCAATCAAGATTCATTTTAGGCATATTCTTTTTCTCCTTTTGGCTTGTAATCTTTATACATATATGTTATACTTGCTTTGATCGAAATTTTCAATTCGATCAAAAAATAATGAGCGCTACAATCAAAACAATGACGAAGTTTGATGTTTTTTTGAACATTTGATCAAAGCGGAGGAAACAAAATGGCCTTGCAACAACGGGAAGAAGCCATCCTTGAATATCTTGGCCGAAACAAAGAAGCAACGGTTTTAGAGCTTTGCGGGGCTCTTTTTGTCAGCGAGCCGACGATGAGGCGCGATCTTGCGCGCTTGAACGCCTCGGGGAAGATCATTCGTACCTACGGGGGCGCCACACTGCGGAACGAGCCGGGGGAAAATCTCCCGCTTGTCTTGCGTGAAAGAGAGCATTCGGACGCCAAGGCGGTGATCGGGCGTAAGTGCCTTTCCTTGATTTCAGACGGGGACGTTATTATGGTGGACGGCTCTTCCACCGCGCAAGCGCTTTTGCGGTTGATTGGGAAGAAGAGATCCATCGTTGTGGTAACCAACAGCGCCAAGGCCCCCTTTCTGATCGAAGAAGGGCAGGTAAAGCTTTTTGTGACCGGGGGAGAGCCTGCGCCGAATACCTATACCTTCGTCGGGAATTACACCGAGGATTTTCTTCGAGGCTTTTCGGCCGATCTTTGCTTCTTTTCGGTGCGAACACTGACTGAGGGCGGAGAGCTGACCGATAACGCGTTATCCGAGAACGCCATACGCCGTGTGATGCTGGAGCGCGCAAAGAAAAGCGTTCTTTTGCTGGATTCGCAAAAGATCGGGGAACCCTGCCTTGGCACGCTTTGTACGCTTCGGGATATTGATTTTGTGGTAAGCGAAAGGGACATCGGGGATCGTTTTCCCGCATATCGGCATAAATTTATTTAAAAAAGGAAAAAGGAAAAGGGGCGCCCGCTTTCGTTAAATAAACTTTCTATTGACAGAATACCCGTTCGGTGGTAAAATATCCTTGAAAATTCAGATTAGAAGGTGCGTTATGGAAGAGAAAAGATTAAAGGTCGCCTTGTGTATTGACACCTATTTTCCTATGATCGACGGCGTTGTTATGGTCGTCGACAATTACGCCAAAAGACTTGCGGAATTTGCGGACGTAACCGTATTTTGTCCCACGATTGATAAAAATTACAAAGACGAATTCAATTATAAGGTCATTCGCTCAAAATCGCTTAAAATCCCCTTTTTCGATTATTCGCTTCCTTGCCCCCATTTGGATAAAGATTTTTTGAAGCATCTTGAACAAGAGGATTTTGATATCGTACATATTCATTCCCCCTTTTCGATCGGGAAATCGGGCGTAAAATATGCGAAAAAGCATAACGTTCCCGTGGTGGCCACTGTTCATTCGCAGTTTAAGCAGGATATTCAAAGAATGTTTCGCTTAAAACCGCTTACCCCCGTATTATTGGGGCGTTTGATGAAGATCTTTAACGCTTGCGACGAATGCTGGGCCGTCAACGAGGGGATGCGTAAGCTCTATCTTGAAGAATACGGCCTTACGGCGAAAAGCAAAGTACAAAGAAACGCTTCCGATTTCGTTCCCTTTGAGGATAAAGCCGCCGCGCGCAGCTTTTTGACGGAAAGCTATTCGATAAAGGACGGAGAAAAGATCTTTTTGTTTGTCGGGCGCCTTAATTTCCTTAAAAATCTTCCCTTTATTCTGGAAGCGCTCACCTATCTCAAAAAGCAAAGCTTTCCCTTTAAGATGCTTTTTGTCGGGAAGGGGCAGGACGAAGGGGCGCTTATCAAGCTTGCCAAGGAGCTTGGGGTAGAGGAAAATATTATCCTTTGCGGTCAGATCAAGGATCGGCTTACGCTGGAGAAGGTCTATCGAGGGAGCGATCTATTTTTGTTCCCCTCGCTTTACGATGCCAACTCGCTCGTGCAGATTGAGGCAGCCAGCCAGGCGTTGCCGACGCTCTTTATCCGCGAGGCAAAGACTGCCAGCTCCTGCCAAGAGGACGTAAATGCCTTTATGTCCGATAATAACGCCGAGCGTTACGCCCAAAAGATCGTAGAGATCTTTGAGAACCCCCTGCATTATGAGGAGGTTTCGCACAACGCGCAGACTCAGCTCTACGTAAAGTGGGATGACTGCATTGAAGGATTGCTCGCCGATTACCGCCGTGTGATCGAAGAGAAAAGAAATAAAACCGTATAAAAGGAAAAGGAACATCGGCGATGTTCCTTTTTTCTTTTTATTTTACCGCGGCGCGCAGATACGCGATCTCCTCCTCGGTCAGATAGCGCCAACGCCCAACGGGAAGGCCGTTCAGCTTCAATTTGCCGATCGAAACGCGATTTAAGCGTTTCACGGTCAGCTTTGCTTGCTCACACATCTTACGGATCTGGCGGTTTCGGCCCTCGTAAAGCGTCATTTTAAGGACGGTGCCGGTCTCGTTCCGCTCGGCCATCGTGACCTCTACGGGAAGGATCTCGTATCCGTCGATCACAAGGGGAGAGCGCAGGATCGCAAGCTCCTCTTTTCCCACCTGCTCGCCGACCTTAACGCGGTAAACCTTCGGGATCTCGTGGCGGGGATGGGTAAGCTTGTTGGCAAGATCCCCGTCGTCTGTAAGAAGCAGAATTCCTTCCGATATCATATCAAGCCGCCCAACCGGGTAAACGCGGCCGCATTCGGGCGGAATCAGGTCAAGCACGCACTTGCGCCCCGCCTCGTCATGGGTGGTAGTGACGTAGCCGCGCGGCTTGTTGAGAAGGATATATGTATGCCCCCCCTCTTTTTTGGGGGAAATGCGTTTTCCGTTATAAAATATGACGTCCTTTTCGGGGTTAATCTTATCCCCGATAAAGGCGGTGGCGCCGTTTACAGTAACCGCGCCTTTTTCAATTTCGGCCTCGGCCGCACGGCGGGACATCACCCCACAGTCGGAAAAAAACTTTTGAAGTCGAACAAGATTGTCTTTTTTCATACCTTTTTTCGAAAAATATCGAACCATCCTTTTTTGATTTTGGGTAAAGAAACGCTTTCGCGGAAGGTAAGGGGGAAAGAGAGAGTCTTACCTTGATAGGAATAAAGCACATAGCCTGCCGTATTTTCAGCCGTTACGGGGGCTACGGGGCGCGGATAAAGGTGAAAACGCGGGGTAGGGGCGGGCTCCCCCTTGCGAAGGGTCACACGGATCTCATCGGGATTGGATACCTCGACGGTTTGATCGACGTTAAAGAGCGGCAACGTGTAAGAAAACTCGTTGGGGGCGGCCAGAAGCCTGCTTTCATAGTTCTCAAAGCCGTAATTGAACAAGAGGGTATGATCCGACCAGTCTGACGGGGCATTCAAGGTAACCGCGACGAGAAGAAGCCCATCGCGCCGTGCGGCGCTGACAAGGCAACGGCCGCTTTTCTTGGTAAAGCCCGTCTTGACCCCGACGGTACCCTCGTAAAAGACGAGAAGCTTGTTGTGGTTGAGTAGGACGCGTGCCTTTTCTCCTTCCACGGTTTGGAAGGTGTGGCGCCGTGTTGCCACGATCTTGGCAAAGGTGGGGTCGGAAAGAGCCTCGCAAGCAACCAGCCCGAGATCCTCGGCTGTTGTATAATGCTGTGGATCATCTAAGCCGTGGGGGGTGACGAAATGCGTATCGGTAAGCCCAAGCTCGTCTGCCTTTTCATTCATCAGCTCGGCAAAGCGGGGAAGCGATCCCCCAACCGCAAGAGCGATGGCGGCCGCCGCGTCGTTCGCGCTTTGTAAAAGAAGGGCGTAGAGCAGCTCTTCGAGCGTATACCGATCCCCTTCGCATAAATAGACCGACGAGCCTTCGATCCCCACCGCTTCCTTAGGGATCGAAATGACCGTATCCAGCGGAAGCTCTTGAAGGGCTACGAGCGCCGTCATGATCTTCGTGGTGCTGGCCATCGGTAAGCGTACGCGTTCCCCACGGGCGCAAAGCACCGTTCGGCTTTGCCCGTCAAGAAGCGCATAGGTCTGCGCCGAGAGCGAAAAAGGGGCCGATTCGGCTGCGAAAGTCGGTATAAAACCAAGAAAAACATTAAAAAATATGGTGATAAATAAAGGCAGAAGCCAAATGCGCCTTTTCAAGGGGTTTCCTCCCGATTTGTATATTCCTTTTTAATATACAACGGTCGGGAGAAGATGATACGGAGAAAAATCAGCCATTTTCGGCATCGTTTTCCGATGCGTCAACCGTAAGATCTTCGTTCTTTTTCTTTTTGACGAAAACGTCTTTCAGCTTGGAAAGAATTTCAGGGGAGCGTTCAATAAGCCCCGTGATCTTTTCCACCGAGTCGTTTTCGCTATACCCGGTGATCGGCAGAATTTCGGTCGAACCGCTTGCGTTGATGACGAGGAAAGCAATGGGGGTGATGTTCACACCCGTTCCGCCGCCGCCACCGAAATTGTTCGGTTTTGTAGGGGCGCCCTCTCTTTGCTTTTTTCCCGCGTAATCGATCCCGCCCGAGGCAAAGCCCATCGTGATCCGAGAAACGGGAATGATCGTCGTTTCCCCGACCTTGATCGGCTCTCCGACAACGGTTTCGGAGTTGGAAAACTCCTTTACCTTTTGCAAAGAAGCGTTGATAATATCACTGAATTTGCTGTCAGCCATGGAAAGACTCCTTTTCTTGTGCTGAATTTTGTTTTTTCGCCGCGTTGCGATGGCGGTGGCGCTTGAAGGTATTATAGGTTCTTGTGCCGCGTAATAATGCAAAGACCGCCAAGGATAGGGTGTGGATAAGCGGGCAGGCGGCGCTGCACTGCAAGCGGAAAATATGCGTATCCGAAAGGAAATCAACCGATATATTGCGTACATCGCGGCGGCTTGCCTTGAAATAGCGCGTTTCGGTAGCGACTTCTAAAAGATAGGCCGCCGTTTGCGCGATAAGACCGTACTGAATGGCGGCGGCCGCGGCATCCTTGGCGCCCCCTAAAACGATATCCAGCCGTTTGATACGGAATTTTAAGCGGCCGTTGGCCCTTTTCTCCACTTCTTTCAAAAAGCGAAGCGCCAGGCGCAGCAGCATCCGTATGTCCGAAACACGAAGACGTGGCATCGCTTTTTTTGCTTTTTTCTTTTCTTTTTTCGGCTTGTTTTCGGATACAACGCGCCCTTTCCCCTTCGGGCGCTTTTCTTTCTTCTTCGTCCTTTTCTTTCGGGGGTACAGGGGGATCTTGATAAACAAATACCGCACGGAGGCCCGAATCCCGCCGTCATACGAAAAAGAAACGTGCAACGGCATAAAGAGAAGTAAGAGAATAAAAGCGAGAACGGAAAGAATGATCAGCCAGGGCATGGCTTATCCTTCAACGGGGGCGGGGATCTCTTCGATGACCTCTTGCTCGCCTTCGCTTGCGACAAAGGGCTCGTCCTCGGCTTTCGGCGTAGCCTCTGCCAATTCCTCGTCCAGCGTCAGCTGATCCTCGTCAATGGTATAGGGTTGTCCGATCTTTTGTAAGAGAGCCGCGGCATCCTCGGCGTGGATATCGGGCAGATCGGTCAACGAATTAAGCCCGAAGCAACGAAGGAAATCGGGGGTCGTTCCGAAAAGCATCGGGCGCCCGGGCGCATCCAAACGGCCGCGAGATTCGATCAGCCCGCGGTCAAGCAGATTGCCGACGGCGTAGGAACTGTCGATCTTACGGACCTGGTCGATATACGAGCGGGTGACAGGCTGATTATAGGCGATGATCGCCAGCGTTTCGATCGAAGAGGCCGAAAGGCTTCCGTTTTTGCGGATGCCGAGGGCGGCGCGGATATAAGGCAGATACCCCGATTTCGTGCAAAGCTGGCAGGTTTCGTCAAGCGCCAAGAGCATAACGCCGCGCGAAAGATTGCCGTTGTTATATTTTTGGGCGTAATCCAAGACTCTTGCCTTCATTTCGAGCGGCGAAAGCTCGAAAAGCGAGGCAAGATCGGTGTATTTCATCGCGTGTCCCGCGGCAAAGAGGATAGCCTCTAACGCTTCGTCGATATCAAGATCCTCGATCGGCTCGGTGACCTCGGGGCGCTCTTCGGCCTCGGGCAGGGACAGTTCAAGGTTATCAAGATTCTTCATGGTCAAACTCGCTTTCTTCGCTTACGTTGGGGACGTAGCTTTCGTTATATTCAAATTCAAGGGTAAGGCAATCCTCTTGTCCGTTCGGCTCGTATGCGTCGGTATCCTCTATGGGGGCGGGATCCTTAATAAAAATGCGGTGAAGCTTTACAAGCTCTAAGATCCCGAGGAAGGAGGCGATCAGCTCGGTCTTATCCTCGGCGTCGGAAAGAAGATAGAAAAGAGAAGCGGTCTTCTTTTCCTGAAGGATTTCAAGGATATGCTCAATCCGCTTTTCGACCGATACCGTCTTTCGGTTTACAAGAGGGGTGATAAGGTCGCGCTTTTCCCGTTCCGTGTGCTCACGCATGCGTTCAAGAAGCCTTTGCATCGCCTTGGAAAGGAGGGCGGGATCAAGCCCCAGCGGAAAGCCCTTTTCGGGCGGGATCTCGTCTGTCTCTTTTACGAAGCGATCGGAATAATCCTCGTACATTTTCTGCATATCGAGGGCCGCGGCCTTGGCTTGCTGATAGATCTGAAGGGCGTTTTCAAGCTCTGCCTTCTTGATCTGAACCTCCTCGGATGACCGAGGCAAAAGAATGATGCTTTTGATCAGCAAAAGTTCGCTGGCCATCAAAACGAATTCGCTCGTTAAGTTAAGATCGAGCGCCTCGGCTACCTCCATATAGGTAAGGTACTGATCGCAGATCTCGGCGATCGGGATATCGGTGATCTTGTAGCGATTTTTGCGCACGATTTCAAGCAAAAGGTCCATCGGGCCTTCGAATTGATCGAGTCTGAAAATGATTTCGTCCATAGTGTTCCTCATAAAAAGCCGGGGATCGAGTAAAAGATCGAGAAAAAGGCGTACGAGATCCGACTGGCGGCTTCGGTCAGAATATTATTAAAAAAACCGAAATAAAGAAGCAGCATTAAGGCTATCGCCATGTATTTTTCGTATTTCATAACGGCGTAATAAGCGCGCGCGGGGAGAAATACGCAAAAGATGCGAGAGCCGTCAAGCGGCGGTAGCGGGATCAGATTAAAAAGCCCCAGCGTCAGGTTTAAAAAATGAAAGAGATAAAGGAATTGCAGGGTGTATTGCATGCAAAGGCTTGCAAAGACGGAGGGGGTTCCCCCGGCCATGGCGGCCTTGAAGATCGCCGAAACGGCGAAGTATAAGAAGGCGCCGAAAAAAGCCAAAAGAAAGTTGGAAAGCGGGCCGCAAAGCGCGGTAATGGCCATATCTCTTCTCGGCTTTTTGAAATAGCGTGTGTTGATCGGTACCGGTTTCGCCCATCCGAAACGGAAAAAGACCATACAGATGACTCCCAAAACGTCTAAATGGCGAAAGGGATTCAGGGATAGGCGACCCAAAGACCGAGCCGTAGGATCCCCCAGCTTGTAGGCCGCATACCCGTGGGCGTATTCGTGCACCGTCAGGGCGATCAGCACGGCGGGGATCGATAAAAGGATCGTGATAAGCGAAGACATATAAACCTCGTTCAAAGAGAAGCCGCGTCAAGGATATACCGACGAAGCTCTTCTTTTCCTTCTTTGTTAAGGGAAGAGAAAAATAGGATCGGAACGTCGGGAAAGCTTTGACGAAGATTCTCCTCTTGACGCTTTCTTTCGGTGGCGTTAAGCTTATCGCTTTTGGTAGCGACAAGCAAAAAGGGTAACCCGGACTGACGAAGAAAGTCGATCATCATAAGGTCATCGTTCGTGGGGCCAATGCGCGAATCGATCAGCTGTACCACGAGTGAAAGGCGGTCAATGTTGGGGTTCTTTACAAAATAGCCGTCGGTAAGGGCGGACCATTTCGCCTTCTCGGCGGCGGGGCGCTTGGCAAAGCCGTAGCCGGGAAGATCGACGAAATAAAGCTTTCCGTCCACGTTATAAAAATTGACCGTAATGGTTTTTCCGGGGGTAGCGCTGACACGCGCCAACGCCTTTCGCCCGAGAATCGTATTGATAAGAGAGCTTTTTCCCACGTTCGATCGACCCGAAAAGGCAATTTGCGGCCGCGCGTCTATGGGAAATTGCTTCGGAAAGCCGGCCGAGATCGTAAGGGTTGCCTCGGAAAAGGTAACGTTACTCATATCAGTTTATCCTTCCGGTTACCGAAATGCCGACGTTTCCCGAAAAGGGAAGCGATAGGTCGGAAAGCTTTTCCGCGGCTTTATCGCATCGCTCGGTCATATCGTTGCATTTTTTGGCAAGGGCGTTTTGCAGAACGTCATCGACCGTATCGCAAAGAATGAAATGCAGATGGGCGGCGGCTTCCTTGTCGATCTCATCAAGATCCCGCTCGTTTTCACGGGGGATCAGAACGGTTTTGACACCCGCGCGGTATGCCGCCATGGTTTTTTCGGTAAGCCCCCCGATGGGAAGGACCTTTCCGTGCAGCGTGATCTCACCGGTCATGGCAACGTCGTGCCGTACGGGGGTGCCCGTAAGGGCGCTTACCAGCGCCGTGACCATCGTCACACCGGCCGAAGGCCCGTCCTTCGGTACGGCGCCCTCGGGGAAGTGGATATGAAGGTCATTTTTTTTAAAGAATTCGGAATCAATCCCCAAGGCATTGGCACGGGCGCGTACGCAACTGACGGCGATCCCCGCGGATTCCTTCATCACGTCGCCCAACGAGCCGGTCAGCTCAATCTTTCCTGTTCCGGGAATGGGAAGCGCTTCTACCTTTAACAGGTCGCCCCCCGTTTTGGTATAAGCCAGCCCGTTTACAACGCCGATCTCGTCGGCGCGGCACTCGGGCTCGGGCAGGTATTTCCGTTTGCCGAGCAGCTGATTGACGACAGTGGGGGTAACGCTCATCCTCGTGATCTCGCCCCCTGCGATCTTGGCCGCCACCTTACGGAAAAGAGCGGCAAGCTCACGCTCTAAATTTCTGACCCCGGCTTCGCGAGTATAAAAGTCGATCAGCTCAAGAAGCGCGGCATCGGAAAGAGAGAGCATCTTGCGATCCAAGCCGTGACGCTTCATCTGTTTTTTGATGAAGTGATGCTTGGCGATATTGAATTTTTCGCTTCTCGAATAGGGCTTCACCTCGATGATCTCCATGCGGTCAAGCAGGGCGTCGGGAATCCCTTCGTAGTAGTTGGCGGTGGCGATGAACAGGCAATCCGAAAGATCAAGCGGTAATTCAAGAAAATGATCGCGGAAATACTTGTTCTGCTCAGGGTCAAGCACCTCTAAAAGCGCCGATGCGGGGTCTCCGTGCAGATCGTGGGAAAGCTTGTCGATCTCGTCCAAAACGATAACGGGGTTTTGCGTGCCCGCCTGAGAAATAGCGGATACGATGCGCCCCGGCATCGCCCCAACGTAGGTTTTTCTATGGCCGCGCACGTCGGCCTCGTCACGGATACCGCCGAGCGAAATACGGGCGTATTTGCGCCCCAAGGCCTTGGCAACCGAGGCGGCGATCGAGGTCTTACCGACTCCCGGAGGGCCGACCAGACAAAGAATTTGGTTCTTGATATCGGGCGCCAGCTTCCGTACGGCGATAAACTCTAAAATACGGGTCTTGATCTTATCCAGCCCGTCGTGATCGGCATCAAGGATGCGCTTGGCGGCTTTAAGATCCAGCTTATCCTTGGTTCTTTGCTCCCAAGGCAATTCAAGACATACATCCAAATAATTGCGAAGCACAACGCTTTCCGCCGCGCCGTAGGGGGTCTTGGCCAGCTTGCCAAGCTCCTTTTTTAGCTTATCCTTTACCTCTTGGGGAAGGGCTGCCTTTTCGATCTTGGCGCTATACTCCTCGATCTCGTCGTTATCCTCGCCAAGCTCTTGCTGAATGGCGCGCATCTGCTCACGCAAGAAGAATTCCTTCTGATGCCCGTCAACCTTTTCGCGCACGGCGGAATGGATCTCCGCCTCGCAGACGAGAATCTCCTTCTCTTCCTCTAAAAGGACCAAAAGCCGCTCTAACCGAACGTGAGGATTAAAGCATTCAAGCACCGATTGCTTGCTTTTAAAATTAAGAAGAGCAGAGGAAGCCACGAAATCCGAAAGAAGCCCCGGATTTTTGATCGCGGTGGCGGCGGTTCTTATCTCTTGGTTTAAGGTGGGGTGGATCGGCTCGATCTCTTCAAGACGGTTGGCAAGCTCGCCCATCAAGGCCTCGGCGCGAAGCGTGGTGGCCGCCCCAAGGGTAACCTTTTTGCAAATAACGTCCGCGCGGAAAAAGCCGTCGTCTTCGATCACGTTGGTGATCTTGGCGCGGCACATTCCCTCAAAAACGGCGGAAAGACTGCCGTCGGGCGAGCGGCTGACATGCTTGATAAGGCAAACCGTACCCACGCGGTAAAAATCTTTTTGCTTCGGATCTTCAAGAGAGGGATCCTTTTGCGCCGTCAGGATGACGTAGGAATCCCCTGCGGCAGCCTCGCTGAAGGCTTTAAGCGACATATTGCGGGTTATGGATAAATTCATTTGTACCGAAGGAAAGGCGACAGTACCCCGTAACGGGATCAGCGGTAGGGTCGCCACCTCGGCTTTTTCAATAAAGTTGGACATAGTGTTTTCCTTACATTGTTCTCGTGCATATAGCAGCGCCGTCGGCGCATAATTTACGCATTATACACCATTATAGCATATCGCGTATTCGTTTTCTACCCATTTTTAAAAAAAGATTTTAATCTTTTGTAAATATCTTCTTTATAAAATTAAAAAACCAAGCGAAGCGCTCAGCCGCGGAAAGATTTCATAAGATTGAAATTTCGGCTTGCGCGTATGCTTGGTTGCCCGTATATTGTAGCCGAAAACCGAGCCGTTGTAAATAGGCAAAATCACCAAAAATGATTGAAAAAAACGTAAAAAATAATTTTGGAAAAGCACTTGACAACCAAGAAAAGGCGTGCTATAATTGATGACGTATGAGGAAACTCATCCTAAAATGAAGCAGAATTTCCGTTCTCACCTTGCCACCGTGTGCGCCAAGGTCAATAAATGCGTGAGGGATACTCGCGCTTTTGTGCATACGGAGATTCGTATGCCTTTTTATTTTATTTGGAGGTAAACCGCTATTAGTACCAAGGATTTACAGATCAACGAAAGCATTTCCTGCAAAGAAGTTCGGCTTGTCGGCTCCGGGGGAGAGCAGCTTGGGATTATGTCCTCTCACGCCGCCCTCGAATACGCTTACGGACAAGGGCTTGACCTTGTTTTGATGGCGCCCGACGCCCAACCTCCCGTATGCCGCGTGATGGATTACGGTAAGTTCCGTTTCGAGCGGGATAAAAAGGAACGTGAGGTCCGCCGCAATCAGCAGATCGTAAAGATCAAAGAGGTACAGCTTTCCTGCCGTATCGATACGCACGATTTCGAAACGCGTGCCAACCAGGCGCGTAAGTTCCTTCAAGGCGGCGATAAGGTAAAGGTCGTTATCCGCTTTAAGGGGCGCGAAATGGCGCACCAGGAGATGGGTAGAGAAGTGGTACAGCGCTTTATGGACGCTTGCGCCGAATTCGGTTCCTCCGATAAGATCCCCACGATCGACGGGCGTATTTTATCGGTCGTGCTTTCCCCGCTGAAAAACGGGAAATAACCTAGTTGAAAATTCAGTTTGAATTTCTATTTTTCGAGTAAAGAATAAGGAGAAAAAACATGGCAAAGATGAAAACTCACAAAGCCTCTGCGAAAAGATTTTCGCTGACGGCAAGCGGAAAAATCAAAGTCAACCATTCCCAGCACCGCCACAATCTCGGCATCAAGACCGCAAAGCGTAAAAGAACGCTTCGCAAGGGATTCATACTCAGCAAGTCTATGACTCCTACGATCACTTCCATGATCCAGCACTAAGACGAACGAAAGAACAGGAGGATACGTGAAATGGCAAGAGTAAAAGGCGCAATGATGACGCGCAAAAGAAGAAAGAGCGTTCTCAAAGCGGCAAAAGGATATTGGGGCGCAAAGAGCAAGCATTTTAAGATGGCGAAGCAGGCCGTCCTCAAGAGCGGTAACTATGCTTATATCGGCCGTAAGCTGAAGAAGAGAGACTTCCGTAAGCTTTGGATCGCCCGTATCTCGGCGCAGGCCAGAGTTTGCGGCATCAGCTATTCGAAGCTGATGAACGGTCTTAAGAAGGCTTCGATCGATCTGAACCGTAAGATGCTTTCCGAGATCGCCGTTTCCGACAAAGAGGCTTTTGCAGCCCTTGTCGAAAAAGCCAAAGCGGCTCTTTGACCGCACTATACCCCGACTCGCACGAGTCGGGGATTTTGTTTTGAGGGGGACCCTATGAACGATGGAATTTTGAAGATCAGCAGCCGCACGAATCCGCTCGTCGTGCTGATCTCTTCGCTGTCCGAGAAGAAATATCGCGACAAAAATCGCCTTTTTCTGGCAGAAGGCAAGAAGCTTTTTTTGGAAGCGGTTGATAAAAACGCCCCTGTTCGCTATATTTTGATAAGCGAAAGCAAAGCGGATACGTATCTTGAAAAAGCAAAAGAAGCGCTTTCCCGATTCCCGGAAGCCGAGATTCTTTTGCTTTCTGAGAGCTGCTTTGAAAAAATATCAACCGAAAAGTCCCCCGAAGGCATTTCTGTTGTTATAAAACATCTTGACTTTTCAAAAAAATATATTAAAATATTAAATGTAGACTTTTTGCGAAAAAAAGAAGAGCGTTATTTGCTTTTATCCTCGATCCGCGACCCCGGAAACCTTGGAACGATCTTGCGAAGCGCGGGCGCCTTCGGCATCGATGCGGTGTTGCTTTCGC
This sequence comes from Eubacteriales bacterium, assembly GCA_045655185.1. GTDB lineage: Bacteria > Bacillota > Clostridia > Oscillospirales > CAG-272 > UBA1740. Next base: position 26,234 of record JAZOOS010000024.1, read on the forward strand.
CCGATTGTACCGACCCCTATCATCCGCGCGCCGTACGCGCCGCGATGGGGGCTGTCTTTCAGGTTCCCACCGTCCGTTTAGAGGATGCTTCTTCGTTCGTTTCTCTTTTTCAGAGCGCCGATCGGCGCGTGTTGGCGGCTGAGCTTCGGCCGGGCGCCCTTTCGCTTGCCGAGTATCCGCTTCGCGGCTCCGATCTTTTGATCATCGGAAACGAGGGGCACGGAATACCCGAAGCGCTCTCTGCCGCTTGTGACGCAAGCATTTATATCCCTATCGCCCAAGAGGCGGAATCCCTGAACGCGGCCGCTGCCGCTACGGTACTTCTTTGGGAACAGGGAAAATGTAAGGATTGACGATGAAAGATATTTTGTTTTGGATCTGGCTTTGCCGCCGCGTGACCCCCGGCTCTTCCACCTTTGCAAAGCTTTTGGCGGCTTTCCCCGATCCTTACGAGATCTACGAGGCCGATGAAGAGACGCTTCGCCGCGCGCTTGCGGGGGATGACGGTGATCTTCGTTCTTTGCAGGATAAAGGGAAGGATGATGAATTGCGCATCCTGAACTTCTGCAATCGAAAAAGAGTTATTCCCTTGGCGTATGACGATCCGCGGTTTCCCGACGCCCTTCGTAAGATCTCCAATCCACCCGTTATGCTTTTTTGCTACGGTGTGATCCCCGCTTGGAACGAAAAGCTTTGCGTTTCGGTTGTCGGAACGCGGAAGATGAGCCGTTACGGTATGAAGATGGCCTTTGAAATCGCGCGCGATCTTTCGGTCGGCGGTGCAATTGTCGTCAGCGGTATGGCCCTCGGGATCGACGGTGTCGCAAACGCCGCAGCCGTAAACGGTGGCGGGCAAACGGTTGCGGTATTGGGAAGTGGGATCGATATCCTGTATCCCGAAAAGCATCGGCATTTGGCTACCTTTATCGCCAAGCGTGGGGTGATCGTAACCGAATTTCCACCCGGAACGAGACCTTTCGGCAAAAACTTTCCCATTCGAAACCGCCTTATCAGCGGCCTTAGCGCGGCCTGCGCCGTTATCGAAGGGGATCTGAAAAGCGGCGCCCTTATTACGGCGCGCCTGGCAAAGAAGCAAGGCAAGGCGGTTTACGCGCTTCCCGGTCGCGTAGACGAAGAGGTGGCTATGGGGCCATGCCTTCTTTTGCGTGATGGGGCGAAGGCTCTTTCCTGCGCTGACGATATCCTTTCGGATTTTGAAAAGGATTATTACGGAAAGATTTCCTTGCAACGCCTTTTGCAGGTTTTTCCCGCCGTTATCGAAAAGGTTCTTACGGCTATGCGCGTTCCCTTTCCGCCGGATGAAGAGAAAGAGCGGGAAAAGGGCGTGAAGGAGCCAAAACCGAAAAAGGAAGAAAAGAAGAAAAAGAAAGAGGTCGTAAGAAACAGTCTTGAGAAGACACCTCTATCCGAAGAGGATAAGAAAAAGGCGTACGCCCTTCTTTCCGACCTTCCGCCCGAGGCGCGTATTATTTACGATATGGTTCTTGAAAACGGACTCGTACAGTATGACGATCTGGATTTTGACGATCTTTCGTCTACCGACTGTATGGCCGTTGCAACACAAATGGAATTTCTCGGTCTTGTCGAGCTTACGCAAAGCGGTCTGCTTTTGCCAAGCCGTACGTCCGATGATATACAAGAATAAAGAAAGGTTAATTTTATGGCAAATTTAGTAATCGTTGAGTCGCCTGCCAAGGCAAGCACCATTAAAGGATACCTTGGCTCGAATTATAAGGTTATTGCTTCCAAGGGGCATATTCGTGACCTTCCGAAAAGCGGGCTCGGCGTGGATATTGAAAACAATTTTACCCCTCACTATATCAACATCCGCGGGAAGGGGGACGTCATCTCCCAGCTGAAGCAAGAGGCCAAGAGCGCCAATAAGATCTTTTTGGCAACAGACCCCGACCGTGAAGGAGAGGCGATCTCTTGGCATCTGGCGGCCGCCCTTGGTATTCCGCTTGATAAAGCCTGCCGTGTAACCTTTAACGAGATCACCAAGGTGGCAGTTAAGGATGCGATCAAGCATCCCGAAACCATCAATCAGGATCTCGTTAATTCGCAACAGACCAGAAGAATTCTTGACCGGATCGTAGGATATAAGCTCAGTCCCTTCCTTTGGAAGTCGATCCACAGCGGTCTTTCCGCCGGGCGCGTGCAAAGCGTTGCCGCCCGTATCATCTCCGAAAGAGAAGAGGAGATCCGTAATTTCGTTCCCCGTGAATATTGGACGGTCGAGGCCGACGTTCTGACGGCAGATGGGGAAGTGATCCATACCCGTTACTTCGGTAAGGGCGGAAACGAGGATAGACTTTCTACCGCCGAGGAGGCAAAAAAGGTTACCGACGCGCTTTCTAAGTATCCGTTCATTTTGAACGCCGTTAAGAAATCGCAGAAGAGCCGTATGCCCGCGCCCCCCTTTACCACCTCTACTTTGCAGCAAGAGGCCTCTAAGAAGCTTGGCTTCCAATCTCAGCGCATCATGAAAACGGCGCAAGAGCTTTACGAAGGTATCAACCTCGGCAGTGAGCTGGGCGGCTTTTCGGGTCTTATTACCTATATGCGTACCGACTCGCTTCGCGTTTCGTCTACCGCGCAAGAGGCGGCCGCTTCTTTGATCGATGAAAAGTTCGGCAAAGAATACCGCCCTGCCAAGCCCCGCCAATTCAAGATGAAGCCCGGCGCGCAGGATGCGCACGAGGCCATTCGCCCCTCGGATATCTCGTTGACGCCCGAAAAGATCCGTCGCGCCCTGACGGTTGACCAATATCGCCTTTATAAGCTGATCTGGGAACGCTTCGTTGCAAGCCAGATGAGCTCGGCCGTCTTTACGCAGGTAACGCTTGAATTCTCTTCGGGGGAATACCAATTCCGCGCAACCGGAAGTACCCCGAAATTCAAGGGCTATCTTGCGGTTTACGATAACACCGCCGACGTTGAAGACGGTGAACTGGCAGACGGTTCCTCCCTGCCGCTCGGAAAGCTTTCCGAGGGGGAGACCATGCCTCTTTCCAACTCGGGTGCCACGCAGCATTTTACCGAGCCGCCCCAGCGTTATACCGAAGCTTCCCTGATCAAATTCTTGGAGGAGAACGGCATCGGCCGCCCCAGCACCTATACCGCCATCATCACCACGATCATCGAGCGGAACTACGTTCGCCGTGAGGGAAAATCGCTGATCCCCACCCCGCTTGGCGAGGTGACCACCAAGCTGATGAAGGAGAATTTCTCTGATATTGTCGACTATGCGTTCACCGCGCAGATGGAGGATCAGCTGGACGAGATCGAAAAGGGCAGCATCGAGATGCTGGACGTGCTGAACCCCTTCTGGAAGGGCTTTGAAAGGGAGCTGGAGCGCGCCGAGACCACCATTGGTAAGGGCAGCTTTGAGCTTCCTGTTGAAGAGACCGACATCATCTGCGACAAATGTGGCGCAAAGATGGTGGTGAAGAATGGCCGCT